>JBAXEJ010000004.1:0-72012 GCA_037140475.1 Gallionellaceae bacterium
AAAGAATGCAATTCTGAAGGTTAACAAATTATGTTTCTTTACATTTTTTCTTCTTGACTTTCAGAGAAGATAAAAGGGAAGTGAAATATGATACTGCCATCTTTAATAAAACCTTTTGAAGCATCAATCATAAAAATGCCTTTGAGTATTTATACGATCACCTCTCGCTTGATAGCATCTTCGAAGTGCACAAGCGATTAACGGATGATCACGGCCTGCCTGAGTTGCATGCTTCGCCGCACTTTTTACAGAAAGAGCAATTAGGCAATGTGCGCGAATATGAAGAGGTGAGAATCAATACAACCACTTACTCACCCCCCTTTCGTCCCGGCACGGGCTATATCCGCAAGATGCTGGAGCGCATCTTAGAAACCTCCACCACCATCGCCGACCCGATTGAAAGTGCGTTTTATCTCTTCACCAGAATTCCTTATTTGCAACCCTTTGCGGATGGCAACAAACGCACCTCTCGCGCCTTATGCAATGTGCCATTGATGCTTGCCGGAATGCCGCCGATCTCGTTCATGGACTTCAGCAAGAGAGATTACATTGTGTCGATACTGTCTTTCTATGAATTGGGTGACAGCAAATTTGCCGCAGCAACGTTTACAGCCGCTTACTTGAAGTCATGCCACCGGCTTCGCCCTCGATAATAGAGATTTTAAGCACCGATTTATCAACGAACACAGGGTGACGCTACGCTCTAAAAACCCGTAAAATGCGCACCTTCGCAAATATTGCAGGTTTTATATATGAGCACTTTTGGTTCCGACATCACGCGCTCCGCGCATGAGTCTTCACCGAAAGTCGGCCACGGGCCGACTTTTCAACAAGTCATTCTGACCTTGCAAAACTTCTGGGATAAGCAGGGCTGCGCCTTGTTGCAACCCTACGACATCGAGGTAGGCGCTGGCACTTTTCACACTGCCACTTTCCTACGCGCCATCGGCCCTGAACATTGGCGTGCTGCTTATGTACAACCTTCGCGCCGCCCAAAAGATGGTCGTTATGGCGAAAACCCTAATCGCTTGCAGCACTACTATCAATTTCAAGTCGCGCTAAAACCTTCACCGGACAACATACAAGAGCTGTATCTCGATAGCCTGCGTGCGCTTGGCATTAACACTCAGGAACACGACATTCGCTTTGTCGAAGATGATTGGGAATCTCCTACTTTGGGCGCCTGGGGTTTGGGCTGGGAAGTATGGCTCGATGGCATGGAAGTGACGCAGTTCACTTACTTCCAAGAAGTGGGCTCACTTGTTTGCAAACCGGTGTTAGGTGAAATCACTTACGGTCTAGAGCGCCTCGCGATGTATCTGCAAGGGGTCGAGAACGTTTACGATTTAGTATGGGCAAAGAACGGCGACACGGTCGTTACCTACGGTGATGTGTATCATCAAAACGAAGTCGAGCAATCGAAATACAATTTCGAACATTCCAATATCGAAATGCTATTCCGCCACTTCAACGAATACGAAAGCGAAGCAAAGCGCTTGATCGAGACCAATTTGGTCTTACCTGGATTTGAGATGGTGATGAAGTGTTCACACAGCTTTAACTTGCTCGATGCACGTGGCGCAATTTCAGTGACTGAGCGTGCCGGTTACATCGGACGTGTGCGCACCCTCTCCCGTGCGGTGGCTCAAGCTTATTTTGATTCGCGTGAAAAACTAGGCTTCCCGATGTTGAAGAACGGAGCGCCCAAATGAAACAAACGCTATTGATCGAACTGCTCACCGAAGAGCTGCCACCGAAAGCGCTGGAAAAACTATCCGCCACTTTTGCTAACGAAATTTTTAGCGCACTAAAAGAGCAAGCCTTAGCAAGCGAAGAGAGCGAATGCACACCTTATGCCACTCCCCGTCGCCTAGCGCTGGCTATTACCCATGTCGCAGATTTACAAGCTGATCGCATTATTGACCGCAAGGGCCCTGCCGTGGCTTCTGGCTTAGATGCCGAAGGTAAACCAAGCAAAGCGCTAGAAGGCTTCATGCGCTCTGCCAACGTAACTTTTGTGCAGCTGCAACGTGTGAGTGATGGCAAGGCGGAATATTTTGTTGCCCAGATTGAACAGAAAGGTAAATCGCTAGACGATTCTTTAACGGACATCGTTGCGCAATCACTCAAAAAACTGCCCATCCCAAAATTGATGCGCTGGGGTGATTCCGACCACCAGTTTGTGCGTCCTGTTCATGCGCTTACCGTGTTGCATGGTAGTCGCACCATCCTTGTCGAAGTGCTTGGCTTGCAAAGCGGCAATGTCACCAGTGGTCACCGCTTCTTGGCGCAAGATGCGCTCACCATCGCCCGCGCTGACGATTACGAAAGCGTGCTCGAAAATGAAGGGCATGTCATTCCGAGTATTGCAAAGCGTCGTGAAATCATCGCGGTTAAATTAGACAAACACGCCGAGTCGCTGAATGCGATTTGGGTCGGCCATGCCAATTTCGACATACAGAAACTTCTCAGCCTTTCCAATGAAGACCGCAGTGTATTGAGTACGTTGCTGGATGAGGTAACTGCACTGGTGGAGTGGCCCGAAGTGTATGTCGGCGAATTCGAGCAGGAATACTTAGAAGTGCCGCAAGAGTGCTTGATTCTCACCATGCAGCAAAATCAAAAATACTTTCCTCTACTTGATGGCAACGGCAAACTACTGAATAAGTTTTTGATCGTCTCCAATATGCAGATAGCAGACCCGCATCACATCATCGAAGGCAACCAACGCGTCGTGCGCCCTCGCCTTGCCGATGCACGCTTTTTCTACAACCAAGATCGCAAGCAAAAATTAGAGGCTCGTGTTGAAAAACTAAGCCATGTTGTTTACCACAATAAACTAGGTTCGCAACTTCAACGCGTTGAACGCATCACCACACTGGCCGGGGGCATCGCTCATTTGCTCGGCGCAAACAAGGCAGATGCAGAGCTCGCAGCGCGCTTGTGCAAGGCTGATCTCATCACCGACATGGTGGGCGAGTTTCCTGAACTACAAGGTGTGATGGGCCACTACTACGCTCTGCACGATGGCGAGAAAGCAGAAGTGGCTGAAGCCATTGAAGCGCACTACCACCCGCGCTTTGCCGGCGACAGTTTGCCGCAGAGTAAGATTGCCTGCGCAGTTGCGTTAGCTGATAAGTTAGAAACCATCTTGGGCATTTATGGCATAGGGCAAATTCCAACGGGCGACAAAGACCCATTCGGCTTACGTCGTCAGGCGCTAGGTGTGTTGCGTATTTTGATTGAAACGCCGCTCGATATGCCGTTACCCCTGTTGTTGAAAATTGCAGCTGAAAATTTCCCTGCTGGCATGCTGAACGCAGCCGTTGCTCAAGATGTGGAAGGATTTATGCTGGAACGTTTGCGCGGCTACTTGCGCGACCGCCATTTTGAGGCCTCTCACATTGAAGCGGTCCTCAGCACAATTGGCGGCCGTCTACATGAAGCCATGCCGCGTCTGCATGGCGTGCGTACTTTTGCCGCGTTGGCTGTTGCCAAAGATCTCGCCGCTGCGAACAAGCGCGTGCAAAACATTATCCGTAAAAATCAAGATGAGCTAGGCGCTGCGATGAGCAACGTAAAAGTCGACACTGCACTCATGACCGACGAAGCTGAGCGCAATCTATTTGCCGCGATTAAGGACATCACACCTTTCGCGCAAGGCTATTTTGATCGCGGCGATTATGGCCAAAATTTAAAGGCACTGGTTACACTCAAACCCTTCATCGACGACTTCTTCGATCAAGTGATGGTTATGTCAGAAGATAAAACTTTGCGTATGAATCGAGCAGCGCTATTGCAGCAACTCGGTTCGCTGATGAATCAAGTCGCAGACATTTCAAAGTTGGCAGCATGAAACTCATTATCTTAGATCGCGATGGCGTCATTAATTTCGACTCCGACCAGTTCATCAAAAACCCAGAGGAATGGAAACCCATTCCGGGCAGCTTGGAGGCTATCGCCCGCTTATGTCAGGCCGACTACCGCGTCGTCGTCGCCACCAATCAATCCGGTGTTGGACGTGGCTTATTTGACATGTCGATACTCAATTCCATTCATGACAAGATGCACAAGGCCTGTGCACTCATGGGTGGGCGCATCGACGCTGTATTTTTTTGCCCACACACCGCCGAAGCGAATTGCGCGTGCCGAAAACCCAAGAGTGGGATGATTGAAGAGATTGCCGAACGCTACAACATGGAACTCAAAGGCGTGCCAGCGGTTGGAGACTCTCTGCGTGACCTTGAGGCAACTGCTCGACTTGGTGCCCAGCCTTATCTCGTTCTCACAGGCAAAGGTACAAAGACACAAGCTAAAGGCGGCTTACCCGAAGGTACGCTGACATTTCCAGATCTCGCTGCAGTTGTGACTCATATCCTCGCCTGACATGATCTTCATCCGTTCGCTAATATTTCAATTAGTACAATTCATCTGGATTCCCATTTACGCCACGATAGTGCTGTTCACCTTCCCACTGAATGCACACACTCGCTATCGCATCATCTCCGGCTTAGCTCACAGCGTAATGTGGTTACTACGTGTAATTTGCGACATTCGTATCGAAGTTAAAGGCATCGAAAATATCCCTAAACAACCTTGCATCGTGTTGTGCAAACACCAATCTGCTTGGGAGACCTTTGCCTTGCAAACCGTCTTCCCTCCCCAAGTATGGGTGTTAAAGCGCGAGTTGCTTTGGCTACCTTTTTTTGGCTGGGGCTTGGCACTCACCAGTCCGATTGCAATCAATCGCAGCAAAGGCAAACAAGCGATGAAGCAACTGCTCGCTCAAGGCAAGCAACGCCTAGATAATGGATTTTGCGTGGTGATTTTTCCTGAAGGGACTCGCATGCCTTACGGCGTGCGTGGCAAATATAAAATGGGCGGCGCATTACTGGGTGAATCCACTGGCGCCCCCGTGGTACCTGTGGCACACAACGCAGGTAAATTTTGGGCACGCAATGCCTTACTAAAAACCCCCGGCACCATCACTATGAGCATCGGCAAACCGATCGACCCTGCCGGCCATAAAGCTGACGAGATCAATCGCCAAGCGGAAGAGTGGATCGAAACAGAGATGGAACGGATGCAGTAATGCTGGGCAAGTTACGCCGAGCCATCGCACCACCCGCCACCGAGCAGCGCAGCATTCAACTTGCCGGAACGCCCATCACCTACACCCTCAAGCGCAGCAACAAAAGACGAAGCATCGGCTTACGCATTGATGACAATGGTCTCACCGTCAACATGCCGTTGCGTGCGCCTGAGAAATGGCTACACACTGTACTCAGTGAAAAGGCCGATTGGATCGTTGAAAAGCTGAATAATTGGCAATCGAAAAAGCCAGCGCCAACGCAATGGATCGATGGCCAAAAAATAGAATTTCGCGGCGAGGTATTTACCTTGCGCGCAATTCCCAGTTTGTTCGCCTCTCCTCCTCAGTTGCGAGGAGAGCAACTCGTGGTGCACCTCATCAATATCACGGATGAACAAAAAATTGAGAAAGTGGTTACACAGTGGTATCGGCGCGAAGCAGAACGTGTGTTTTCTGAATGTGTCGCCCACTACTCACCATTGATGAATGTCTCACCGCAGCAAATCAAACTTTCATCCGCAAAAACTCAATGGGGAAGCTGCACGTCGCGTGGCGTAGTAAGACTGAACTGGCAATTGGTCAAAATGCCGCTGCACTTAATCGATTATGTGGTGATTCATGAGTTGGCTCACCTCGTGGAAATGAACCACTCTGAAGCGTTTTGGCGCGTGGTTGAAACGGCTTGCCCTGACTACAAAAACTGCCGCGCCGAATTACGCCGTTATGGGATTAGCGAGTAATTAAAGTCGACAGTGTTTGACTCTTGGTTTTTTCCAGATCATGTAACACTGTTGCGAACCAAGCATGAATTTCTGCATCGCCCTGTTGTGTTGGCAGATTGCTGATATCCAGAAAAAACAAATTAGAGAGTTCGTAAATTGAAATATGCGGCGGGGTACGAATCATCTTCCATCCTCGTCCTGCAAGCTTGCGCACCATGTCCGCATTTTGCAATTTTCCCAGCAACTCCTCTGTTGCCTCAAACGCCAAATTCAAACGCGTAGAGAGTGAAGAAACCGTTTGCAACTGCCCCTCTATTAATCCCTCATGCATCAAATCCAAAATTCGCACGGAAAAATAAAACTGCTCTGCTGCATTGAGCTGCTGTGTGCCGCGATGTTGCCAGCGCGATAAGGAAGCAGCGATAAGCGCCCCCATCAAAATTGTTATCCACGAAAAATATACCCAAAGTAGGAAGATTGGTACGCTGGCAAATGCACCATAGACTAATTTGTAAGTGGAAAAATGCGAGATAAAAAAACCGAAGCCGCTGCTCATCGCTTCAAACGCAATCGCCGCCACTACACCACCAACCATTGCATCACGTATCGACACATAGCGATTAGGCACCCATCTAAACAACAAGCTAAAAGCGAGCGTCGTCAAAATGACGGGCATGATTTTTAAAGTCAGCATGCCAAACATTGGCGTTTGCTTGGCGTAGCCCATCGACAAGCCCACCACCCACGAGGTCAGCGATAAGCTCGCACCAATTAATAGCGGCGCCAAAATAATCACCGCCCAATAAATGACCATACGCTTTAACCATGGACGCGGCTTGGAGATACGCCAGATCGTATTGAAAGCGTTATCCATCGTTATCATGATCAACACCGCTGTAATCGCCAAAAACGCGAAGCCAAATGCAGTAAGTCGAGTTGCACTCTCTGCGAACTGCTCGATATAGCGTGTTATCATTTTGCCGCCGGTTTCAGGCAGCATATTGCTGAGTAAAAAGCGTTTTATCTGAAGTGAAAAATCGTCAAAAACAGGGAATGTTGAGAACAAAGTCAGTGCGATGGTAATCAACGGCACTAGCGACAACAAGGTATCAAAGGTCAGGCTCGCTGCCATCTGTGTGCACTTATCCTGCCGAAACTTAACAATCACATAACGGGCAAAGGCGACTAATTTTTGTGCTGTTTTATTCATCCACTTCCTGCTAAAAAAATCCCTTAACTTACAATTAAAAGAGCATTGCACCCTAGGGCGCAATGCTCTGTGCTTAATTTAAAAATTACACCTGCGGATGAGCGCGATCAATGCCCGCATCAAGTTTGTTTAACGCATTCAAATAAGCCTTGGCCGAAGCGACTACGATGTCGGTATCTGCCCCTTGCCCATTCACCACTCGCCCACCTTTAGATAGCCGCACTGTCACTTCACCCTGAGCATCGGTACCGCTGGTGATGTTGTTCACCGAATACAGCAACAACTCTGTGCCACTTTGCACAATCTGCTCGATCGCTTTAAATGTTGCATCTACAGGACCACCGCCCTGTGAGTCGGCTTGCTGCTCCTTGCCACCTACGCTTAGGATCACACGTGCCACAGGTAGCTTACCCGTTTCAGAGTGTGCGCCGATGGCCACCAAGCGGAAATGATCGCTCACTTGTGCTACACCATCGTCGCTCACTAAGGCCTGAATATCTTCATCAAAGATTTCACTCTTGCGATCGGCTAAATCTTTAAAGCGCACAAACGCTGCATTCAAAGCGTCTTCGTTTTTGAGCACAATGCCCAACTCTTGTAAACGAGAACGGAAAGCGTTACGCCCTGATAATTTGCCCAAGGTGAGTTTATTCGCCCCCCAGCCCACATCTTCGGCGCGCATGATCTCGTAAGTTTCACGATGTTTGAGTACGCCGTCTTGATGAATGCCTGATTCATGCGCAAACGCATTGGCGCCGACAATCGCTTTGTTCGGTTGCACCGGATAACCCGTGATGCTGGAAACCAACTTCGAAGTCGCCACAATCTGTGTTGTGTCGATACGCGTGTCACATGTAAATACATCACGGCGTGTTTTTACAGCCATCACAATTTCTTCTAACGACGCATTACCCGCGCGTTCGCCTAAACCGTTGATCGTACATTCCACCTGCCTCGCACCGTTCATCACCGCAGCCAATGAATTAGCCGACGCCATGCCTAAGTCGTTATGACAGTGGGTAGACCAAATGACCTTATTGCTGTTTGGCACACGCTCAATCAACTGCTTCATGCGTTCACCCCACAATAAGGGAATGCTGTAACCAACGGTATCGGGCACGTTCAAAGTTTTAGCGCCAGCTTGAATCACTGCATCAAAAACGCGTACCAAGAAATCCATTTCGGAGCGCACCGCGTCTTCAGCAGAAAACTCGACATCGTCGGTATATTCCAGCGCCAATTTCACCGCAGCGACAGCACGTTCCACCACTTCATCGGGTGACATACGCAATTTCTTTTCCATGTGAATGGGAGAGGTCGCAATAAAAGTGTGAATACGTCCATGCTTGGCGGGTTTGATCGCCTCACCGGCTGCGCGCACGTCCTTTTCGCTGGCACGTGCTAAAGAGCATACCGTTGAGCGCTCAATCACTTGGGCAATAGAGTGAATCGCATCTGCATCACCAGGGCTTGCCGCAGCGAACCCCGCTTCAATTACATCAACACCAAGTTTTTCTAACTGGCGTGCAATACGTAATTTTTCTTCTTTGGTCATCGACGCGCCGGGGCTTTGCTCCCCATCGCGCAAGGTAGTATCGAATATTATTAATTTGTCAGTCATGGTGTACTCCATTGCAATCGTTCAAGACTCGACACCAAAAAAAACAGATGTCGGCAGCATTTATATTTTGAGAGAAATTATTGAGCGCGCGACCGCAGCAACAGCGCAGCCAGGAGGCTGAACGTTGAGTGCAAAAGCGATATGTGGCGGGAGAAGTGCATGGCTCAGAATATAACGGCTTTCTTGTTGCCCCGCAACACCAAGCCCACGACGAAACCGACTTTCCCTTTGTCATCCCCTTGCAAATATGGAACAATCGGGCCCCTAGCTAGACCATCCTCACACAACGAATCGTGGCGGTTACATGAATCAGTCGATCACTGAAAAATTTGAAGAGTTTAAAGCTCATGGCAAATTGCCCTCGCCGCGTGGTGTCGCGCTTCAAATTATCAAGCTAGCCAACAACGAAAATACCACAACACAGCAAATCTCTCTGCTCATCAGCAAAGATCCCGCCTTGGCAGGGCGCATTGTTAAATCTGCCAATCTGCTTGTACAAAATTCAGGACGGCCAATTGCTTCGATCACCGATGCGGTCACTGTTTTGGGCATCAAATCTGTGCGGCAACTCGCGCTCAGCTTGTCGTTGGTTGCAGATTTTAGATCTGGCATGTGCAAAGGGTTTGATTACCAAAAATTTTGGTCTCACTCTGCTTGCAGTGCGATAACTGCACAAAAAATTGTCACAAAAATGCGTGCCGGCGTCGCCGATGAAGCATTTCTGCTTGGCCTCTTAGCCCAAATTGGCCGCCTAGCGATGGCGACGATCTGCCCACAAAACTATTCGCAAGTGCTAGAAAAGTCAGTCGCCACTCAAAACTTAGGCGACCTCGAAAGTGTAGCTTTTGGCATCAGCCACAATCAACTCACTGCATTGATGCTGGCTGACTGGGGTATGCCAGAACTCTTCCAACAAATAGCCACACACCTGGAGCGCCCTGAAAAAAGCACCTTCGCTGAAGGTGAGCGAGATTGGTTTTTACTTCAGCTATTTCACTTCGCTGACTGCATGGCTGATGTATGCACTGCGACACCCTATGAACGCTATCGTCTGATTCCAAAACTATTGCGCTTAGCTACACGGGTAGGCATTGAAACTAATATATTGACCGAAGTAGGCGACCATGTAGTACAAGGCTTGCGCGACTGGGGAACTTTGCTCAACATCACCATGCCAAGCCTGCCTAGCTTCAGCGAAATACTTAATTCCAGCGCACTCAATCCTGAACACGTTGGCGTAAATAATTTGCCCAATACACAACTTCCAACACAGAAATTACGCATCTTATTGGTTGGAGATGATTCCGCTATACAGCAGTCTTACAAAAAAATGTTGGAAACAGCTGGTCACACAATGACAATTGCTAGTAGCGCAGCATCGGCTTTAGCGCAGATCAAAATAAGACCTCCGCAGCTCATCATCAGCAATTTAGACATGCAAGGCATGGATGGTATTGAGTGTTGCAAAGCGCTACGTAAGCACCCGGAGTGGCACAAAATTTTTGTTTTCATCGTCACGGATCAAAACAATACGGATAGATTAGTAGAGGTTTTTGATGCTGGTGCAAATGATTACTTAACGACACCGATTAACGAAAAAATATTAATGGCTCGGATTAATGCCGCTCAACGCATTATTCACATGCAAGAAACGCAGGAAGAAGATCGCTTACAGCTACGTCAATTCGCCGACGAGCTCGCCATCTCAAACCAACGATTGCAAGTATTAGCACTGACTGACGAGCTCACCGACTTACCCAACCGACGCTATGGCATTGAGCGCCTAGACCAAGAATGGGCTGTAGCAATACGCGGCTCTCGCCCAGTGACTTGCATGATGATCGACATTGATCATTTCAAATCAATCAATGACATTTACGGGCATCCCGTAGGTGATGAAGCCCTTAAACTCATTGCTCAAAGCTTGCGTCAGGCAGCACGCAAACAGGATATTGTATGCAGACTTGGTGGCGAAGAGTTTCTGGTGATTTGCCCAGACACAGATAGCAGTGCCGGTTTTCAGTATGCCGAACGCTTACGTCAATTTGTTTCTGCGCAAACACTCTCTGCTCAGGGAGGCAAGATCCATTTCACAGTGAGCATTGGCTTAACTGACAACACCAATCTCACCTCCTCTGAAGCGATGTTACATCAAGCGGATGAACGACTGTATGCCGCAAAATCAGCTGGACGTAACCGCACTGTTGGCCAATAAAAGAATGTAGCCAAAACACTTAAGGGCGTGAACATAATCACTGCCCCCTTCTTTGCGATACGCAAGCTGCTTGCCAATAATTAGGGACGAATATACGCGTAACCCTCTTTTTGTTTATTCATGATCTCAACCACGCCGGCCGGCACATAACCAATTGTTGTCATCATGTCTGCTTTGCTTAGCTTTTGCGCCTTCATGGTATTTTCACAAGCCACCACTTTTACTCCAGCGGTTAGCGCTTCATCAATACGGCTCGCGACCGCCGATTCAAATTTGAGCATGCCAATTCCTGGGCCATAGACCACAATTTCAACATCGACGTTTTTCACACCCAATTCTTGCTGTACATTTTTTGCATTATTAAGTGCCAAATTCCATTTTTTAGCATCATCATCGCTCACCTGAAATACCACCTGTGCACGAGCATTAGTGGATTTTTCTGCGGGCTTATCTGCGGCTTGAACGCCGAATGAAGTCAAAGCACATATTAGAATCGCTACCTTGTAGATTGCTTTGACGAAATTAGATGTTGTCATTATTTTTTCCTAAAATTAGTTAAAGTGGGCACTGCAAAACTGTTCTGTTTGCTGCATTTGTTGAATCAATCACAATTCACCTGCTCGATTGAAACGGTAGGAAAGATAACTGCAAGTAAGTCCTATGAACAATTAGGCTAAACCCTAAGGTTGTCGAGCCTTCACAACCCTCCCGGCAAGAGGGTTGCTTCCAAAACAGAACCACATGTGATTTGCCCCATTGCCGTGCATATTGGCAGCACATCCATTACAACCAGCCAGAACGCCTAAATCGATAGTAAAGATAAGCGCAAGTAGCCCCAATTAGAAACAAGGCCAACGGATAGCCGAAGCTCCATTTCAATTCGGGCATATTTTCAAAGTTCATTCCCCACACACCAACAAACGCAGTTGCAACAGCAAAAATCCCTGCCCATGCCGCAAGACGTTTATTTACTTCGTTTTGCTCGATAGACACGGTCGACTGGCAAACCAAAATTGCGGTCGTAATGGTCTCACGGATATTTTCGATAGAGGCGTTAATGCGAGTCAGATGGTCATGCACATCCCGAAAATATTCTTGCGTATTAGCACATACAGGCGGCACGCGCCCGCCGTGGAGCTTTCCTGTGGTTTCCATTAATGGGACAACCGCGTGCTTGAGTAAAACAACTTTCCGTTTAAGTTCATACAGCATTGAAATATTGGCAAGCGCCGTGCCTTTATCAAAGAGATTCTCTTCAATTTTTTCTAATTGCGACTCAAGGTCTTCCACCACCGGAAAATAGCGATCGACCACCTCATCCATTAGCGCATAAAACACAAAGCCCGCCCCAAGTTGCAATAATTCCGGCTGGCGCTCGCAACGTTCGCGTACGCCAAGAAATTGCAAGTTACTGCGATTGCGAATCGACAAAACGAAATTACGCCCGACAAAAATACTCACCTCGCCCACGACAATTTCTGTCCCGACCACCTCGACTAAGTGCATCGCGACAAAAAGCGTATCGTCATATTCTTCGAGTTTTGGACGCTGATGACCATGACGTGCATCTTCAATCGCTAAATCATGCAGCCCAAATTCTTCCTGCATTTTGTTTAATTCGATATCAGTTGTGTCGCGTAGCGCTACCCAAACAA
Organism: Gallionellaceae bacterium; assembly: GCA_037140475.1. Lineage (GTDB taxonomy): Bacteria > Pseudomonadota > Gammaproteobacteria > Burkholderiales > Gallionellaceae > PALSA-1006. The sequence goes on from JBAXEJ010000004.1 coordinate 12,516, forward strand.
AGCAATCTGGTTGCTGTAGATAGTCACTAATTTGTTCAACAGGAAGATCGGCGAGTTTGATGCCGTTTTTATAGGCTACGCAGTTAATCAACATAGGGGGTTCAATTAACTCAATTTAATCATGCTATTAAAAAATCTATGGCTGATAGCCTGGAATTTTGCTGATGTCTACTTCGTCAATCTGCGAAGGATCTAGGAATTTTTTCGCGTAGTTTAAATACACTTTTTCTCGAATAAACAAATCAAATAACTCAGGATCAACGTGCCCATTTTCTTTGAAGTTACCCAAAATTCTTAGCGACTCGGTCAGTGTTTTTCCATCTTTGTACGGCCGATCTTTGGCAGTGAGCGCTTCAAAAATATCGGCGATACCCATCATGCGCGCCTGCACCGACATCTGATCGCGAGTTAATCCACGTGGATAGCCTTTGCCATCCATGCGTTCGTGATGCCCTCCAGCAAACTCGGGAACATTTTTCAAATGGCGTGGCCACGGCAAAGATTCCAACATTTTAATCGTGACATCAATGTGATGATTAATGATGCCGCGTTCTGCTGCCGTGAGTGTGCCCGCACGAATCGTCAAGTTACTCACTTCATCTTCACTCAGAAAATTAGCTTGCTGGCCGACTTCATTGATCCATTGATGTTGCGCAATGGCTCGCACTCGATCCTGGTCCGCATCACTCATTTTTTCTGAGCCTAAATTGCTCTCGCGCAAAAAAACTCGTTCATCTTCAAGTTGAACTAGAAGCGCAGCGCATTCTTTGCGTTTTATTTCTATTGTCGCGACATCCCCTTTCGCTGCGATTTCTGCCTGAAGAAAATTAATTTCCGCATCCCGTTTAAGCACCTCAAAGCGCGTATCGAGCAAATGGATGCGATCAAAGATGGTTTGCAGCTTGGTAGATTTATCAACCACATGAACAGGTGTCGTGATTTTGCCGCAGTCATGCAACAGGGCTGCAATTTTGAGTTCGTATTTTTCTTTTTCGGTCATGACAAAGTTTTGCAATGACGCACCCGGCTTTGCCTGAGTAATCGCCTCTGCCAACATCATGGTAAGTGCTGGCACACGTGCGCAATGGCCCCCGGTGTAAGGAGATTTATCGTCAATCGCGGTATTGATGAGACTAATAAACGACTCAAATAACTCTTCCAACTGTTGAATCAAGCGGCGATTACTCAGCGCAATGGCGGCCTGAGAAGCGAGCGACTCGAGCAATTGCTGATCGTCTTGGCTAAACTGCCTAACTTCCTTTGTTACCGGATCAAGCGAGTTAATTAATTGCAAAACCCCAATAATTTCTTGCTCATGATCGCGCATCGGCACGGTTAGAAACGAGCGCGAGCGATACCCCGTTTTTGCATCGAATTTTTTCGTGCCAGAGAAGTCGAAGCCCTCAGCCAAATAGGCGTCTTCGATATTAATAGTTTCACCACGCAGTGCTGAATAAGACACCACCATCGCTAAGTTTGGCTGGCCATTGACATAAAGCTGGATCGGATAAAAAGAGATTTTCTCTCCTGTAGTCCCCCCCATTTGAATCTTTAAAGAGTCATTGCGCAGAATTTCGAAGGTCAAAACTTTCTTTTCCGGATCGACCAGATAGAGCGTTCCAGCATCCGCATTGGTGATCTTTTTGGCTGCCAATAAAATATCTTCAAGTAGCTTGTCGATATTTTTTTCGTTTGAAAGTGCCGCACCAATCTCATTTAAATCGCGCAAACGGGCCAACAAGCCCTCTAGCGTTGATAGCGGCGCTTGCGGTTGATCAACTCCGGTCTTTAGATTGGTAGCTTCCATCGCAGGAGGATTACTTAATGCAGACAGAGCGAACTTGATGAATATCAGTAATGCCCAACAAAACCTTTTCGATACCGTCTTGCTTCAGGGTGCGCATCCCCTCTTCTAACGCGATCGCAAATAATTCGGCAACCCGCGCGTGTTCTTGAATGCCTTTTTTAATCGGGTCAGTTCCAATCAGCAATTCGTGCAAACCGACACGCCCACGATAGCCCGTACCAGAACATTTGTCGCAACCCACATGGTCGTACAAGGTAATCTGCCCCTTGTCGTCCCCAAACAATTTAACCCATTCTGCGTACTGCGCTTTGTAGGCGGCATTAGGGTCTTTCTTCCAACCTTCAGTGGTCAATAACTCGGCGCCATATTCAACCAGTAGTGCCTTAATTTCTTCTTGCGAAGCAATGTGTGGTTTTTTGCAGTCTTTGCATAAGCGCTTAGCAAGACGCTGCGCCAAAATACCCAATAACGCATCGGCAAAGTTAAACGGATCCATACCCATATCGAGCAAACGACTAATCGACTCTGGCGCACTATTGGTGTGCAAGGTGGCAAATACTAAGTGGCCCGTAAGCGAGGCCTCAATGCCGGTAGATACGGTTTCTTTGTCACGCATCTCACCGACCATAATCACATCTGGGTCGGCACGCAAAAATGCGCGCATGACCGTGGCAAAATCAAGCCCTGCCTTTTTGTTAATCTGTACTTGGCGCAGCCCCTTTTGCGTAATCTCAACAGGATCTTCTGCTGTCCAGATTTTCGTCTCCGGGTTATTAATGTGCTTCAAGATGGAGTGCAGAGTAGTGGTTTTACCCGAGCCGGTTGGACCACACACAAAGAACAAGCCATAAGGTTTGCTGACCGTTGTTTTGACTAATTCCAAATTGCGTACCGAGAAGCCCATGTTGTCGAGCGGGATCGGCTCACCTGACGCCAGAATACGCATCACCACATCTTCAACGCCACCCTGCGATGGAATAGTTGCCACACGCAACTCGATATCTAACGGACCAAATTTTTTAAATTTAATTTTGCCGTCTTGCGGTTTCCGTTTTTCAGAAATATCTAAATCACACATGATCTTGAGTCGCGTAACCAAGGCATTGCGATAGGTCGAAGGAACCTCAATGTAGTTGAGCAAGGAGCCGTCTTTACGTAACCGAACCCCGGTTTTACCCTTGCCCGGCATCGGCTCGATATGAATATCGGATGCGCCCATCTTGTAGGCATCCACGATAATCTTATTCACCAACTTGACCAACTCGTTATCCGCAGCCGCACTAACGTCTTCTTGACTAAGCGCACTGGATTCTTCCTCATCCGATCCAAGTGAAGTGAGTAGGTCATCCATGGAGCCCATGTCTTCCATGCTGCCAGTAGTCTCTGAACTACTGCTGCCACCGTAAAACAGATCAAGCGTGGCCTTAAATTCACGTTGCGGGCAGACACGATAAATCAGCCGATGCTTAGGAAAGATGTTGTTTACAACGCGCGAGGCTTGAATTCGTTCAGGGTCGGTGGTGAGAATAATGAGCCCATCTGAAGAGTCATCAATCGGCACCCAGTGGCTACTCTCCACGTATTCGCGGCGTAGATTTTTAAGTAACTCACCCGGTTTAATACGGTCAGATTTGTACGGCTCATAGGGCACACCAAAAAAGCTGGATAGCGCCTTACCTAATGCCTCTGTTTTTACTTGAAACTCATCAATCAGCACATCTTCAACATCAACGCCCTTGCGCCGTGCGGTACGGGTGGCCAATTCAAACTCTGCCGCCGACATCACTGCATCGGCCACCAAATAATCATATTTAGTTTTGACTATTCCCGCTTGCTGCTGACGCTGACGTAAGGCTACTGCAAGCGTCTGTGACAGCTCACGCACGCCTTCCTCCACCAACTCAGGAAAGGGAATGCCAGCCTTGTTGTTAATAACCTGAATAACGCCGATTAACTCGCCGGAAGTTGTTTCTAGGATGGGCGCAACCAACATTTGCTTGGTGCGATAACCGGTGCGTTTATCCACGTCTTGCAAAAAGCGCAAAGTTGCGCTGAATGAAGTCAGCTCATGTTCGTCGTACACATCTTTAATATTGAGCAGCTTTTTATTGAACGCTGCAAAACCGGCGATACTTTGTTCTGCAATCGGAAGCTTGAGATCTTTAAAAGAATTTAGTCCCGTTTTAACTTTAGAAATTAACGAAGCTTTATCTTCTGCAACCACATAAACAGTTAAACGATCAGCATTAAAAAGATTGCAAATGTCCTTGCTGACATCCAACATAATTTCGTCGATATTATTCGTCGCGTGAATCTTGTTGGTAACTTGGTTCAGATTTTTTGTGAACTCCAGCTGTGCACCAATTTCATTCACATTGCCTTGCACCACATTATTCATAACTATTCCGACTTTCCTTTTATTGCTGCTCTGACTTTGGAATAGACCAAAGTCCGTTTTCTAACACGTTCACTTTGTAACCCGCTTGCGCCAAAATAAAAGCGGCGGCGGCACTACGGCGACCACTCTGGCAATAGGCAATATAAGGTACATCTTTACTTAACGCGCCAACCGCATTGCGGATATCGTTTAGCGGCACATTAATCGCCCCGGGTAGTTTGTCAAAACGGTACTCTGGAGGATGTCGCACGTCTAACCAAACAGCCCCCGTCGCCACTTCTTTTTTGGCCTCGGCATAGCTAATTTTATGCAACAGAGGTTCTTGCATCAGCTCAAGAAAGTCTTGCTTCTTGAGTCTAAGCAGGACTCCATTACTTCTCATGGTCACGGTCGCATTGCGTTTTGAATTTGAGATGAGCGCCTCTTCGCCGAATACATCGCCGGCTTTAAGTTCGGCCAACACCATCTGAGTTCCACCGACCATTCGCGTCACTTGAGCACGTCCGCTCTCAATCAAATAGTAGTAATCACCCTCACCCCCTTCATGGATGATGACTTCTTTATCCCACACCGCCACCACTTCGATGCGTTCTAGCAGCATGCCAATGTTGGCTGAGGGCAAATGGGCAAATGGGCTGTTATGCAGATTTTCAGCACTAAACATGCCCGAATTTAATAATCGCTTAACCACCGTATCCGCGTTTTTTTTCGCCTGAGGTGCTTTGCTTTCATCGTGATAGGAAAACTGATCCCAGGTAATCATCTGATCGAGCAGCTCATCATCCACTCGTAATAGCTGAATGCGAGTGAGCGCCTTGGCTGAATTAATATTGGGCTGGCGCTTGCCAATAGGATGGCGAGCCCACTCAGAGTCTGCACACATAACCACATTATTGCCATCAGCATAATTAATTTCGAGCTCGCCTCTCACCAGATAGACTGACTGTCCTTGCAACGAACGGCCCGCGAATGGGTCTTGCCCCTGTGCAATAGTTTCCAAATGACAATACTCAAGCAACTCTCTTAGCCGCGAAGGACCAAATGACGAGATGGGCTCTAAGGCTGCAAGCACTCGAATATCTAAAATATCATGCATACGACTCAATTTATCCTTGTGTTAAAACTCGAACTCTTGTCCGTTTTGGAGCATTTTAGGAATAAAGCCAACGACGCATTCACTAATTTCCTGCATCGTCAACTCCACCTCACCTGGTTTTAAATGCGTGATATAAATTTGCGGATTACGTTTGAGCTTAACGATGTCTTTAGCCAACAGGCTTGGACAAAAATGTTTAGACATCAGTGCTAAATCCAACTCAGCATTTGAGAATGCGGTTTCCACGATTAGGTATTGCAAATTTTCAATACTATTCAAGGTGTCCCACAGTGCAGAACACACCGAGGTGTCGCCGCTAAACGCTAAACTCGCCACTCCGCTATCCAATAAAAATCCAACTGCAGGCACAACGTGGTTAGCAGGTATTGCGGTAACCTTACGTCCCTGCAAATCAACAGTTTTGCCTAGCTCTATCGCCTCATAACGCAAACAAGGCTGTTGCGCATTAGGGATCACGCTGAAGTCAGGCCAGATCGACCAATTAAAAATATGCTGCTTAAGAGTGGCGATGGTTTCTGCAGTTGCGTGAACAGTTAGCGGTTTATCTCTCATAGCCCCAACGCTATCAACCAGCAAAGGGATACACGCCACATGGTCCAAGTGGGAATGGGTGACAAAAACATGGTCGATCAAAATCATCTCAGCCAAACTTAAATCACCCACCCCGGTTCCTGCATCAATCAATATATCGTGATCGAGCAACATCGAAGTCGTGCGCAAGTTTCCACCTATTCCGCCACTGCAACCTAGAATTCTTAACTTCATCGTTGAACCATCCCTGGCCGATTAAATTGCTAACTTAATATGTAGTTAGTAATTTATTTTGTTTTAAATACAAATACGCCATCCCACTCACTACCTGGCGGATTCTGACGGAAGTAAACAACACGTTCCGCATAGACTTGATACAGCTTTTCTTGCGGAGACATTTTTTGCAAATTGAATAACTGCAACTCAGCCTGATCCCATTCTTGTTTGCGATAGGATCGTAGTGCTTGATGAAACAACTTCATTTCTTCCAAGGTATCTTTTTCGAGTTGTCCTGTCAGACCCATCGGCTGAAAAATCGCAACGGGCTTATCCTTACCTTTGACCCGCACCAAATCGAGCTCGCGATACACAAAGTCAGGTGCAACCTCCTTGGTCTTTTCACCGACAACTATGCCAACACCATATTCTTTGGTAATGCCTTCCAATCGCGAAGCCAAGTTCACTGCATCGCCCATTACGGTATAGGCGACACGCACCTCGGAGCCCATGTTGCCTACACTCACCATTCCAGTATTGATACCCACACCAATATGTATGGGAGGCCAACCACGTTCTTTAAAGTGTGGTTGCAACGCCTCTAATGTTTGCAACATTTCCAAGCCCGCCACAATCGAATGATGCGCATGATTTGCATCCGGCAGCGGAGCCCCCCAAAACGCCATGATGCAGTCGCCCATATATTTGTCGATGGTGCCACGATGCTTATAAACAACGCGTGACAGCGGTGTCAAAAACTCATTCATCAACAATGAAAGCTCTTTAGGATCTAGCCCTTCTGAAATAGTGGTAAAGCCTCGCACGTCAGAAAATAGAGTGGTCATCTCACGCCCCTCTCCTTCCATTGAAACGCTTTCTGGACGCTCACTCATTTCGCTGACCACTTCTTTCGGCACGTACTGTCCAAACAGATTAGTAATTTGCCGCTTAGTGCGCGATTCCACGAAATAACCATAGGACATATTAAGTGCAAAAAGTGCAACGATCATCATTAGGCCGCCGCCCAGGGGTAACGCAATATTGCCGTATTGCCACACGCCGCCGTTAATGACCACTGTCGCAATCAATATAACAACTGTCACCAAAGTATTCTGCAAGGGGTTGAGCAAAGGCAGTATAAAAGCCATGGCAATCCCCACCAGGAGTATGAGCAAAACCTCCACGCCAAGGACATATGGCGGGTTAGATTTAATCGATTGATTGAGAATGCCACTAATCATGTTCGCGTGAATCTCAACTCCCGGGAATACTTCATCCACAGGTGTTGCTCGCAAATCCAATAAACCTGGCGCGGTGGTTCCGATCAAAATTATTTTATTTTTTAAATCATCTAGCGCCACGCGCTCTTTCAAGACGTCTACTACCGAAATATATTTAAAGGTATTACGTCCACCACTATAGGGCACTAGCGCATCTACCTTTGCATCCACAGGAATACTCAACTTACCCTGCGAGGTAGCTAGCTCTAACCACTCCAAGCCAGCATAATCTTTTGCATTTGCGCCCTCGCCATAGCCAGGAATTAGTTGCGGTGAACCCAAGGCCGTACGCACAACCGCCAGCGACAATGACTCATAGTAAGCGCCTGCATATTCCACCACCATGGGAATGCGCCTAACAATGCCGTCGAAATCCACCTGCGGATTAAAGTGCCCTGCTGATGCGGCATTCGCTTGAAACTCGGAAAGATTCGCACCATAGCCCTCCCATTTCGAAAAATTAATGGGGCGACCTTTAAATGAACCCGCTTCAAAAACTGGCGCTGGCAAAGCTCCCGAAACATCTTTTGCAGAATTGAAGTAATACCCCAAAACAATATTTCTCTGCTTCATCTTATTGACGAACAGATTGTCATATTCAAGTTGAGGTTTGATCTGAGATAAAACTGACTGAAACTGAGCGACATCTTTGAGTTGATTTTTACCCAATTCCTGCAAAACTTTAAGACCGGAACTACTATCTCTTTCGGCAAATACGACGTCGAAGCCTACGACTGCAACATTATATTTGTCGAATAGCTTGTCCATCAGTGAAGCAAGCTTGTCACGACCCCAAGGCCAACGCCCTTCTTCTTTTAGACTTTTCTCATCAATATCTAAAATAACGATACGATCATCGCTCACGTGTGGCAAAGTCAGACGCAAGCGCGTGTCATACAATTTTGCTTCTACAAAACTAACGAAACCAAGCTGATAAAACCTTGCTGCGTTGCCGAGGAAGAGAAAGACGATAGCGAGGCCGAGTGCAATTAACAGTGCATGCTTTTTCACTCAAACCTCGTCATATGAATTAAAAAATGTTTGATCGCTCAATGTACTAAATCAAGCTTTAAAATAAAACTCCATTTTCACGCCGGCCAACTCAATGATGTCATGATCATTAAGTTGGTGCGGTTGCTCTCCGGTCGAGGCTCCATTCACCATCGGGAATTTTGCACCTTCAACATGAGTAATAAAGAAACCATGCGGACGCTTAGCCAGTACAGCAACTTGAACGCCGGGCTTACCTAAAGTAGTCAAACTTTTGACCAACTCAAGCTCTTTACCTGCATTGGGTCCATTCAAAATTTGCACTGCGGCAACCTGACTTACGGCCGCTGGCGCTGCTGCCGCAACCTCTCCATCAGTGCCGGCAACAAATTTCCCCGTCACATCCCCTACCCCAACATTAGTTTGAGTGCGAGTAAAATCGCTCGTCTCGGCCCCTGCTTGGGAAGTCTTAACCGGCCTGCTCAACACCATCGTTTTTTCAAAATCAGCTGACGGAGCTTGCGCTGGCTGATCATTCAAATATTTCAGCTTATATTTTCCAATTTCAATGAGGTCATTATTTTGCAGGAAGTGCTTTTTAGTCGCTGTTCCATTTACTGCAAGACCATTTGTACTTTCCAAATCCTCTAGAAAGGAGTCATTCAGAATCGTAATGATCGCCGCGTGCTCGCTACTAATCGCTAAGTTGTCGATCACAATGTCGTTATGCGGTTTACGACCGATTGTCGTGCGCTCTTTATTTAGCACATACTCTTTCAGCACCACGCCATCCATGCTGAGTATCAATTTAGCCGGCATATCATCAATCCCCGTAGTTAATTCTTAAACCAAGACAATAATTTTTGCACCCATCCACTCGGGGTTGCAAATTTACCATTTACTTTCACTAAGATAACGGAGACATTATCGCGTCCGCCGTTGTCGTTTGCCATTTGTATCAGCTGAGTTGCGGCTAAGGGCAAGTTAGCCCGCAACATTTGCAATGTCGAACCAATATCTTCGTCTTCGACCATATCATTCAATCCATCAGAGCAGAGTAAATAAACATCGCCCACCTGCAAATCATGAATATGGATTTCAACATCTACGTCATCATCAATACCCACGGCACGTGTGACTAAGTTTTTATTCTTAGAAGTACGCGCATCTTGTTTACTGATCATGCCGCTATCAATTTGCTCTTGCAGCAAAGAGTGATCGCGCGTGATGGTTTCAAATGTTTCACCTCGCAGGCGGTACATTCGAGAATCACCCACATGCGCAACTGCCACCCGATCATCATAAAACAACGCCGCCACTATCGTTGTTCCCATGCCGGAATATTGCGGCTGGCTTTCTGCGGCATGAAAAATAGAGGAGTTCGCTTTTTGCACATTATCGCGCAACAAAACTACCGCTTCATCCTCGCCGCTAAAAGCATCTTGCTCTTCAGGCTTTACGCTTTCCAAACGATGCTTAATCTCAGTTGCCACAACTGAAACCGCAATGCCGCTGGCCACCTCGCCAGCATTGTAGCCCCCCATACCGTCTGCCAAAACCACCAGGCCTGACGGCAAATCAAACGCCACACTATCTTCGTTGTGAGACCTGACCATTCCTGGATGGGTCTGACTTACCATCTCTAGCGCGTCTTGTATTTTCACACTCCACCCCTGCAATTCAATATTTAGTGCAAAGTCGCCGCACACTGGCGTATCGCCTCTGCCATTTCCTGTCCGGTTTGAAAACGATCTTCTACTTTTTTTGCCAGCGCCTTATTGATTACGTCAACGACACAGGCTGGCACATCTGGGCTAATCGTACGAATATCTGCATGCGGCTCATTCGCAATTCGGAACATCAGTTGCGCCATTGAGTCTCCCTCAAAGGGTAGCTTACCACACACCATTTGATACAAACTCGCTCCCAAGGAGAACAAGTCTGACTGCCCCTCAATTTTGGTACCCGCCAATTGCTCTGGTGACATATAGGAGGGCGTCCCCAATACCATGCCCGTTTTGGTTTTGGACGAATCAGTGATTCGTGCAATACCAAAATCGGTCACCTTAGCCGTGTCACTTTCCATGTCATACATGATATTTGCCGGTTTAATGTCGCGGTGCACCACATGGAGCGTGTGCGCATAGCCAAGCGCATCAGCTACGCGTGCAATGATACTCAACACTTTAGGCAAAGGCAGCAAATTATCCCGCTTGGTGTAGGGGACGAGATCCTTCCCTTTTAAGAACTCCATCGCTATGTAAGCTAGATCGTGCTCTTCGCCCGCATCGTACATCGTCACGATATTCGGATGATTTAAACGGCCCGCAGTTTCTGCCTCGCGGAAGAAGCGCGCCTTAACATCTTCCAGCTCATCCGCATCGAACTCTTGCGACAAATTCATGGTTTTGATGGCCACCACGCGGCTAATTTTGGGATCTTTGCCGAGATAGACCACGCCCATCGCGCCCTTGCCCAGCTCTTTTTCGATTTCGTAACGACCCAACATTGGTTTACTGACGCCGGCCTTGTCCAACATCATCGTGCTCGCATTACTCTTGCCCGATGCCCCTCCCAAAATGACCGTTTCAGACATTGTCTTAGCTTGACTCATGCGCTGCTCTAAATCACGGAATTTTGGGTTGTAGTCAGTCATGTATTTAAACACTGACTCCGCCTTATTAAACTGGCGCTTGCGCTCAAAGTCTAAACCCAAGTTATACAACACATCCATCAAGCTATCGTCAATAGGCACTTTGCGCAGCTTATCAAATGCAATATCCAGTTGACCTTGCCCTTGAAAAGCCAACCCCAACATGCGGTTACTTTCAGCGGAGTCGGCATCCGATTTAATCTTGCCTTGCTCAGTCACTAAGAAGCGTTTGGTCGTCAACAATAAATGGCCCACCAACAACAAAGCCGCCGGCAACATCAACTGTATCCAAAGTGCTTGCGTGGTCATCAACACAAAGTGACTAGTCAAAAGAGAAACAAACAAAACGACCGTCACAATTGCTCCAATACCAGCACTCAGCCGGGGCAATAGTAAAATGAGATACAACGCGATCAGCAAAAAGATACCTGTTTGCGCCCAAAACGCCCAGCTCGGCACCACAAAGAAATCCTGTTTGAGAATGCTCGAAATAGAATGCGCCAAAGTAACCACAGGCGACATCCCGGCAGAAACTGGCGTCACCTGTAGTGCGCCGACACCCGCAGCTGTTGCACCGATGAGCACAATTTTGTCGCGATATTTATCGGCAGGAATTTTTCCCGACAGCACATCGTAGAACGAATCCACTTGAAACGCGGGCTTCCCGTCACGGTCGCTATAAAAATAAGTGTGCATGCGCGACAAGGGGTCCGTCACGATATTTAAGCTACCAATCTTCACACTCTGCCCAAGATTAACTTGAATATCTTTTGGCTCAAGATTCAAACTTTTGGCCGCCAACATCAATGACAACGAAGGGTAAAACTGATCGAAATAATTCAACACGAGCGGCTCAGTGCGAATACCCCCATCGATATCCGGTGTGACATTGAGGTGGCCGATAGCAACTGCCAATGAGCCCAAAATCGGAATAGGCACCTGTGCGCCGTTGCTCTGGATGGGGAACATCCCCGGAGTGCCTTCTTTGATATTCGCCAAACCGTTTTTCAACACATACTCTGGCAGAGGGTTACTTGGCCTGCCTTGCGGCTCGCCTAATTCGAAATACATGCCTAACAACACCGAATTCGCCTTGGCCATACTTTCAGCCAATTTCATGTCGTTATCGAGGTGTGACATCGCTTCCAGCAAGATCAGATTCAACTGTTCCCACTCGACCGGATTAGATTCTTTAATCGTTGAAGTTGCGAGAACAGTCGCCAGTTTATTGACATATTCCAAGCCTGCATCAACTTGCGGCTCAGAGAAAAACACGGTATTACCGATGACTTTGGCATGACCACTCGCCAAAATATCTAACAACTTACCTTGGGTCTCACGTGGCCAAGGCCAGCGTCCAAGGTTGGCAATGCTGTCATCGTCAATCGCGATGATGGCGATTTTGTCACTCGCCACACGAGAAGAAGCGCGCACGCCAATGTCATAAGCCTTGCGCTCAAGGCTTTGCATCAAATCAGAGTTCGCCGTCGCCAAAAACACCAATGCAACTAGTACGCCAACAAACCAATCGGCTTTGAAGAACGTCACTTTTTTGATGTTAGCCATGCCCCACCTTTGTCATTCTGTTTTCCTCTTCGCCAGATACTAAAACATTTTTCAATGGCAAACTATAGCGATCTGATTTAATTGAATTATCTAGATATTTTTATTTGACGAGCAAAACAGGGACTTTTGCCAAATGAACAACTTTACTTGCTACAGAACCTAACAACAGTGTGGATAAAGACGTTTCACCATGTGCGCTCATCACAATTTGCTCAACCTGATGCTCTTGAGCGTATTGCACCACGCCCTCAGCAGGCGAGCCCACACTTACATGATAGGTGTAAGCCAAGCCAACCTTGTCTAGCTTAGCTCGCGCCTGAGTGAGTGCCACAGCCCCCTGCTCACGATAATAATCATTGATCGTGTCTTGCCTGATGAATAACTTAACGTTACCCGACGCCAGTTTCCACTGCACATTGAGCAAGCAAATTTGCGGTGGCTCTTTGAATTGAGCTGCATTAGCAATCACATAATCTACCGCACGCTCAGCATTGATGGAGCCATCTACTGGAATCAATATTTTCATTTCACTTTCCTCACTTAGGCTTGATCGCCCTGTTTAGCAGGCACTTGCTCATCCACCAGATCGATCACCTCAGCTGTCGCAACTTTGCGCATAGCCAACCATTTGCCGACCCCCAATACCAACAGCGCACAGAATCCTGGAACGATCCAATGCAAAGCATGTTGCGCTTCGACCCAAGGCTTAAATAATGCTTCGCCCAGCAACATCTCACCGGCAACGTATCCTAACAACGCTCCTCCAGCGAAAACAATAAATGGGAAACGGTCGATGAGTTTCAATACCAACTGACTACTCCACGCGATCATCGGTATGCTAATCAGCAAACCGAACACCAACAGCATCACATTGCCATGCGCCGCTCCCGCCACACCCAGCACGTTATCGAGGCTCATCACAAAGTCTGCAATGATGATGGTTTTTATCGCGCCCCACAGATGCGTATCTGCCTTGATATTACCTTCGCTGTGCTCATCGTCTGGCAGTAGCAATTTGATACCAATCCAGAGTAGTAGCAACGCACCCACCAACTTCAAATAAGGCAACGCTAGCAAGCTCACAGCAAAGAAAGTCAATACGATACGCAAACCAATCGCACCACCCACGCCGTACAGAATGCCCTTCTTACGTTGCGCTGCAGGCAAGTTGCGACAAGCCAACGCAATCACCACTGCGTTATCCCCAGATAACAGCAAGTCGATCATGATGATCTTAAATACATCTACCCAAAATTGGGCAGAGCTCAGCATTTCCAACATCACATTATCCCTTCAAGATTTTCTGCATGACACGCCCCATCTCTGCTGGGTTACGTGTGATGTGAATACCGCACTCTTCCATCACCGCCAATTTCTCATTAGCACCACCCTGCCCACCCGAGATGATCGCACCGGCATGACCCATGCGCTTGCCCTCGGGCGCCGTCACACCGGCGATAAAGCCCACCACGGGTTTTTTCATATGGTCTTTGATCCAACGCGCGCATTCCTCTTCATCGCTACCGCCGATTTCACCCACCATGATCACCGCATCTGTGTCTGGATCGTCGTTGAATAAACGCATCACGTCGATGTGTTTCATGCCGTTGATTGGATCACCGCCAATGCCCACACATGAGGACTGTCCATAACCGAGTGCAGTGAGTTGCCCCACCGCTTCATAAGTGAGCGTACCCGAGCGCGACACCACGCCGATACGCCCTTTTTTATGGATATGCCCCGGCATGATGCCGATCTTAATTTCATCTGGCGTAATCAGTCCCGGACAGTTTGGACCAATGAGCACTGTTTTTTTACCGATCATCTTGTAGCGCGTCTTCAGCATGTCATGCACAGGAATGCCTTCCGTGATGCAGATCACCAAATCCAAATCTGCTTCGACTGCCTCATCAATCGCTGCCGCCGCACCGGAAGGAGGCACATAGATAACAGAGACGGTTGCGCCCGTTGCCGCTTTGGCATCACGCACGGAGGCATACACCGGGATGCCCTCAAAATCTTCACCCGCTTTTTTTGGATTCACGCCTGCCACAAAACAGTTCGCACCATTGGCGTATTGCTTGCAATGAAAAGTATGGAACTGGCCGACCTTGCCGGTCATGCCTTGAGTAATCACCTTGGTATTTTTGTTAATCAGGATGCTCATTATTTTGCTCCCTTCGCAGCAGCAACTACTTTCTGGGCTGCATCCGCCATATCGCTGCCTGAAATAATCGGCAAGCCTGATTCAGCCAATATTTTTTTGCCCAGCTCGACGTTGGTGCCTTCCAAGCGCACCACTAATGGCACGTTCAAACTCACCTCGCGCGCGGCGGCCACTACACCTTCGGCAATCACATCGCACTTCATAATACCGCCGAAGATATTCACTAAGATTGCTTTGAGGTGCGGGTTCTTCAACATCAACTTAAAGGCCTCAGTGACTTTTTCTTTATTTGCACCACCCCCCACATCAAGGAAGTTTGCCGGACTACCGCCGTAAAGTTTAATGATGTCCATCGTCGCCATCGCCAAACCCGCCCCATTCACCAGACAGCCAATGTCACCATCTAACTGGATATAGCTGAGCTCAAATTTTGAAGCTTCAATTTCCGCTGGATCTTCTTCATCTAGATCGCGATAGGCCATAATTTCAGGGCGACGGTATAGCGCATTGGAATCAAAATTAAATTTTGCATCCAGTGCAATCACTTTGTTTTCTGCAGTCAGCACCAGCGGATTAATCTCAGCGAGCATCGCATCTTTTTCTACAAACGCCTGATACAGGCCCTGCAGCACTTTCACCGCCTCGGCATTTGCCGCATCAGGAATGCCAATCGATCGCGCGGCCTGAGCCGCTTCATCATTGGTCAGCCCAGTAGCGGGATCAATGCGTACCGTTTTGATTTTTTCGGGGGAATGCTTGGCGACTTCTTCGATCTCAATACCGCCTTCGCTTGATGCCAACAGCGCCACGCGCTGCGAAGCGCGATCTACCACCATGCCCACATAAAACTCTTTAACAATTTGCGCGCCTTCTTCAATCAATAAACGACGCACTTTCTGTCCAGCAGCGCCTGTCTGATGCGTGATCAACTGCATACCCAAAATCTGGCTGGCAAATTGACGCACCTCATCCAGAGACTTGGCTACCTTCACACCGCCGCCCTTGCCGCGGCCGCCTGCATGAATTTGCGCTTTCACCACCCAAACATTGCCCCCTAATTTTTGCGCTGCAGCAACGGCCTCAACAACTGAGAAACACGCTTCACCGCGCGGCGTTGGTACACCAAATTCGCGCAGAATCTCTTTGCCCTGATATTCATGGATTTTCATATCGCCCTCATTTCGACTGAAGTTCTTGCATACACAATTGCAAATTGTCTTGCCAGCTTCCCACACTTAAACCAAAATCTCTCATCAATTTATCGTTTGACATCACCGAATTCATCGGTCGCGCGGCGGGCGTTGGATAGTCTCGCGAAGGAATAGGAATCAAATTCGGATGCAACTCTGCTAAGCGCAAAATCTCCGCCGTAAAACCATGCCACGAAACACTACCCTGCGAAGTCAGATGATACGTACCTGACGCTTGACCTAGCATTCCATTTTTCACATTGAGTGCATAGTACTGAGCCAGAATCTGTCCTGTTACCTCTGCCAAGGAGCGACACCACGTTGGCGCCCCTATTTGATCATCCACGACTCTCAGCTCACTACGCTCACGCGCCAGCCGCAACATGGTCAATAAAAAATTCTTACCGCGTGCGCCATATACCCAGCTGGTACGAAAAATAAAATGATCACACCCGGTCGCTCGAATCGCCTGCTCACCCGCCAGTTTGGTTTTACCGTAAACACCTAGCGGATTGGTTACATCGTCTTCCACATATGCACCCACCTTGCTGCCATCAAAAACATAGTCAGTGGAATAGTGCACCAACAGTGCATTGAGCTTTTTAGCTTCCTCCGCCAATACACCTGGTGCGATCCCGTTAACTGCCAT
This sequence comes from Gallionellaceae bacterium, assembly GCA_037140475.1. Taxonomy (GTDB): domain Bacteria; phylum Pseudomonadota; class Gammaproteobacteria; order Burkholderiales; family Gallionellaceae; genus PALSA-1006. Next base: position 29,080 of record JBAXEJ010000004.1, read on the forward strand.
CGCTAGATCAGGCTCAGATTCCGCTTTATCCACTGCCGTGTAAGCGGCCGGATTCACGATGATGACGGGCTTGATCTCTTGTACTTTGCGACGAATCCCCTCTGCATCCGCCAGATTCAATTCGCTGGAATCAAGTGCAATCACCTGCCCTAAGGAGGCAAGCGTGCGCTGTAGCTCCCAGCCGACTTGGCCATTTTTTCCCGTGAGTAATATCTTTCTCACGCAAAAACCTCGGCACGGCAAAACGGTGTGCCTGCTTTGTCTTTACCGGAGAGCAAAGGCTCTGCACCATTGAGCTGCCAATCAACCGCCAACTCGGCATCGTTCCACAAAATTGAGCGCTCAAATTCAGGTGCGTAATAATCCGTTGTCTTGTAGAGAAACTCGGCTGTCTCGCTCAACACCACAAAGCCATGCGCGAAGCCCGGTGGAATCCACAACATGCGTTTATTTTCAGCAGACAACGAGAGGCCAACAGACTTACCAAAGGTCGGTGAGCTTTTGCGAATATCCACTGCCACATCCCACACCTCACCCGCCACCGCACGCACTAGCTTTCCTTGTGCTTGTTGGATTTGGTAGTGAAGTCCACGCAGTACATGACGCGCCGACTTAGAGTGATTGTCCTGTACGAATTCGGCTTGGATGCCTGTGCTCTGAGCAAACTGGCGTTTGTTAAAACTCTCGTAAAAAAAGCCTCGATCATCACCGAACACTTTTGGCTCAATGATCAGCACATCAGGAATTGAAGTAGGAATGACTTTCATCAGAATGCCTTGTCAGAAAGAAGGCTTAACAAATAACGGCCATAAGCATTTTTCGCCAGTGGCTGCGCAAGCTTTTCTACTTGCTCCGCTGTGATGTAACCCTTACGAAAGGCGATCTCTTCAGGACAGGCAATCTTGAGCCCTTGGCGTTTTTCTAAGGTCTGCACAAAAGAACCGGCTTCTAGCAAAGATTCATGCGTGCCGGTATCTAACCATGCGTAGCCGCGGCCCATCACCTGCACATCCAAATCGCCACGTTCCAAATAAATTTGGTTCACCGTCGTGATCTCCAATTCACCGCGTGCCGAAGGTTTGATGGTTTTAGCGATTTGCACTACATCGTTATCGTAGAAATACAGACCGGTCACGGCATAGTTCGATTTTGGCTTGAGTGGTTTTTCTTCAATACTCAGCGCGCGCCCATTGGCATCAAAGTCCACTACGCCGTAACGCTCAGGATCTTGCACGTGATAGGCAAACACTGTGCCGCCTTTTTGTTTAGTCGATGCCGCATTCAATAAACGGTCAAAACCATGCCCGTAAAAAATGTTGTCCCCCAGCACTAAGGAGCAGCCATCATTGCCAATGAACGACTCACCGATGATGAAGGCTTGTGCCAAGCCATCAGGTGAAGATTGTACTGCATAGGAGAAATTCATGCCCCATTGACTACCATCACCCAGCAATTGCTTAAACAATGGCGTGTCTTGCGGCGTGGAGATAATCAGCACATCGCGAATACCGCTCAACATCAGCGTTGTCAGCGGGTGATACACCATCGGCTTGTCATACACCGGCAAGAGTTGCTTGGAGATGGCTTGAGTAACAGGATATAAACGTGTGCCGGAACCGCCAGCGAGGATGATGCCTTTCATGATGCCACCTCTTTATCTTTCTCATTAAACCTACCTGCCCGGTGTCGGTGGCTGGCCGCACTCGCGGACGCGCACATCCCCGCTTTGCGGGGCCCCTGCTTGCTGCTGGCTTCGGCATAACCTAAAGGTAAGCCTACGCCGCAACAAGACGCTACGCGTCGTGTTGTCATGTTGCCCCTCTTTTCGCGTAGTTTTGGCTTACCCACTTTTGATATTCACCACTGGTCACCCCGCGCACCCAGTCAGAGTTGGACAGATACCACTCCACGGTTTTGCGCAGACCAGTTTCAAATGTTTCTTGCGGCTTCCAGCCTAAGTCATTAGCAATTTTCGTGGCATCAATCGCATAACGACGGTCATGTCCGGGACGATCTTGTACGTAGGTGATTAGCTTGGCGTGTGGTGCGTTATGCGGCAGCTTTTCATCGAGAATCGTGCAGATAGCTTGCACCACTTCGAGGTTGGTCTTTTCGTTCCAACCACCGATGTTGTAGGTCTCACCTAATTTACCTTTTTCCAGCACGAGGCGCAGGGCACGTGCATGATCATCTACATATAGCCAATCGCGAATATTGTCGCCCTTGCCGTAGATCGGTAGCGGCTTGCCATTCACTGCGTTCAAGATCACCAGCGGGATCAGCTTTTCAGGGAAGTGATAGGGGCCGTAATTATTCGAGCAGTTGGTGGTCACCACCGGAAAACCGTAAGTGTGATGCCATGCACGCACCAAGTGATCACTGGACGCCTTGCTCGCAGAGTAAGGTGAGTTTGGCTCATAAGCGGTGTCTTCGGTAAAGAAGCCAGAATCATCCAAACTGCCGTACACCTCATCCGTAGAAATGTGATGAAATCGAAAAGTTGCCTTACGTGTCGAATCCAATTCGCTCCAATAGCTACGCGCGGCTTCAAGTAAGGTGTAGGTGCCGACAATATTGGTTTGGATGAATGCCGCAGGGCCCGTGATCGAACGATCAACATGCGACTCAGCAGCCAAATGCATTACCGCATCCGGTTGATGTTCGCGAAATACACGCGCTACTTCTGCGGCATCGCAAATATCAACCTGTTCAAACTTGTAGCGCGGGTTATCAGAAATCGAGGCTAGCGATTGCAGGTTGCCAGCATAGGTCAGCTTATCGACATTGACGACTTTATCTTGTGTCTCGTCGATGAACTGTCGTGCCACAGCCGAACCAATAAATCCTGCTGCACCGGTGATGAGTATGGTTTTCATAAGCCCTACTTTTCTAAGTTACTAAACTTCACTAACTGCGCCAATTTTTCTTTGGCTGCACCACTGCCAATCACTTCACTTGCTTTGCTCACACCGTGACCTAAAGATTCAACCAAACCCGCAGTGTAGATTGCCGCACCTGCATTGAGCAATACAATGTCACGCGCCACACCTGATTGATTATCCAACACACTCAGCAGCATCGCTTTTGCCTCTGCCGCATCGCTCACTTTGATGGCATCCAGTGGTGCAGACTTCAAACCAAACAGTTCCGGCGTGATGGTGTATTCGTTCACTTGACCGTCTTTCAATTCCGCAACGTTGGTCGATCCACTGATCGTAATTTCGTCCAAGCCATCACTGCCGTTAACTACTAGCACATGGCGACTTCCCAAGCGCTGCAACACGCGCGCTTGAATACCCACCAAATCAGGATGGAACACGCCCATCACTTGATTATCCGCACCAGCCGGATTGGTCAGAGGCCCCAGCACGTTGAACATGGTGCGCACTCCCAATTCCTTGCGTACCGGCGCAGCATATTTCATCGCACCATGAAAGTTTGGCGCAAACATAAAACCAATACCGATCTGATCAATGCTCTGCCCCACCTGCTCCGGCGTCAAATTAAGATTCACGCCCAAGGCCTCCAGCACATCGGCTGAACCGCAAGTAGAAGAGACAGATCGGCCACCATGCTTGGCAACGTGTGCGCCCGCAGCCGCAGCCACAAATGCACTGGTCGTCGAGATATTGAAAGTGTGCGCCGCATCGCCCCCTGTACCGCAGGTATCCACCAGATACTCACGCTGGGTGACCGGCACTTTGGTAGCGAATTCGCGCATCACAAACGCCGCCGCAGAAATCTCGCCAATGGTTTCTTTCTTCACACGCAAGCCAACCAGAATGGCGGCAATCATCGTCGGCGAAACCTCACCGCTCATGATTTGCCGCATCAACGACAACATCTCATCGTAAAAAATCTCGCGCTGCTCGATCAGGCGAACCAGGGCTTGTTGTGGCGTAATCATGGTTTACCCTCCAAGAAATTCTTCAGCATGTCGTGGCCGTGTTCCGTCAAAATCGACTCTGGATGAAATTGCACACCATGCACCGCCAGCGTCTTATGCCGCACCCCCATGATCTCACCATCATCCGTCCACGCCGTCACTTCTAGGCAATCCGGCATGGAAGTGCGTTCGATTACCAGCGAGTGGTAACGCGTTGCCGTAAAGCGATTAGGCAGTCCTGTGAACACGCTGTTGCTGTTGTGATTGATCAGCGAAGTTTTGCCGTGCATCACTGTCTTGGCATGAATAATTTTGCCGCCGAATGCTTGGCCGATACTTTGGTGCCCGAGGCACACGCCAAGCAAGGGAATTTTTCCTGCGAAATGATTGATCGCTGCTACCGAAATACCTGCCTCATTCGGCGTACACGGGCCAGGCGAAATCACAATGTGTTGCGGCTTTAATTTTTCAATTTGTTCTACGCTAATTTCATCATTTCGGTGCACAATCACCTCGGCACCCAGCTCAGCGAAATACTGCACTAGGTTATAGGTGAAGGAGTCGTAGTTATCGATCATTAGTAACATATTCGCATCTCCTTAGCGATGCACTTTGGCGTCAAGTCCATCCAACACCATCTCTGCCGCGCGTAACACCGCACGCGCTTTGTTTTGCGTTTCCATCCATTCACTTTCAGGCACCGAGTCTGCCACGATGCCAGCACCCGCTTGCACATAAAGCGTTTGGTTTTTTACGACGGCCGTACGTAGCGCAATCGCCACATCCATATCGCCATTAAAACCAAGATAGCCTACCGCGCCCGCATAGATGCCACGTTTGCTTGGCTCCAGTTCGTCGATGATTTCCATCGCGCGCACTTTCGCTGCACCGCTCACCGTACCCGCTGGAAATGTTGCCTTCAGCACATCCATCGCCCCCAAACCTTGCTTCAGCCTTGCTTCCACATTAGAAACAATATGCATCACATGCGAATAGCGCTCAATCACCATTTTGTCTGTAAGTTTCACTGTGCCATTTTGTGCGACACGGCCAATGTCATTACGGCCTAAATCTATCAGCATCAAATGCTCAGCCAATTCTTTCGGGTCAGCCAATAGCTCTTCTGCCAGAGCCACATCTTCTTGCTGCGTTTTTCCGCGCGGACGCGTACCTGCAATTGGTCGCACCGTCACCGTTTCGTTTTCCAAGCGCGCCAAGATTTCTGGCGAAGAACCCACTACATGATGATCGCCCATGTCGTAGTAGAACATGTAAGGCGATGGATTGATGCTACGCAAGGCTCGGTAAAGTGATAGCGGTGAAGCCGCGAACGGTTGCACCATGCGCTGCGCCAACACCACTTGCATGATGTCGCCATCAAAAATGTAACGCTTGGCTTTTTCGACGGCCTGCTTAAATGCTACTTCGCCAAATTCCGATTTCGCTTCAACACGTACAGAGGAGGGGACTTCTGGAATTTTAACGGGCTGACGCAAGCTACGCTGCAACTGATCCAAACGCTGAAGCGCTTTTTGATACGCATCACTCAGCGCTGGATCGGCATACACAATGAAAGTCAGCTTGCCGGAGAGGTTGTCGATCACTGCAAGTTGCTCAGTTAGCATCAGCAAAATATCGGGTGTGCCAATGACATCTTTTTTAACTGTCTTTGCCAGACGCGGCTCGATGTAGCGCACCGTGTCGTAACCGAAATATCCTGCTAAACCACCAGTAAAACGTGGCAAGCCAGACAGCGGCGCCACTTTGAATTGAGATTGATACTTCTCAATATAGTCAAGTGGTTGCAAAACATCTTCAACCACCTCTTTGTCGTCAGTCGTCAAGGTTACTTGATTGCCGCGCACGCTAATCCGCGTAGTGGCGGGTAAACCGATAAACGAGTAGCGACCGAAACGCTCGCCTCCCTGTACCGACTCCAGCAAATAGGAAAACGGTTGATTGGCTAATTTGAGGTAAAGAGATAGAGGCGTATCGAGATCGGCAAAAGTTTCGACAACCAGCGGAATTCGGTTATAGCCCTGCTGAGCCAAGGCTTGAAATTCTTGTTCGGTGATGGGGTGCAACATAAAAACCTCCTAGGTGTTGTGTAGGTCGGGTTTTAACCCGACGAATGTTTATGTCGGGTTAAAACCCGACCTACGTTTCAGCACCATCGCCAACAAAGAAGGTTTTCAGAATTCATTTTTACGCGCGCTTGATTAGTGGCAACACGCCAGTCAAATCAGCAATCACCGCATCCACATTGAGCGTCTCAACAGGCTCGCCGTGGTTGTATCCATAAGGTACGCAAAATATCGGGCAACACGCAGCTCGTGCAGCCTGCATATCGCTGAGCGAATCGCCAACTAATAATAACTGCTCAATCGGCACACCAAAAAATTTAGCCGCATGTATCAACGGCATCGGATGCGGCTTCTTCTCAGGTAGCGTATCGCCCGCCAATATGATGTCGAAATAATGTGCCATGCCAATGCCCTTGAGCAAGGGAGCGGTGTAACGCTCCACCTTGTTCGTAATGCAACCTAAACGAAAACCAGCCGCTTTCATCGCATCCAAACTAACCATCACATTAGGAAAAGGCTTGCTCTCTAACAACAGCTCCGTGTAATGCTTTTCAAAAATCGGCAATGCCTTATCGAACACAGCACTATCCGGCTCGGCGTGCATATCACCCGTCAACGCACGTTTTACCAACCAATGAATGCCATTGCCGATATAGCTCATGAGCAAATCTTGCGACACGGGAGGACGTCCCATATCGCGCAACATACGATTGGCTGACTCTGCCAATTCAGGCGCGGTGTGTAACAACGTACCATCGAGATCGATAACAATCGCGGCGATATTCAAGGGAGGAGTAAATGTTGTAGTCATAAATTAATGTGTTGTGGCAGGTTTAGATTTCGCAGCCCCTTTAGCAGCTTTAGGCGTCGCAGCATCAGCCTCAGAAGCGGCGGAGGTCGCAACTGGGGCAACAGGAACAACGACCGGCTTAGACGGTATCGAAGGGTTGTTTCTCTTCATCATCGGATCAAGCAGATTGGTATTAATTTCCTTATCCGCCGCCTTCCAACCCGTAAGAATTGAAGTCGGACTTAAAGTTGCATTATCTTTCATGCAGTCTTCGGGCGCTTTAAACGAAACACGGCAAGCAAAACCAATCGAAGCCGCGTCTGCCTCTTTTTTCTCTCCCGCCCCCGTGATCTTGTCACATGCAGAAAGAGCCAGCACCGCAATCAGCAAGAGTGAAGGAGAGGTTCGCATGATTACACCTTAGCCAATTCAGCACGCAGTTCAGCGATGATGGTGTTGTAATGATTTTTATCTTTGTCATTACGCTTACCAAACACCGCAGAGCCTGCCACAAACGTATCAACACCCGCCGCGGCCACTTCACGAATGTTTGCTGGGCCTACACCACCGTCGATTTCCAAACGAATATTTAAACCCAATGCGTCAATCATCTTGCGCACAGCGCGTGCTTTGTCCAACACATGAGGAATAAATTTCTGACCGCCAAAACCGGGGTTCACGGACATCAACAACACCATGTCTAATTTTGGCAGTGTGTATTCCAAAATATCCAGTGGAGTTGCAGGGTTGAAAACCAAACCCGCTTTGCAACCGCTCTCTTTAATCAAACCAATGGTGCGGTCGATATGCTCAGACGCTTCAGGGTGGAAGGTAATATAAGTCGCACCTGCTTTAGCGAAGTCAGGAATGATGCGGTCAACCGGCTTCACCATCAGATGCACGTCGATGGGGGCAGTTACGCCATGCTTACGTAAAGCTTCACACACCAAAGGCCCAATAGTCAGATTAGGCACGTAATGATTGTCCATTACGTCAAAGTGCACGATGTCCGCGCCGGAAGCCAACACGTTATCAACTTCTTGACCTAACTTAGCAAAGTCAGCGGAGAGAATCGAAGGGGCGATCTGGTAATCCATGATTTGATCCTTATAGTTTGAAATTTGGACGCACATTCTAACCGAAACATTTACAAACGGGACACTGCCCTTGTCAGGCAAAGCAAAATGCGGTGAAATGCACTCATGGAAAATTCACAACACTATCGCATCCAAGTTACCGTCAAGGTTAAATATCTGGAAGAACAATCGGACGAGGCGGAGGGCCGCTTCGTTTTTGCCTACACCATTACCGTAAGCAATGAGGGTAATGAAACCGTCAAATTGCTTAGACGTCACTGGATCATTACTGACGCCAATAACCATGTGCAAGAAGTGAAAGGTAAAGGCGTGGTGGGTGAGCAGCCGGTGATTCATCCGGGGCAAAGTTTTGAATACACCAGTGGCACAGTATTGGCTACGCAGGTGGGCACCATGTCAGGTAGCTATCAAATGGCGGTAGATGATGGCACCGAGTTTCCGGTCAACATTCCCCAGTTTGTGTTGAGCGTGCCACGCGTTCTGCATTAACACCATGTCGCTCAAAACCAGTTACCGTTTTATCGCTCCGTTCTACGATTTTTTTCTGCAACCCGCGACAGTAGAAGCTCGCAAACGTAGCCTAGCGAGGCTCCCTCAGCATGGTTGCTTAAAAGTTTTAATCAACGGCGCTGGCACAGGCTTAGATTTTCCATTACTACCGCAACATCACCAATACACTGCATTAGACCTAACACGCGAGATGCTACTGCGCTCCTTACATCAAGGGCCCAATTTACAAATGGCGCGCACGCAGGGCGATGGCATGAGCCTGCCCTTCGCTAACGAAAGTTTTGATGTCGTCGTGTTACACCTCATCTTGGCGGTAGTGCCGCAACCTGAGCGTTGCTTGGCGGAAGTAAGCAGAGTGCTAAAACCCGGTGGACGTATTCTGGTATTTGATAAATTTTTGCGGCGCAATCAGCACGCTTGGGTAAGGCGCACTTTAAATATTTTCATTTCACACATCGCCACTCGACTTGACGTGGTGTTTGAAGACGTTTTGGCAACAACGCCGGAATTATGTTTGATCAGCGATGAGCCTGCCTTAGCGAATGGCTGGTTTCGCCTCATTGAATTACAAAAATAAATGAAACTCAATACAATCAAATCGTTATCGTTATTTTTTTGTGCGTTATTGGCCGCCTGCCAAACGCCGCCCGCTGCGCAAAAACCGCCTGTCGTCCACCCAGCTTTTCTGCCTAGCCAATGGGCTCAACTCCCAGACTGGTCCACGCAAAATCTCGCTCCCTCGTGGCCCGCGTTACAACAAAGCTGCCGTGCGTTAAAACTCAAGCCGCATTGGCAGCCAATTTGCGCAGCTAGCGAACAAGTAAGCGCGACTGACTCCAGCGCTCAGCACGCTTTTTACGAAACTTGGTTTGCTCCTTACCAAGTAATTAATCCCGATGGTAGCTCGCAAGGCATGATTACCGGCTACTACGAGCCCTTACTCAAAGGCAGTCGCACAAAGAGCGAGCGCTTTCGCTACCCACTTTATGGCGTGCCGGAGGATTTACTTGAGGTAGATCTCAGCGAAATTTATCCGCAATTTAAAGGCATGCGTTTGCGTGGCAAGTTGAAGGGTAAAAAAATTGTGCCCTACTACAGTCGCGCAGAGATTGATGCAAACGCCTCTCCGCTTAAAGGACGCGAATTATTTTGGGTAGAAAATGCAGTGGAGCTCTTTTTCTTGCAGGTGCAAGGCTCTGGGCGCATTGAACTGGAAGATGGCAGCCAGGTGAAAATTGGTTACGCCGAGCAAAATGGCCACCCCTACGTTTCCATCGGCAAAAAATTAGTTGAAATGGGCGAGCTAAAACTGGAAGAGGTTTCCATGCAAGGAATCACAACTTGGGCGGAAAAAAATCCTGATCGCTTAAGCACCTTGCTAGGACAGAACCCCAGCTATGTATTTTTCCGTGAACTGGCCAACTCACTCTCTGCTCCACTCGGCGCGCTGGGCGTGCCACTCACCAATGAATACAGCATTGCCATTGACCCTCGCACCATTCCACTAGGCGTACCAGTATTGCTTTCAACTACCTACCCTAATAGTGAAGAGACACTTAACCGTTTGATGTTTGCGCAAGATACCGGTGGCGCAATTCGCGGTGCGGTACGCGCTGATTTCTTTTGGGGCTTTGGCGAAGCTGCCGGCATAAAGGCAGGGAATATGAAACAGCAAGGACGTCTATGGGTGTTCTTCCCCAAAGGCACGGAGCCCTTGGCCAATTAGAGATCGAGAAAGTTTCGATGACAAAAAATTCAACTCATCCTCCGGACAACAACAAACTCCGTGTCGACAAATGGCTATGGGCTGCGCGTTTTTTCAAAACACGCGCCATCGCCGTTGAGGCGATTGAGTGCGGCAAGGTGCTGGTCAATGAGATACGCGTAAAACCCGCCAAAACCATTGATGTAGGCGACATGCTCACCATTCGCCTTGGGCCTTATTTATTTGAAATCGAAGTGCTGGGTTTATCCGATAAACGAGGCCCCGCACCGCAAGCGCAAAAGCTGTATCAAGAAACTGCAGAAGGCAGAAAAAAACGTGAGGCCTTAGCCGAAGAAATTAAAGCGCAACCGAAACCTTCTGAGCTAAAAGGTCGCCCCACCAAACGCGACCGACGTGAGATCGAGCGTTTTAAAGTGGGCGCGTGGTAGTTATTCTTTCACCACTTCGGCATCCAGATCAGAAGTAAAGAAATCAACGCCAGCACAATCAAATACTGTCCAATTTGGCCGCTCATCACGCCCGCTACGCGATCATTAACGTTGTTTTGCTCTTCTTGCATCGCCACTGCCGATTTTTCTAACTGCTCAACCAACGGCCGATCAATTCCAAAAACAATTGCATCCGCCTGAAGACGCGCTTGCATGCCATTCGCCACCAATAGCTCTTTGGCGGCCTTATATTTCTCAAAGTTTTTGTCGTGCATAGAGATGAAAATCCAGAGCGGATCGGTAATTCTTTGCACTTCATTGACTTCAATGATGTCTTTTACTAAATCTCGAATAGCCTGATGTTTTAATTCAAATTCCTGCCAATTTTTGTTAAGCGACGCTTGGTTTTCACTTCGCAATAAGAGGTTTTTCCACTCTTGCACCCCATTCTTGTGTTCAACTTCCAAATGATGAATCGCGAGTGAGTTGTCCGAGGCCAACTTCAGTTGGTGCGTTAAATGCGAAGTAGCCGACCAGATGATGTAGATAAAGAAAAGGAAAAAAACAGACACGCCAAGCTTGACCAGAACGATCTTAGACGATGCGCCTTTAACTTCATTATGCTGTATTTCCATGTATCGATCTCCTTGCTTCTTCAGCCACTTAAAGAACATGGCAAAATATTTATTAGTTGTTGCATGCCAGCCGCCTTCGGTTGCTAGGGCTTCAGACTCTCCGCACTAGCCTGCTTTGAAATGCGCGCCGTAAACCAAAAAACGCACCCTTTGCCAGCTTCGCTTTCAACACCAATCTCACCACCCATCAAACGTGCAAGGCGCCGACTAATAGCAAGCCCAAGCCCCGTACCACCATATTCCCGCGTGCTAGAGTCATCCACTTGCTCAAAAATATTAAACAATCTTTTTTGATCTTCTCGTGCGATACCAATGCCTGTATCACGAACTTCAAAACGCAGTAACGTGCCAGAGGCACTTTCTTCCGTCTGACTAATCGTTATTGCGACAGAACCTTGCGCGGTAAATTTAATCGCATTATTGACGAGGTTTAACAACACTTGCCCTAACCGCCCCTGATCTCCCTGCAATGGAAGGGTAGTTAGCTCAGCGGGGATATTGATAATTAGCTGCAAACCTTTAGCCTTGGCTTTATTGCCAACCAAAGCCAATATTTCCTCCAGCACGCTGTGCAACTTGAATGGCACCTGTTCAAACACCACCTGCTCTGCCTCAATTTTAGAAACCTCTAAAATATTATTAATCAATCTGAGCAAGTGGCTTGATGACTGCGATACTTTATTGAGTTGATCTATCTGTTTAGGGTCTGTCGCGCGATGCAATGCCAACTCGGTCATCCCCATAATGCCATTCATTGGTGTGCGCAACTCATGGCTCATGTTGGCAAGGAATGCACTCTTCGCACGGTTAGCTGCTTCGGCCCCCGCTTTAGCAATAGAAAGTTCAGCCGTGCGCTGCTGGACCAAATGCTCAAGATTGTCTTGATAGTGTTTTAGCTCTGCTGCTGCTGCCTTACGATCAGAAATATCCGTGTGAGTGCCAACGAGTCGCAGCGGCTTACCTTCAGCCTCGCGCGCCACCACCATGCCGCGATCTAAAATCCATTTGTATTCGCCGTTTTTGCAAAGCACGCGGTGCTCATTGGCATAAACCGAAGCCCGCCCTTCAAGATAAGCCTGCACCGCAGCAAGTGTGGCAACCTTATCGTCGGGATGAATGCGTTTTTCCCATTCATCCAAACCTTGTCCAATCTCATCTTCCGAGTGGCCTAGCATTTCTTTCCAGCGTTTTGAAAAAAATACCGTGCTATTCGCAACATCCCAATCCCACAGTCCATCACCCGCACCTTCCACTGCAAATTTCCAGCGAAATTCACTTTCTTTCAGTTTCGCCTCAAGCTTAGCTCTAATTAAAGCGTGCCGCACCGCCTTACCAAGCGCATCATTCTCATAGCTGCCTTTAACTAGATAATCCTGCGCACCTTCCTCCAGCGAAGCGATAGCCACATTCTTATCGGCATTGCTAGACAACACGATGATTGGCACGTCAGGCAACAGTTGGCGTATTTTACGCACCGTCTCCATACCAAAAGAATCGGGCAAATTGAGATCAAGTAACACAATGTTTGGCTTTTGCTTTAACACTTCTTTTTTAGCTTCGGCCAGCGTTTGCACCCAGCTCACAGCATCGTGCTCAATATCCGAACCAAAGCCCGCAAGTCGCAGATACACCTTGATTAAGGCAAAGTCGCCCTGTTCATCTTCAACCGCTAAAATTTTTATTTCATCGCTCATTTTTTTCTCATCTAGCCGCATTAATCCATCGCTTACCCAACTCACCTACTGTTTCAACCAGCTGATTAAGATCCATCGGCTTGGTGTAGTAGTCTGAGGCGCCCAAATCACGTGTTTCTAAAATGTCACTTTCTGCATTTGATGTGGTCAGGACGACAACAGGAATATTATTAAACGAGGCATCCCGTTTAATGAGGGAGAGGAATTCTCTCCCTGTCATGCGCGGCATATTCAGATCAAGCAAAATTAAATCAGGTCGCGGTACGGCTCCATATTTCTGCCCCTCTCTTCGCAAAAACTTTAAAGCCTCGTGCCCGTCCGCCACATGATGCAACGTTGCCAGAAACTTATTTTTCCCGATTGCCCATTGCACCAAACCAGCATCACCGCTCTCGTCTTCAATAAGCAAAATCACACGGGCGGACATGATATCAATCATCCACGAATAGGCTCAGCTAGCGGCTCGGCCACTTGCCTCAACGGCAAGGTGACATAGAATTGACTGCCCAGCTCTTCACCCGCCGATTCGACCCAGATACGGCCTTTGTAATGCTCAACAATCTTGCGACATAGTGCCAAACCAACCCCGGTTCCCTCGTAAGCTTCCCGAGTCTGTAGTCGTTGAAACACTTTGAATAGGCGGCCTATTTGATCTGGGATAATGCCAACGCCATTGTCGGCAACGCACAGCTGCCACTCACTTTGAGTCACCTTACTTGTCACGGTTACCTCAGGTGCTCGTCCTTCGATGCGGTATTTAATCGCGTTGCCCAATAAGTTTTGCAATAGCCGAAGCAAATCATCTTGGTTGGCAATAATGCTCGGCCATTCACCCGTCGTGTTTATCAAAACTTTGGTGGTAACTATTTCCGGCTGAAGAAATAACAACGCATCTTCAAACGCAGCGCGACTATCTACCGAAGTGAGAAGTTCGCCTCGCCGCCCAACTCGCGAATATTCGAGCAACGCGACCAGCATGTGATCAATACGTTTCGCGCCATCCACCGCATAATCAAAATAACGACGCTTTTCAGCATCTAATTTATCAGCAAGCTCCAGTTCAAGTAACTGCAAATAGCTAGAGATCATACGTAGCGGCTGACGCATATCGTGCGAAACAGCATAGCTAAACTGCTCTAGCTCAGTGTTGGAGCGCCTCATTTCGATTTCGTTCTGTTTACGCGCAGAAATATCTCGCGCCGAATTCCACAAGACCGACTGACCGCCGTAGGTGATCGCTTTGGCGCTAATTTCGACATCAATAATTGCCCCATCTTTGCGACGATGTTGCGTCTCAAAAACATTCGCCTCACGGAAGTTCTCAGCTAACTTTTCTTTCATTGCCTCTGGGTTAAATTTAGCATCCCATTGCGCCACGTTCATTTTGAGCAACTCATCACGCCGGTATCCAAGCATGTTGCAGAACATGTCATTGACCTCAACTACCTTACCGGCCATATCAAACACATGAATACCATCACCCGATGTCTGCATCAATAACTCATACTTCTCCTTGTCTTTAACCACTGTCAAAGCTTCTTGCAAACGATGCTCATCAGTGACATCTTGCAAAGTTCCCACGAGGTGAATCAAATTTCCCTCCTCGTCTCGAACTACTCTGCCACGCATTTGTGCGAACCGTACACCACCAAAAACAGTGCAATTTAATTTGACCTCAAACGGCTCGCCCTTTTCACGCAACCGTTGTATTGCATCCTGCAACACTCGCTGATCTGCCGCTTGCAACGTGTCTAAAATAGAGTGCAGGGAAGGCTGAGCTTTTTTCGGCAAGCCGAAAAAATTGAATATTTCGTCAGAAAACACCCATTCATTTTTATCCGGAAAATACTCCCATCGCCCAAGACGGGCGAGCTGTTGCGCCTCCAACAATCTTTCTTCGCTGGCTTTTAAATTACCAAAGAGCAGATTTATTGGATCGGCAAGCCCAGTGACCACTATCGCTTTGTATAAAAAATAAAACGAGATGATTTTGAATAGATGACCCAGCTCGTTAAAAGCGTCACTCATACTGTCGGACACATACTTGGTAAAAGAGAGTTCTGTGGCAATCATCAGCACGATAGACCAGCCGATCAGTCGAAAAATTTTGGCATCAAAGTAATTGCGTTTGCGATAGAGCATGCCAAGACTAATAAGCAATGTCGCGATGATCGCGTACTCCATATTTATTTTGAAAGGCGTCAATCCCTGCCCCGCTACGAAGCAGGCTGGAAATGTTTTGAAATATAAGATCGAAGCAATTAATGCGCTCGTAATGAGCCCAAAAATCACCGTTAAAGCAAATTTGCTCAGCGTTCTCTGCGTTCCCAGAAAACCAAATGCAACCAACATGCTCGCCGACTCAAGTGATCTAGCCGCGATCCAAAATTGCGGAGCGTAATAATCGTAATCTTTAAAAACCGGCATGCCCTTGTACGACAGGGTATGCAGAATATCGATCAAGCCAACAAACAAATAGGCAATGCCAATAAACAGCAAGTATCGATTCTGAATTGAGTGCCAACAGTTGATGGCGATGATGAAAATCGTAAAGGCAATGATGACACTGAATAACTCAACAAAGCTATGGAACAGCAGGTAGTTGTAGTACGTCGTTAAGTGAATGCCAATCAAAAGGAGCACGCCACCGATCAACTCGCTGAGAGAGAAATCGCCCCTACCAAACAAGAATGAAAGTATTTTATTATTTTGAGGCATATAAATTTCCCAAGTCTGCGGAGACTACAGCAAAGCGCTTTGGGTAAACCACCCCGCCAAATCTTCAGGCTACGGAACGATATTCCTCAATTCGGCTGGCTTGCCGAAAAGCCAGCCCTGACCAAAGTTACATTTAAGCTCGAGCAATCTTGCTCTCACTTCTTCAGTCTCAATACCTTCTGCCACCACGTCCATGCCCAATGAGTGAGCGAGCTCAATTGAAGAGGTGACAATTTTTTCGCTTTGTGGCGACGTTAGCATCTTACTGGTAAAGGCGATATCGACTTTCATTGTGCCAATAGGATAGCGATTAAGCGTGTCTAAGGAAGAGTGTCCCGTGCCGAAATCATCAATCGCCAGCGAGCAACCCATTTCCCTTAATTCCGTCAGCAACTTTAAAGCGACTTCAGGCTTGTTGATAATGACTGTTTCGGTAAGCTCTAGCTTCAGCTCTATGACAGGCATTTTATAGCGCATCAACACCGACTTAACTTCGTCCAAAAATCGCTCACCGGTGAGCTGTGAGGGGGACATATTCACGCTAACAAAAGGAGATTTCACTTTGGTCGATTTGCGCAACGTAGGCCAATCACGCGCAGCACGCTCTAGCGTCCACAAACCAATTTCACGAATCTGCCCTGTCTGCTCAGCTAACCACAAGAAATCGAGCGGCGAAACCAACCCTTGCGTTGGATGGCGCCAACGAATTAAGGCTTCATATCCAGCTATTTGTCCTGATTCAATTTCACAGATAGGTTGGTAATACAACTCAAACTCATCTTGAGCAAGCGCCCGACCAATGTCGTTCGACATGGTTAGTTTTTGGGTGGCTTCACCTCGCACCGCAATATGTTTCGCAGTAAGTTCGGCACGCTTTTGCTCTTGCTCGATTGATTGCGGCTGCGTAGCGCCACGTTTATTGCGATAGCGTTCCAAAATGACTAGCAGCAAATGGCGTACGATGGGGTCGGTTTTTTCTAACAACTCGGTCACAGTTTTGCGCTGGATAGTAATCAGCACGACTTTATTGACAGCTCTTGCGGTAGCTGTTCTAGGCTGATGATCAATCAGCGCAACTTCACCAAACAGCTCACTTTTGCCGATTTGATTAACACGTTGTTCTTGACCGTTAATCGTAACGAAAATCTCGACCACACCATCTTCAATTAGATAAGCACAATCGCCCTCATCGCCTTCTTTGAAGATCGTTTCGCCTATTCCAAAAACTTGACGATTTAGATTATTCAGCATGATGCCCTCGCTTTAAACCAAAAATCAGCGCCAACCCCAATATGCTTTGCGCCAGATATAAGATACTCGCTACGCCGTGCCACAATTTAAATTGCGCGGCAAATGTACTCTGCACCACCTCTAACGGCAAGGCCCGTAATTTCAAATCAGCCATCATCGGCTGCAACAAAAACTGACCTAGCAACAACAAAAACAACATGCCCAAAACAATTCGAAAAGTGACTTGCTGCCACGCTAATTTACCGTATTGCTGTAGTTGATGCCCCAATAAATACAGGGCACAACCTAAGCCCACAAACGCCATAAGCGAGAACATCTTCCCAGCCAACATGCCGGCCAACTGGCGATCAGACAAAGCTTGAAATAGCACGGGCACCGCAAGATAACCTATCGCCCACATCCCCCCTACCCACAACACTGTAGCAAAAACGGTTAACGCGTGAGGTAGTTCTCGAAATTTCATTTATTAGTGTCCAGCGCCTTTTCTAAATCTGCTGCTGGCATATAACCAGGATTGATTACCCCATTCGCAAAAATCAACGCGGGCGTACCGTTCACTTTCATTTTCTTAGCCAGCTCCATCACTTTTGCAGTCGGCGCATTGCAATTACCGGCAGGCAAGGTGTCACCATCAATCATCAAATCATCCCATGCCTTAGCGCGATCTTTGCTGCACCAAACTGCGCGGGCCTTTTCTTCAGAGTCTCGTCCACCAATATGCGTGGAAATGAATATATACAAAGTGACATTATTAATACTTTGCATCTCGTGCTCTAATTTTTTACACCAGCCACAATTAGGATCGCTGAAAAACGCCAACTTGCGACTACCGTTGCCTTTTACTTTTTTCACTGCCAACTCCATTGGCAATTTACTAAAGTCGACCGCGAACAGCTGGCGCGCGCGCGCATCTGTTAAATTGCGACGCGCTTTGAGATCAAAAAGATTTCCGTCAATTAAATACTCGCCATTTTCATCGGCATAATAAATGTGATCACTCGTCACTACTTCATACAGTCCAGCGATGGGTGATTTGTTAATCTGTGAGATGTCTCTGACACCATTTTTATTCAAACTACTTTGTAGCTTTGCATTAGTTTCCGCTACTGCCGCCTGCGCCATAAAAATAGCTGCAAAAGTAAAAAGCAATGTTTTAAACATTTTTAATTCCTTGATTTTATTTAATTAAATAGATTCTAATTCAGTGCGTGACGCGCCAGCATTTTCTTCAGCGGGGTGATTTTGTTGGTGGCAAAAAGCCCAAGATTGCGCAAGGTGCGTAACACGGGGTTTTTATTCACAAATAAATTTTTCAATGCATCCGTTGTTAGCTGCATGGAAAGAATATCTTCTTGGCGGGCTTTTTCATAGCGACGCAGCACATGCAAATCTCCACAATCGCTTTGCCCAGATTGCAGCAAAGTTTCTGCCAACTGCCGAACATCACGGAAACCTAAATTAACCCCTTGCCCAGACAGTGGGTGCACGTTATGGGCTGCATCGCCAACCAAAGCCAAACGAGGTTTAGTGATATGGGCAAG
Source organism: Gallionellaceae bacterium (assembly GCA_037140475.1). Classification (GTDB taxonomy): domain Bacteria; phylum Pseudomonadota; class Gammaproteobacteria; order Burkholderiales; family Gallionellaceae; genus PALSA-1006. The sequence continues at coordinate 47,440 of JBAXEJ010000004.1, forward strand.
ATTAAGCACGCGCAAGGCAAACGCTGCGGGGTGTGTAATTAAACTTAAATCACCCAGTGTGTATTGCGAAGCAAGTGAAACCTCCGCACAAAATTGTTCCGTCGGCATCGCCAGCAATTCAGCCGATTTTTCTGGGCTGACTGACCACACAATAGACACACGCTTTTCAGGCAGGGGCAGCAACGCCAAAATACCATCGGGCTGAAACCACTGATAAGCCGTGCCGTGATGTGACTTTGTGGTACTGAAATTCGCTACTACACCATGCTGATAATAAGGCGTTGGCGTTTCTGCCATGCCCGCTTGATGGCGCACCCATGAGTCGCGACCGTCCGCACCAACGACTAATTTGGCTTTAATTTCACGGCCATCTTGTAGCTTAAGATATGCGGCTTCTGGTTGCCAAGACAATTCAGCGCAACGTGCCGGATTAAGCAAGGTCAAATTTTCTTGTTGCTGAAGCTCATCCCACAAGGCTTTTTGTAGCAAACGGCTCTCTAAAATAAAGGTCAGCTCGGCCGCGCCAATTTCGTAGGCGCTAAAATCTAGTTCTGAGCCTGTATCCCCAAACACGCGCATTTCTTCTACTTGCTGCACGCGGCTCATATCCATCTTTTGCCAAACGCCGCATTCCCGCAAAAACGCCGCATTTCCCGGAGTTATGGCGTAAATGCGCGCATCCCAATCATCTGATTTAGTTGAGAAATCAAAATTCTCCTGCCCTTCAACCAAGGCTAAAGTCAGCCCGCTGTTTTTAAGTGCCGCAGCTAAGCTCGCGCCTACTAAACCACCACCAATAATAACGACATCGAATTCCATCGCACTCATCCCGATAAAAATTTGGCGGCATCATAGCATGGGCAAGTTGCTTCATTTATAATCGCTCCCCCTCTCGGAAGCCACCCATGCAAATCGGTCGTTACATACTAAAAAATAACCTCATCGTTGCGCCCATGGCGGGCGTCACCGATAGGCCGTTTCGCATGTTATGTAAACGCCTAGGAGCGGGAATGGCGGTGAGTGAGATGGTGGCGTCCAATTCCCTACTCTATGGCTCGGAGAAAACTAAGCGCCGTGCCAACCACGAAGGGGAAGTTGACCCTATTTCGGTACAAATCGTCGGCGCCGACCCAAAGATGCTGGCGCAAGCCGCTCGCTATAACGTGGATAGTGGCGCACAGATTATCGACATCAATATGGGGTGCCCGGCCAAAAAGATTTGCAATGTGATGGCGGGCTCTGCCCTCATGCAAAACGAAACGCTGGTTAAAGAAATTTTAGAGGCGGTCGTCACTGCCGTGGACGTGCCGGTTACCCTAAAAATCCGTACCGGCTGGGATAAGTCTAATCGCAATGCAGTCAATATTGCCAAAATTGCTGAAGCCAGCGGCATTCAGGCGCTGGCTATTCATGGCCGCACCCGCGCCTGCGCTTACACCGGTGATGCCGAGTACGACACCATCGCTCACGTTAAATCTGAAATAACAATCCCAGTTATCGCCAACGGCGACATCACCACGCCTGAAAAAGCAAAGTACGTGTTGCAACATACCGGCGCTGACGCCGTGATGATCGGCCGTGCTGCTCAAGGTCGGCCGTGGATGTTTCGTGAGATCGCACACTTTCTCGCCACAGGCGAACATCTCGCTGCACCTTCGGTAGCAGAAATTCAACAGGTTTTGATTGGCCATGTGCATGAGTTGTATGCATTTTATGGTGAGCATTCCGGCTTGCGTGTCGCACGCAAACATATTTCTTGGTACACCAAAGGATTAACCGGCTCTGCCAGCTTTCGTCACCACATGAACCAGTTAGAAAGCATTGAAGAGCAGCTACAAGCGGTAAATGATTTTTTTGAAGGGCAATTGCGAGCTGGGGAGCAACTGCAATATGTCGAGGCAGCACTGGCATGAAAAAAGGGGAGTTTAGCGTGTTAGATGAAAATGAAGTGGCGCAATATGTGCGCCAAGCAGTTGACGATTACTTTACCGATTTAAACGGTGAAGACCCAATACGCCCCGTCTATGACATGGTGATTGGCTGTGTGGAAAAACCACTGATTGAAACTGTTCTCTTCCACGCGGGCGGCAACCAAACCCGCGCAGCAGAATTACTCGGCATGAACCGCAACACCCTGCGCAAAAAAATTCAGACGCACAAAATTAAATCTTAATAATTAGGAACTCAACATGGCAACGATTACTCAAGCACTCATCAGCGTATCCGACAAATCCGGCATTCTGGAATTCGCACAAGGTTTGCATCAACTTGGCGTAAAGATTTTATCTACGGGCGGCACTGCAAAATTGCTCGCCGACAACCAGATTCCTTGCACCGAAGTTGCAGATTACACCGGCTTCCCAGAAATGCTGGATGGCCGTGTAAAAACGCTGCAGCCTAAAGTTCATGCTGGCATCTTGGCTCGCCGGGATTTACCCGAGCACGTTGCCACCTTGAAGAAGCACGATATTCCAACGATTGATTTAGTCGTGGTTAATTTATATCCCTTCGCTGCGACCATCGCTAAAGCAGGCTGCACATTAGAAGATGCGATAGAGAATATCGACATCGGCGGCCCAACCATGGTGCGCTCTGCGGCTAAGAATCACGCGCATGTGGCTATCGTCACCGACCCAAGCGATTACGCTGACATTCTGGCTGAGATGCAAACGAATAAAGGCGCAGTCAGTGACGCCACCCGTTTTGACTTGGCAAAAAAAGCTTTCTCGCACACCGCCGCTTACGACAGCATGATTAGCAATTACCTCACTGCGATTAACAGCGATGGCACAAAGAGCACATTCCCTGCACAGATCAATTTCAATTTCGCTAAGGTGCAAGACATGCGCTACGGCGAAAATCCACACCAGAATGCGGCGTTTTACCGTGACCTCAATCCAGTAGCAGGCGGCATCTCTGACTACACCCAGTTGCAAGGCAAAGAGCTTTCCTACAACAACATCGGCGATGCAGATGCAGCATGGGAACTCGTGAAAACTTTCGATGCACCTGCTTGTGTGATCGTCAAACACGCCAACCCCTGTGGCGTAGCGATTGCCGACACCCCATTGAATGCTTACAAATTAGCCTACGCCACCGACACCACTTCTGCGTTCGGCGGCATCATCGCCTTCAATCGCGAATTGGACGAAGCAAGTGCGGCACAAATTACGGCAAACCAATTTGTTGAACTCATCATTGCTCCGTCAGCAACTGAAGCCGCATTGAAAGTGACTGCCGCTAAACTAAACGTGCGCGTACTCACTGTGCCACTGTCTAATGCGCACAACCAATATGACGTGAAACGCGTGAGCGGTGGCTTGCTGGTGCAATCACCAGATGCACTTAATGTGCAACTCGCGCAACTCAAAGTCGTGAGCAAAGTACAACCAAGTAAAGAACAACTCACTGACCTGCTGTTCGCGTGGCGTGTCGCAAAATATGTAAAATCGAACGCCATCGTGTTCTGCAAAAATGGTCAAACGCTCGGCGTGGGCGCAGGCCAGATGAGCCGAGTGGATAGCACTAAAATTGCCAGCATCAAAGCGCAGCACGCAGGCTTGAGCTTGGTCGATTCGGTTGTATCTTCGGATGCGTTCTTCCCCTTCCGCGACGGTATCGACGTACTGGCACAAGCCGGTGCTAAGGCCGTGATTCAGCCAGGAGGTTCGATGCGCGACGAAGAAGTTATTACAGCAGCGGATGAGCATGGTTTGGCGATGGTGTTCACTGGCTTCCGCCATTTCCGTCATTAAAACCTGCTGCGCTTGGCATTGAGGAGTTTTTAAATGAAAATTTTGGTGATAGGTAACGGCGGCCGCGAACACGCACTGGCATGGCGCTTAGCGCAAGGCGCAAAAGTACAAAAAGTTTTCGTTGCCCCTGGCAATGCAGGCACTGAGTTAGAAGATGGCGTAGAAAACGTCGCCATCACAGCCATCCCTGAGCTGATTGAATTCGTTAAACACGAAGATATCTACATGACTGTCGTTGGCCCCGAAGCGCCTCTAGCTGCGGGTATCGTGGATGCCTTCCGTACTGAAGGACTCAAAATATTTGGCCCAAGCAAAGCGGCGGCACAACTCGAATCCTCCAAAGATTTCGCCAAGCGCTTCATGACGCGCCATAACATCCCGACGGCGTTTTTCGAGACCTTTAGCGACATCGCACCTGCCAAAGCCTATGTGGAAAAACACGGTGCGCCTATCGTCATCAAGGCAGATGGACTTGCCGCAGGTAAAGGCGTGGTCGTTGCGATGAGCAAGCAAGAAGCCTTCGATGCTATCGACATGATGCTCTCGGACAACAAACTCGGTGATGCCGGTGCACGCGTAGTTATCGAAGAATTCCTCGCGGGCGAAGAAGCCAGCTTCATCGTGATGGTGGATGGCAAAAACGTGTTGGCGATGGCTACCAGCCAAGACCATAAACGCTTACTGGATGGCGACAACGGCCCTAACACCGGCGGCATGGGCGCTTATTCTCCTGCTCCAGTTGTCACCCCCACGATCCACGCCAAAGTATTGCGCGAAGTGATCCAACCCGTGGTGCGCGGCATGGAAAGCGAAGGTATTACTTACACTGGCTTTTTATATGCCGGCTTGATGATTTCTCCCGACGGCGGCATCAAGGTACTCGAATTTAATTGCCGCATGGGCGACCCAGAAACACAGCCGATCATGTTGCGTTTAAAGAGCGATTTTGCTGCCATCGTTGAGCACGCGATTGATGGAACCTTAGATAAAGTCGAAGCCGAATGGGATAGACGGACTGCATTGGGCGTGGTCTTGGCGGCTGCCCATTATCCCGACACACCGCGCAAAGGCGATGTCATCACGGGTCTACCAAAGAAATTACAAGACGCTCATGTCTTCCACGCAGGTACAACCACACAGGACGACAAAGTGGTCACCAACGGCGGGCGAGTGCTGTGCGTTGTCGCTTTGGGTGACATGGTGCGACATGCACAAAAAAATGCCTATGACATCGCCGACACGATTCGCTTTGATGGCATGCAGATGCGCCGAGACATCGGCTGGCGTGCGATCCAGCATAAAAAGTAATTCGTGCAGCGCCCTGCGTTTTCTTTTCGCGCACTCGCCACCCACCTCAAGCGCGGCGGCTTAATCGCTTATCCCACAGAGTCTTGCTATGGCTTGGGCTGCGATCCAAATAGTCGCCAAGCGGTGCAGCGCATTCTTCAACTCAAACGACGCCCGCAGCAGAAGGGATTGATACTGATTGCTTCGGAATATTCTCAGATAAGTCAATATATTCAATATATTACAAAAAATGAGCAAGCCAGACTCAAGAACGACGGCGCGCAAGCCATTACCTATTTAATGCCCGCACGGCCTTCTGCGCCACGCTGGTTACGCGGCAAACATGACTCGCTGGCCATTCGGTTTACCGCGCACCCTGTCGCAAAAAATTTATGCCGCGCTAGCCATAGCGCATTAGTTTCTACCAGCGCGAATCGAAGCGGTATGCGTCCTGCTAAAACTTACGCCGAGTGCCAGCGCTTGTTTGGCAAAAATGTTTGGGTGCTACGCGGCCGCATCGGAAAACGTAAGCAGCCTTCAACAATACGCGCGTGGTCGGATGATAGAATCGTGCGCAAATAACAACGAACACACCGGAGAAAAAATGGATAGCAATGCCGTAAAAAAATACCTGCTTGGACTGCAAGAACAGATTGTTCAAGGACTCGAAAAAATTGATGGCAAACCTTTTTTGCGCGACCCATGGACGCGTGCCACCGGTAGCGGCGGCATCGGTAAAGGTGAAGGTATTAGCTGCATCATCGAGGAAGGTAATGTGTTGGAACGCGGCGGTGTCGCTTTCTCCCATGTGCAAGGCGACAAAATGCCTGCCTCGGCTACCGCGCATCGCCCAGAATTAGCCGGATGTAGCTGGGAAGCGATGGGGGTGTCATTGGTGATGCACCCGCGCAACCCCTACGCGCCAACATCGCACGCCAACGTGCGCATGTTCATGGCACACAAACCGAGTGGCGAAAAAGTGTTTTGGTTTGGCGGTGGCATGGACCTCACGCCTTATTACGGTTTTGAAGAAGACGCAAAACACTTCCACAAAGCTTGCAAAAATTCACTTGCGCCGTTTGATCCGTCCTTACATCCGAAATACAAAAAATGGTGCGATGAGTATTTCTTCTTGAAGCATCGCAACGAGCCGCGCGGTGTGGGCGGTATTTTCTTTGACGACTTGAGTGAGCCGAATTTCGAGACCGCATTCGCGATTCAACAAAGTGTCGGTGACCATTACCTAAGCGCCTATGCACCGCTGTTGGAAAAACGCAAAGACACGCCTTACGGTGAGCGCGAGCGCGATTTCCAACTGTATCGTCGCGGACGTTATGTGGAATTCAATCTGGTGATCGACCGTGGCACCATCTTTGGCTTGCAATCGAATGGCCGCACCGAGTCTATTTTGCTTTCCATGCCACCTCTGGTGAAATGGCGCTACGACTGGCATCCTGAAGCCGGCTCGCCAGAAGCCGATTTATACGATAAATTTTTAGTACCGCAAGATTGGGTTTAACTTGGAAAGGTAGTCATGTCTGGAAAAAACCATTGGGAAAACGTCTACACCAGCAAAGCATCCGATGCTGTGAGTTGGTTTCAGCCACATGCCGATTTATCGCTCGATATCATTAAGGGCACAGGCGTTGAAAAAACGGCGAGCATCATTGATGTCGGCGGAGGTGCTTCTACTTTAGTCGATGATCTTCTCAATAATGGATATCAAGACATCACCGTGCTCGATTTATCTGCCGCGGCATTAACAACCGCGCATCGTCGTTTAGGCAAGCAAGGTGACAATGTACAGTGGCTAGAAGCGGACATCACCAACATCGAGTTACCGGCTCAGCGTTACGACATCTGGCACGACCGCGCCGTATTTCACTTTTTGACCGACCCCGCGCAACGCGCGCGCTACGTACAAAAAGTTTTGAACTCCGTCAAACTCGGCGGTCATGTCATTGTCGCCACCTTCGCTGAGGACGGTCCCTTGCAGTGCAGTGGATTGCCCGTCATGCGCTACAGCCCAGGTGAGCTGCATGATCAGTTTGGTGCGGCCTTTGTATTACTCAAGCATCAAAAAGAAGCACATCACACACCCTCCGGCGCGGTGCAGCAATTCACTTACTGTTACTGTCGACGCACACCTTCTTAAAGCTTGTTGATGCCAACTAGTTTGGCATGCATCACTGCTTCGATGAGCGCCTCAATAGCCTGAGTGCGGGCAAAACTTTTGCGCCAAGCCAACGCAATTCGTCTTGAAGGAATCGGTTTCGCAAACGGAATGATTTTTATCAACTTACTCCGATAACGCGGACTATTCGCCGAAGCCGGTAGCACGGTAATGCCTAAGCCCGAAGCGACCATGTTGCGGATCGTCTCCAATGAAGTGCCCTTCTGAATATCGGCTCCTTTGCGATTAAGATCAGGGCAAGCCTCTGCCACCTGATTACTGAAGCAATGACCCGAATCCAACAGCAGCACTTTCTCCTCGGATAACTCTTGAGCTTTAATACTGCGGCGATCCGCCCAGCCATGCTCTGCACTCACTACTACTTCAAAATCCTCGTCGTACAGTGCCTGTGTAAGAATGCTGGCATCGCCATACGGCAGCGCAATCACGATCACGTCCAGCTTACCGTTACGCAACAGAATATCTAAATTCGCGGTGATATTTTCTTCCACCTCTAATGGCATCTCAGGCGCAACTTTTTTTAATGCGGGAATAAGGTCTGGTAGCAAATAAGGACCAACGCTATGAATCACCCCAATACGCAATGGCGTGGTGAGTTGATTGCTACCTTGTTTAGCAATTTCGCGAATCCGTTCGGCTTCTTCTAAAACTCGCTGCGCCTGCTCAACAATCGCGCTGCCAACTGGTGTCACTGTAATTTCACTTTTGCCACGCTCAAAGATTTTTACGCCCAAATCTACTTCTAACTTCTGTATCGCCAATGAGAGTGCGGGTTGGCTAATAAAAGAGCGTTCTGCCGCACGGCGAAAATTACGCTCTTGCGCCACCGCCACAATAAAACGTAGTTCGTTGAGTGTCATTTCAATCTCCTTAGTGATTTGGATACTAAATCACCTTAGTTAAAACAATCAATTAGATTTATGGATGCTACCTGTCTAAAGTGCAGGCCATGGACAGACACCACCGTTTGTTTAACTCAAAGGAGACTCAACATGAACCGACCCGAAATTAAAACGATGGCTAACTTAGAGGCAGCTTTTGCTGGCGAATCAATGGCGCATACCAAATATCGTTACTTTGCCAAAATCGCTCGCGCCGAAGGCCACGAAGAAGTTGCGCGCGTGTTTGAAGAAACTGCAGCACAAGAAGTGCAACACGCATTAGGGCATCTTGACTTGCTTTACCCCAGAGCTGAAATGAATACTGCACGCTGCCTACAAATGGCAATTGAAGGTGAGACATACGAATACACTGAGATGTATCCTAGCTTCCTAAAAACAGCTAAGCAGGAAGGTGATACGGCAGCTGCCACAGAAATTTCAGCACAGATTGCAGAATCAAAAGAGCATGCTGAAATGTTTAAAGCAACTTTGGAAAAAGCCGCAAAACGTTTCGCAGCGCTCGCTAAAGTTGAAGAGCGTCACGCGAATCAATACCGCGCAGTTTTAGCAAAAATTTAATTTTCAATTTTAAGGAGAACATCATGAAAGTTTGGCAATGTGTAGTATGTGGTTTCATTTATGACGAAGCAGTGGGCTTACCGGCTGAAGGTCTCAAAGCAGGTACCGCTTGGAAAGACATCCCTGAAGATTGGGCATGCCCTGATTGCGGCGTATCAAAAGCCGATTTTGAGATGGTTGAAATTTAAACCTCTTGTAAAGGAGAGCATCATGAGCAAAGCGAAAAACAATAAGTCCGCTTCGATCAATATCGGGATCTCTGAAAAAGATCGTAGCAAGATTGCGGATGGGCTGTCGCGCATGTTGGCGGATAGCTATACCTTGTATCTTAAAACGCATAATTTTCACTGGAACGTGACTGGGCCAATGTTTCAAACTTTGCACCTGATGTTTATGACGCAGTACAACGAAACTTGGTTAGCGGTCGATTCACTGGCTGAACGTATCCGCGCATTGGGTCATCCTGCACCCGGCAGTTATGAACAATTCGCCGCACTCACTTCAATTAAAGATAGTGATGGGGTACCCAATGCGAAGGAAATGATTCGGCAGTTAGTGGAAGCACAGGAAACCGTCGTGCGCACTGCCCGCGAGGTTTTTGTTATTGCAGAAAAAGCGGGCGATCAACCGACCGCTGATCTGCTCACACAACGCATGACCGTGCATGAGCAAAATGCGTGGATGTTACGCAGCTTGCTAGAAGACTAAGGAGAGTAATCGTGAAACCCATCGTGATTGTCGGCAGCGGCATAGCGGCTTACACCGTCATCCGTGAACTACGAAAAATTAATCGTGACTTACCTATCACCTTGGTTTCTCGTGACAGCGGCGATAGCTACTCAAAGCCCATGCTATCGAATGCCTTTGCACAGAAGAAAGATATAAGCAATTTGGTGCAAACATCGGCGACGGGAATGGCAAAGCAGCTGGACTTTAATCTGCTTGCGAATACTGAGGTGCGCGCCATTGATCGTGAGCGCAAGCAATTAGATACCGCCTCGGGCGTTGTTGAATACGAAAAATTAGTCTTGGCAGTCGGTGCTGATCCCATTCGCATTCCATTACAAGGCGGTGCTGCGGATGCTGTTTTATCAGTGAATAATTTGACCGATTACGCAGTGTTTCGCGAACAACTTACAAACGCAAAGTCAGTTGCCATCATGGGTGGAGGGCTCATCGGATGCGAGTTTGCCAATGACCTCGCCACAGCAGGCTACGCCGTAACTGTGATTGACCCAAGCGCCTACCCGCTGGCCAGCCTAATGCCTGAACAAGCAGGAAAGCAGCTGCTCGCACCACTCGAAAAAATCGGCGTCACTTGGCATTTTGGCACCTCGGTCCAAAGCATGAACAAAGCGGGATCTGGCTTCACGCTGACACTCGCCAATAGCACTAGCTTGCAAGCCGATCTCGTGCTCTCTGCAGTCGGTCTGCGCCCACGCATTCAATTAGCAAGCAATGCAGGTTTGGCCGTTAATCGCGGCATCGTTGTGGATGCCTCGCTGCGCACAAATGATGCTTCGATTTTTGCACTGGGTGATTGTGCCGAGATTGAAGGCAAGGTTTTGCCTTATATTTTGCCGATCATGAATGCGGCGAGAGCACTGGCTAAAGTCCTCAATGGAGAAGATGCAAAGGTTATTTTTCCCGCCATGCCAGTGGTGGTTAAAACACCTGCACATCCCGTTGCCTTGTCACCTGTGGCGCGTGATGCCGTCGGTATATGGCAACTCTTGGCATCCGGCGATGGAGTGAAAATGGGGTTTTTTGATCAAGCGCAAAACATGCTTGGCTTTGCACTCACTGGCGAATTTGCTAGCGAGCGTTCAGAGATGGCGCAAAAACTGGTTATTTGATGAGGTAGTCAAGGGCGATGCCCGCAAACACCGCAGCACCTATCCAGTTGTTATGCAAAAAAGCCGCGAAGCATTTTTCGCGGCTTCTTTCTTTAATCAAGCCATAGTGATAAAACGCGATGCCCTCGGCAACGATCAACCCCGCAAAGAATGCCACTCCTAGTCCGGTCATGAGTCCTGCCACTGCAAGCAAAGTCAGTGTAATGCCGTAACAAACCATCACCGCAATCACGTCGTATTTTCCAAAAAACAATGCCGAGGAATGAATGCCGAGATGAATATCATCATCACGATCGACCATCGCATATTCAGTGTCGTAAGCAATCGCCCAAAATACGTTTGCCAGCAACAACACCCAAGCCACTGTCGGCACATCCCCTAGCGTTGCGGCAAACGCCATCGGAATGCCAAAGCCAAAGGCAATCCCCAAATAAGCCTGAGGAATGGCAAAAAAACGCTTGGTAAACGGATAGCTTGCTGCAAGAAATACCGCAGGAATTGACAGCAACAGGGTCAAACGATTCAAAGGAAGTATTAATAGAAAGGCAATGAGCGACAAACCCGCAGCCAACAATAACGCTTCGCGCGTACTCACCTTGCCGCTGGTGAGCGGCCTGTCTTTAGTACGTTTCACATGCTTATCAATATCGCGGTCTGCATAGTCGTTAATCACGCACCCAGCAGAGCGCATCAGCACCGTCCCCAAAGTAAAGATAAGCAAGATTAACCAATTGGGATGTCCTGCGCTCGCAATCCATAGCCCCCACAGCGTGGGCCAGAGCAACAGCAAAATACCAATAGGACGATGCAGGCGGGCGAGTTGAAAGTAGAGATGTAAACGTTCAGTGAGATTCATGAGCTGATTTTAACTCAGCTCGAGCTGTAAACTGCACATACAAACTAAGGCAAAAGCTTAAACATAAAACTTGGAATCCTTACGTTTTCCCGGCTTGGCTTTTTGTATCACCACCCCTTTGACTACCTCAACACCTGGCACGTCTTCACTCGGAAAATTTTCATTCAGTGCCACCAGCGAGTGGCGTCCATCCTGAATGCGCATTTGCCGCATGGTGTATTCCCCGTTATGAAAAGCCACCACAAAAGAACCGTCTTTCACCAAGCCATCCGGCTCAACAATAATGACGTCGCCCTCGACAAATTCCGGCATCATCGACTCGCCATGCACCATCAGAGCATAAGCCTCGCCACTACTGCATGAATCGCCCTCGCTGATCTCTTCAGCCGGCATGATGGGTATGATTTTATGTGTGCTCATTTAATCGCTTTCGTTTTTGATATTTTTAACTTAGCCAGCTACTTGAATAATCTGATTCAATCGCTCACAAACCTCGGCAAATTTAGCATCACTCAGTGCTTTAAGTGGATGCATTTTTGCCTTGCGCAAGCGCCAGTCAAAAGACTTAGGCTGATGGCACAACACAAAACTAATTTGCCCTGCTTTACGACCCGATGCTTTTCCTACGGCCACTGCAAAAGGGTTATCTGAGTTGTATTCCGCAGTCGTCATAGGCAGACCAATCACCAGAGAGGTCTTCTCATTAAATACACGCGGTGACAACACCAAAAAAGGATGCACATCGCGCATCTCTCGCCCTACCTGTGGATTGCAATCAATCCAGATAATCTCTTGCCGGTCTGGCACCCAGCGTTTTGTCGGCGCAGTTTTGGATGCGACTACCAACGCTCTGCTCCCAAATTTTGCGTGGTCGTCATTTGCTCACCGCCATGCCGTTTTACATCGTAAGCAGCCACTCGCTGCTCTAGTGTTAAACGAGAAACGTCTAGCGGCTTAATGACAACTTGCTCGCCCTCCACCGAAATGCGCACCCGTTGATCTGCATGGAGATGAGCCGCCCGCGCAACCGCTGCGGGCAAACGCACCCCTAAACTGTTCCCCCACTGCTTAATATCAAGCTCAGCTTCTGACATAACTTCTCCAAAAAAATGTATAGACGTGAGTCTATACATTAAAAGAGATCGGGGCAAATAAGATTAAAATGCAGTTGTAAGTCGAATCCCCGTCAACGTTGAAGCCTGTTCTGCACCACTTACCTGACGCGCATTAAATGAAACACTCTGCCCCTTGCCTATTGCGCTAACTAAATCTAAGTTTACGGTTTGTTTTATCTCGAACGCAGAGGAGGTCGATTGCGTAATCTGTATTGTATAAGCTGTTTTATCAGTCAATTGCTTGTATAAATTTAACCTCATTTCGATTTGTGCAAGTGAGGAGCTACCTGAGTCTTGGCTTGAAAAAACAACGGCCCCCAAAGGTAGTGCCGAAATAACATGGCTACCGATGAAATAACTAACGCCTCGACCAAACGTTAATTTATTTTCAGCATAGTTTTTATTTAAATGCATGCGGTAATTCGTATAGGACATATCGAACGCCTGCGTGAAACCTTCTCTCAAATACTCACTGGGTTGATTCGATTCAATGTTTATTAATTGAAACTGATTTAAGCTAACGCGCCCTGCACCTTCAATCATTAAAACTGTTTTTAACACCTGCACCGTGGCATTTTTTTGATCGAAAAACGCTTCGTTATCAAGATTAATAAAGCCAGGGCTAATTGATACGAGAGCCGCATTTTTTTGTGGCAGCCATTGCGCCGACAATAACCCTGCACTGGGTGAACGCGCAGGATCTTTTGCTTTCATCTCGGTGTGAGCCGCGCTAATTGGAAATTCTCGTTTTAATGCAAATAAAAAATTACGCCTGTTCGCATCCCCCTCACTTGGAATTAAATGCTCTGCTATGACAGAAATCGCATTTTTATTCGCCCCATCAGATAAATTTTGTGTAGGTGAATATTTAAAATAATTTTCGATGATTTGTTGCTGAGAAGGGGAAAGCGCATCATATTCTAACGTGGCACGAAGCTGAGTTGATGGCAAATAGGTCGCCGATACAATCATATTTGCTGCCTGTGTCCAGCGTAGCGTGTTCACCGGAGAAACGAAAATTTCTCTGCCAAACCTTAGCTCTTTACCTGATTTCTCTAGCGCCTTAGCAATATAAAAAGCACAGTTTTTCTGACTAAAATCGTAGAGGTATTTTTCACGCTCAGATTGAAGCAAAAACTGTTTTAGTTGATGCAACCTTTCTTCGTTAAAACTTAATCGATACAACCAGAGGCTACGATTTTCGCCATCGTACTCACGTCTTTTTTCTGCTAAATAATTAAGCGAATACTTTCCCGGCACTGACAAAAACAAGGCTGACAATGATGACGATAAGTCGGGGGCCTCACCTGTAAATTCAACCAACAGTGAATTCGCTTCGGGAGCTTCCTCATTGTGAAAGACGAGAAAGGTATGTCCAAAAATTGAAATGGCACTTCGTAAATTTTGCGAGGCAAAGCCTAAGCTCACTTTTGAATAATTATTTAATTCAGAAAATATCGGATTTCTGCCCCACTCGGCATACCCCGCCACTGAGTACATCAATAGCAATACAGTTGCGCATCGGCATAAAACTCGACTCACTGATTTTCTAAACTGAGGCTGACTTTGCAAGCAAAATTTTCTAAAGTAGGGCTTCGGATTGCGAGTGCAGGAATGCCCGCTAGCCACTGCGTGTAACTTAAATTTATTTTCGAAAAATTTTTATAGAGGCTTCGGGTGACCCACCCTCCGCCTTCTGACGCCTCGCGTAATATTGCCGAGGCATGCAGAAGGGCTAATGAATTAGCATTCGGAGGGCAGTACTCCTCTAGTTTTACTTTTTTGTCATATCAACTTGAATAGTTGAAGGGGCATATTTATACATTGCTCCACTCACCCCATCTGTTGTCGATCCGATACCTCCGCCACAAAGAATGTTGCCCCAAAAAATCGGCTCAAATGAGGTATCCATCGTAATGATTTTAGTTTCAAAACCTTCCTTGCTAACCTGAACAAGCGCTTTGCTAGCGCGTTCAATTTCACCCGTGAACGGAGTTTTACCTACTGGTTTTCCGTTTACGGTGACGTCTGCTTCAGTAACATTTGAGTTAATCGTAACAACTTGTTTTTTACCATTCACAATGGTCGAACATCCTGTAGCAGACAAAAGTACAAGTGTAGAAACTGCAATAAGCAAGGCTTTCATTAATTTTCCTTTAAAAATATTAAATAAAACAGATAGTTGCTTATTTCATTAAGCTCAATCTGTTGATTTCTGATCGTATTTAAACCCCTCCTACTTACTAATACTGCGATGCCCTTTTTCGTTTCTTGAGCAATATTATTGTTCGCAGCAGGCCGCATAATGCCTATCGTGTATCGAATAAGCAATAGCCTTTGGCACACAATGGCTATATAGCCATCGGCTATACAATCCGCGCCACTATGGACAATCGCATCAAAAAAGCGCGGAGTGAAAAAGGATGGAGTCAAGCTGACTTGTCGCGGCGAATGTTCGTTTCTCAACCTTCCGTTGCTGCTTGGGAGTCAGGGCGCAAAGCCCCTCACACCAAAAACTTAGCGCGTTTGGCCATGTTGCTAGAGGTAAGCGTGGAATGGTTGACTACAGGGCGCGGGGATAAAAACACTGTTAGCACTTTAGCAACTCAAGAAACCAGTGCTGATTGGATGTTGCCGGAAGAGCGTCGTTTGCTGGATTACTTTGGCAATCTCAAACCTCATCAACGGACAACGTTGTTAGGTTTTTTAGAATCGCTAAATTCTTAAGCACCTGTTATTTCAGAGCCTGCGCACACTAAAAAGTTGTACTTAAAGTTTATTTAGTAAGCTGCAAAATCTCTGGCAGAAAAACTTCTGTCACCAATAGCGGCGCCCCTTTCAAATAAAACAAGGAACGACGCGCCCACAAAAACGGTGGTGCCATAGCCAAATCTACGCAAGCACTTCGATACAAAGGATGCTGCTGTTGGAGTTTTTTGTAATGCAAGGGCTGGCGCTTCACCAAGGGATGCCTAAACAGCAACGTGCCGAGTGAACGATTACCCAAACCGCGTATCGCGTACCAAGCACCCCGCGAATCACGCTCAGCGCAAGCGCTATGTGCGAACACCACGGGCTTGCCATCTGCAAACAAAAAAACTTCGCGCGAAAAAGCCAAGCGATCATTTGCGAACCCCAGCGTCGCGGCTTCATCAAAAGCCACTCGTGCCAGACCACTGCGTACAGGCTGCACAGAAAATTGCTGGCAGCGTTGTTGTATGCGGCGCGTCAAAGAGCCGTGGTCACGCAACCACGGAGCGTAACTCGCGGCCGAGCCAAGCAATAAATTTTGCCAATACATATCACGCATGAAGAAAGTCCGGTTTGTTCGCCATCCAGCGCTGCAAATGCGCCTGCGCAACATCGGGCATGTCACATAACAGTTCATCGGCAAGCGTTCGCGCTGACTCTAACAATTTTTCATCTTCGTTAATGTCGGCAAAGCGTAGCATTGCTTCACCGCTTTGTCGGGCGCCTAACAATTCTCCTGGGCCACGCAGCTTTAAATCTTGCTGGGCGATTTCAAAGCCATCGGTATTTTCAAAAATGATTTTCAAGCGCGCGCGTGCTAATTCGGACAACGGCGTTTTAAACAACAAGACACACATACTTTCAGCCGCGCCACGCCCTACTCGCCCACGCAATTGGTGCAACTGCGCCAACCCCATACGTTCGGCGTGTTCAATCACCATCAAGCTCGCGTTCGGCACATCGACGCCCACTTCAATCACCGTGGTTGCTACCAACAAATGAATTTCGCCTGCTTTAAACGCAGCCATGATGGCGGCTTTTTCAGTAGGCGGCAATCGACCATGCGCCAGCCCAACATTCAGATCCGGGAATGCTTCACTCAATTGTTGATGGGTTTCGATGGCGTTCTGTAGCTCAACTTCCATCAGCTCAGATTCTTCAATCAGCGGGCACACCCAATAGGCTTGGCGCTGTTGCAAACACGCGGCACGCACTCGCTCAAAAACTTCTTCTCGGCGATTATCGTTAATGAGTTTAGTCACGATGGGTGTACGCCCGGGGGGTAATTCGTCGATCACGGATACATCAAGGTCGGCGTAGTAACTCATCGCAAGTGTTCTCGGAATAGGGGTCGCACTCATCATGAGTTGGTGAGGCTCTTTGCCTTTACCTCTCAAAGCTAAACGCTGCTGCACGCCAAATTTGTGCTGTTCATCAACAATCACTAAGCCTAAATTTTGAAACGCTACTGAGTTTTGAAACAGCGCATGTGTGCCCACGGCAATTTGTGTTTCGCCCTGTGCAATTTTTTCAGCCGCCGCTGTTTTTTCTTTTTTCTTTAAGCTACCCGAGAGCCACACCGGAGCAATGCCCAGCGGAGTCAGCCAATCTAGCAATTTCAAATAATGCTGCTCGGCTAAAATTTCCGTTGGCGCCATAAAAGCAACTTGATAGCCATTCTCAATCGCTTGCAATGCTGCTAAGGCAGCAACCACCGTTTTACCGCTACCCACGTCGCCTTGTAGCAAGCGCTGCATAGGATGAGGCTTTGCTAAATCCAATTTAATTTCTTGTAGCACTTTTTGTTGCGCGCGAGTCAATGCAAAAGGCAAGGCTTGCAATAGTGCGGGGGTAAGGGTTTCACGCGGCAACAATTGCGGGGCGATACGCTCGTGCCGCTTTTGATAATGCACGCGCATGGAAAGTTGCTGCGCCAGTAGCTCATCGAACTTAATCCGCCGCCAAGCAGGATGAGCTCGTTCCAGCATCTCTGCCTCATCAATCTGCGGCGGCGGGTTGTGCAGCATTTTTACACTCTCATCGAAAGCCGGAAGTTTTAGTTTTTTCAGCAAACTTACGGGGAGCGTGTCAGACAATTCCTCCGAGTTCAGCGCCGCGAGAATGTATTTGCGCAATGTCGGCTGGGGCAATCCAGCGGTTGTCGGATAGACCGGCGTGAGCGCTTGCTTGAGTGCTTTGTTTTCGCCGCCGGCATGACACTTTGGATGCACCATCTCTAAACCGAAATAACCTTCGCGCGCTTCGCCTAAGGCACGAATTTTTTTGCCCACCGCCAATTGCTTTTGCTGACTCGGATAAAAATTTAAATAGCGCAAAAATAAAATACCACTCTCATCCTGCAACTGACATATCAAACTGCGGCGAGGGCGATACATCACTTCGCTATGAATAATCTCACCCTCGACCTGTGCCGTTTCACCCTGCACCAGATCATCCACGCGCGTAATGCTCGTTTCGTCTTCGTAACGCAAAGGTAAATGCAACACCAGATCGAACGGTGTGTGAATACCAAGCTTGGCGAGCTTGGCTTGCGTCACGGGAGGGATTTTCAACATCAAAGGTCCGCTTTAGATTGATCAGCGGTGCTATTTTTTACAGAAACATCACACCATCCGCCTCAACCAAAGCATTACGCGGTAGCGAGGCAACACCTACGGCGGCACGAGCGGGATAAGGCTGCTGAAAATAGGTAGCCATGATTTCGTTCACGCGCGAGAAATTGGCGAGATCGGTCAGAAAAATATTAATTTTGACGATGTCATTTAAGCTACCGCCGGCGGCAATTGTCACTGCTTGAAGGTTTTTAAATACTTGGTGAATCTGCGCATCAATGCCTTCCACCATTTGCATGGTGGCCGGATCAAGGCCAATCTGCCCGGAAAGATAAATGGTATTTTCAACACGCACCGCCTGTGAGTAGGTGCCAATCGCAGCGGGTGCCTCTGGGGTTTGGATGATGGTTTTGTTCGACATGTTTTGCTCCAGTTTTAAGTGCGCCTATTTTACAACGTAAGCCACTGACCACCGCTACAACGTTCTATTCCCGATAAGTCCCGCGCAGAAAATACCTTGGTAAGACCTGCAAGCCGCAAAAGCTCGCGCACGCTTGCCGCCTGATCGTAGCCATGCTCTAACAGCAACCAGCCACCCTCATTGAGATGAGCGCCAGCGTGTTGCACGATATGGCGAATATCATCAAAACCATCGGCACCAGAAGCCAACGCAGATAGCGGCTCGAAGCGCACATCACCTTGCGATAGGTGGATATCATCAGCGGCGATGTAAGGCGGATTTGAAACGATCACGCCAAAGCGCTGCCCACTCAACGCAGAAAACCAATTGCTTTCAATAAACTGAATATTCCTAATCTGCAATTTTTGCGCGTTACTTCGCGCCACTTGCAACGCCGCAGCCGAAGCGTCACACGCCCAAACCTCAACTTTGGGTCGTTGATGCGCAAGTGCCAAAGCAATCGCGCCGCTCCCCGTCCCCATGTCCAACACCTTCGCGCTTGGTGCATCAATTCGCTCAAGTGCCAATTCCACCAACAACTCTGTATCAGGGCGCGGGATTAAAGTGGCCGCAGTGACGCTAAGATTGAGTCCAAAAAACTCTCGCTCACCTAAGATGTAAGCCATCGGCTCTCCTGCGCGACGCCTTTCAAACAACTCAATATAATCAATAAGTTGCAATTCGCTCAACACAAGCTCTGCGTGCGCAAATAAATAAGCTCGCCCCACCTTTAACACGCGCTGCAATAACATCTGAACTTCAATGCGCGCCTCGCTGGCATCTAGCCCTAAGCTCTGCATTAACACTGCCTGATCTTGGCTTAATAAATTTGCTATGGTGGGTTGCATTGGCGAGGCCACAAAACGTCTATGCGTTTGATTTTGCCACAAGCCTAGTTGCGCAAAATGAAATTTTATTCACCCTCTAGCGTAAAATCGCCACATTCGTTTTGTATGCCTGCCCATGAAAACTCCTAAAAGAATTGAACCTCTCGTCGAAGACGGTCTTGTCGATGATGTCATCCGCCAACTCAAGAGCGGCAAAGAGGCCACCGTGTATGTTGTGCAATGCGGCGATGAAATTCGTTGCGCCAAAATTTACAAAGAAGCCAATCAGCGCGGCTTTCATCAGGCAGTGCACTACACTGAAGGGCGCAAGGTCAAAAACAGTCGGCAAGCTCGCGCGATGGAAAAAGGCTCGCGTTATGGCCGCAAAGAACAGGAAGCCGCGTGGCAACATGCCGAAGTGGATGCCTTGTACAAATTGGCTGCGGCAGGCGTGCGCGTACCTCACCCCTATGGATTTTACGAGGGCGTGCTACTGATGGAATTGGTCACCGACGAAGATGGCCAACCTGCCCCGCGTCTCAACGACCTCGAACTCAGCGTAGAACAAGCACGTGAGTTTCATGCCTTTCTCATTCGCCAAGTGGTGCTGATGCTGTGCGCAGGCATCGTGCATGGCGACCTCTCTGAATTCAACGTGCTGGTCGATCACCGGGGCCCCGTCATCATCGACTTGCCGCAAGCCGTGGATGCTGCGGCCAATAACAACGCCAGTCGTATGCTAGAGCGCGACGTGGAAAATTTAGCGGTTTATTTTGGTCAATTCGCGCCCGAATTACTCACCACTCAATACGGCAAAGAAATTTGGGCCATCTATCAGCGTGGCGAACTTCTCCCCGACACCGCGCTGACCGGACACTTCCAGCAAGAAGAAAAGAAAGCGGATGTGCGCTCGGTGATGAAGGTCATTGAGGCAGCCAAAGATGAGCATGAAGCCAAGCTGCGCTACCAACAACTCAAACGCGAAGAGGGTCGTTAATGAGCGACCAACTCACCATACATTGGGCCGAAGATGGCATAGAAAAATCTGCGCTGTGGCGCTCAGAAAATGGCGTGCTGCCGCCCAAGCGTGTTGTTATCGCCGATGATCGCATCAACGCCGATGCCGCCTACCGCCTAGCTTGCGAAGGCACGGCATTGTTATGGCGCGGCGATTTTCAAAATGCGCGCCAGTTATTGCAAGCACTCGCTAGACGTATTGATGGCAAACGCAGCAAATCAAAAATTACCGCCAACACTCCCGCAGAGGCATTTCACCTCAATCGTAAAACGCAGGCACAGCGCGCTCACATTTTGGGCATGTTACTACTACCCTTCGAGGCAGATCACAGCGTACCGCTACGCCGCGCACCCGATGTACGAGCAGCTTGTGAGCAAGCCTACGGCGCAGGAACAGTGCCTTATGTTGCCTCACTGCGAGGGCTGATGGGGCTGATCGGTGCTTTTGAATGGCGCAAAAATGGCGTTGAAGTGCCCGCACTCAATGCACGCATTCATCCGCATTACGGCGTGTTTGCGCCGATACGCGGCGAATATGTTGGGTTAGTAAACGACACACCGTTGCCCACGCTCATCGCAACAAACTCCACCGCATTCGACATCGGCACAGGCACTGGGGTACTCGCCGCCGTGTTAGCACGTCGCGGCATCCAACACATCATCGCCACCGATCAAGATCAGCGCGCACTCAATTGTGCGAAAGAAAACATAGAGAGATTAGACTTAACTTCACAAGTAAAAATCGTGCAGGCGAATCTCTTTCCCGCAGGGCGTGCAGCGCTGATTGTGTGTAACCCACCGTGGGTACCTGCCCGCCCCAGTTCCCCGCTAGAGTACGCAGTATTCGACCCAGATAGCCAAATGCTACGCGGCTTCCTCAATGGCTTGGCTGAACACTTAGAGGCCAACGGCGAAGGCTGGCTTATTTTGTCTGACCTTGCGGAGCATTTAGGCTTGCGCACTCGTGAAGCGCTATTGGCAATGATGGATGCGGCAGGGTTGAAGATGCAGGAAAAAATAGACGTGAAGCCACATCACCCACGCGTTTCCGACACCAGTGACCCGCTACACATGGCACGTGCCGCCGAGCTCACTTCGTTGTGGCGATTGGTTCGCAAATAATTTGAGGATAAAGTTGGCGGCGAGAACCACCGCCAACGAGATGATTACAACTTCGAATGACTTCCATCACAAGTCATGCCATTACCGCTGTGCTTACAGCCACAGAAATAAACCGTTTCCGATTTTTGCGCTTTAAATTCTTTTGGTGCAAATTCAGAACCCTTATGGCTTCCGTCGCAAAATGGCTGGCCTTTACTCTTACCGCAAGTGCAATACCAATAACTTTTCCCAGCGACTACTTCAACTGGGTACGGTGCTTTTTGAGCGATTTGGGGAGATGACATGTAATTTCCTTTTGTTCGTTAAATATCATAAGGCCTAGGCAATAAAATATCGCCATCTGGCATTTGCAATCGCAAACGCCAGCATCATAAGCAACTCAAAAAAAGTATGAAAGAGAAAATTTCGAGATGAACTATTCCATTTCTGGAACGTGGATTTATTACTTGGGCGCAACTAGCGCTTTTTAATCCGCCAGCGCAGAGAGCTGCTCAGCCTGATGTTCCGTCATTAGTGCATTGGTCAGCTCGCTGATATCACCATCCATGATGTGATCCATCTTGTACAGCGTGAGGTTGATGCGATGGTCGGTGACACGACCCTGCGGAAAGTTGTAAGTGCGAATGCGCGAGGCATCGTCAAGCTCCCTTCAATTTTTGAACCAAAATTAACTAGCCCTTAAAGACCTGCATCAATCAGAAGGTCTGATGGCTCACATTGAATAGCCTTCGCTATGCGCACAATGTTTAAAAATGTGACGTTTCGCTCCCCGCGCTCAATTTTCCCCATGTGTGATCTGTCTATCTCGGCATAGTCCGCCAAGGCTTCTTGAGACAATCCCAGCGCAGTACGTCGAGCGCGAACTGCCGCTCCAAATCGAACTAAGTGATTGTCTATATCTAGTTTTGCGGAAACTCTTGCCATGCCGCAAATGGTCGCGTTATGATGCGTTCACGACCACGGCATTTACGACCCAATTCACTGCAGCACCAACTCTGCCAATTTGTAAAATTTAGATCCTCTGTCCTTAGTAAAGGTGAGCAACACAATGAAAATTGAAGTGCATTGCAATGACGGAAGTGACCCAAACTGTCACCAAAAAGTAGAAATCGATTTTCCATTTTCTGGATTATCACCTAGCGATGTGAAATCTAATTGGTCGCTCAAAAATGGTCGGGAAGAATTAAGGGGTATTGAAATTTCTCTGCCAAATCCAGATTGGGTGAAGCAAAATGAAAGTTTGCTTAAAAAGCTAAGCGTTGACGTTGTCCATATAAAAAATGATCAATTACTTGAAATTGAATATCGCGCACTTGAACTTGCGGGATTCTTTGAACATGCAACTTGCTCTTCGTGCGGCTCTAGCGAAACCTATGACGGCGAGGGAAATAACATTACTGCAGTATAACTATCGCATAAATAAGACACCAAGAGACTACGAGCAAAGCTGACAGATTTATCAGAAAAAACAACCAAAGGGGAAGCCATGAAAAAACAACTAACCGTTTTCTTAACTCTGCTGTTAATTTCTCAGCAGGCAATATGTGAAGATACACCGATAGTTTGTGGAGACAACGGTGATGGCACATTGACTGATTCTCGTAGTGGATTAATTTGGCAAAAGTGTGATTTTGGGCAGTCATGGAATGGAACCACCTGCGAGGGAGAAAGCAAAAGGTTGAATTGGTATTCAGCCATGATTCTAGCTAAATCCAATAAATTTCTTGGTAAGGCTGATTGGCGTTTACCCACCAGTTCCGAGTTTCTGACGGTCACAACTGAAATGTGGCAATGCCTAATACCTAAACAGTCGGGTTATTACACAAGTGAGGTGCAAAGCTACTGGTCTATAACGCCCGAAAAAAATCAGGAAGATAATAATCACGTTTTTTATCTCTCAGCGCGCATTAACAACCCTCTTCCTCATGTTTATTTATCTGGAGCGCGCTTGGTTCGTGCAGGAACTTTAAATGAAGGAGAAGGACTTCCTGAATTCAATGCACTTTATATGTTCGCAGTCAAAAAACAGAAAGAACTGGATGGCGTCGCAAATGAGAATGCAGCAAAGGAAGGAGCGAAAAATAAAGCTGACGAAGCAAGACTCGCCTCTTTCAGGAAAAATTTAAAGGTGGGTGACAAGGTAGGAATTTCGTGGAATGAAATTGGATTAGTGCTTCAAGTGAATGGCAATTTAGTTAGAGTTCAAATCGGTTACAACGAAAAATGGTTTAGGCGTGATGCGTTATTTCCAGTCATTAGCCGTTAGTTTGACGCAATAAAACTTTGGAGAATCTGTGATGAAAAAATTGTTTAATGTCTTGGTCGTTGCCGCTTTATTGATTGCCACCTCTTCGGCTTTTTCCGCCGAACGTAAAGTAGCATCTACTATTAATGGGAATGTTTCAGGAAAACTATCGTATGCCGCTATGCAATTTTCACTTATTAGCGAAAAAGAAGTTTTATGCGTGATGGTAGATTTTGACGATGAAGAAAAGCTTCAATCTATGCTCAATAAAAAAGTCACTTTCACTGGACCAATCCAGACTTGGAGCGACAAAAAACGCTGCATCGTTGTCGGCCCAGATTTCCCTAAACCAGTAAAATAGTACTCGTACATTAAGCCCATAGATTAGGCGTATACACTCATTAGTTCCTTGGGAATTTTCAGGCTAGCACTCATCCGCCAGCGCAGAGAGTTGCTCCGCCTGATACTCGGCCATCAACGCATTTGTTAGCTCGTTAATGTCGCCATCCATGATGTGATCCATCTTGTATAGCGTGAGGTTGATGCGATGGTCGGTGACGCGACCTTGTGGAAAGTTGTAGGTGCGAATGCGCTCGGAGCGATCGCCACTGCCCACGAGTGACTTACGCTCGGCAGCAAGTTTATTGTGCGCTTCACTTTCTTTTTTATCTTTAATGCGCGCAGCCAACACACGTAAGGCTTGAGCTTTGTTTTGATGCTGCGAGCGACCATCTTGGCACTCCACTACCGTACCCGTAGGCAGGTGGGTGATGCGCACGGCTGAATCTGTTTTGTTGATGTGTTGTCCACCGGCTCCGGAAGCTCGGAAGGTGTCAATGCGCAAATCAGCCGGGTTTAACTCTACTTCGCCGACCTCATCCGCCTCCGGCAAAATTGCTACAGTGCAGGCTGAGGTGTGCACGCGGCCTTGTGTTTCAGTCGTCGGTACACGTTGTACACGATGCGCACCCGATTCAAATTTCAATACTGAGTAAGCGCCCTGCCCCACAATGCGCGCAATGACTTCTTTGTAGCCGCCCATCTCGCCTAAACTC
>JBAXEJ010000005.1:0-71866 GCA_037140475.1 Gallionellaceae bacterium
CTTTTACGGCAGGCTACCATCTTAAATTACTGTCTGATTTTTGGGGTCCACTTTAACTTAACACGAACATCTTACCACTAGCCATGTAGCTAGTGGTGAAACCGGATATCCCCTATTAGAATCAGGAAAACCTTGGGGCCTTAAATACAGAAAGATAAATATGAGCAGCAAACCTTCGATTCTATTAGTTGAGGATGACGACTTCGCCGCCATGGTGACGGTAGAAATGCTCTGCGCTGATTACGATATTCACGCCGTCGAGAGCGGACAAGCCGCCTTGGATTACCTCACCCAGCAGCAACCCGATTTGATTATTTTGGATGTAGAGATGGACGGCATATCAGGCTATGAAGTATGCCGTGCCCTTCGCGACGACCCGATGATTGAACAAATGCCGGTGATATTTCTCTCTGGCAAAGTCACCGAAGAAGATCGCTTGAACGGCTATGAAGCAGGTGGCGATGATTACCTCACCAAACCCGTTTCTGGCGATGAATTACGCGCGAAAATTAAACTGGAGTTCACCAAATATATCGAGCGCCGCAAACTCAAGAGCGACCTCTCCAGCACCTTTTCTACTGCCATGACCGCGATGTCGAGTTCGGCTGAAATTGGCGCTATCCTGCAATTCATGCGCACCAGTTATAGTTGCCCTGATTACGCCAGCCTATGCCGCGAAGTCATCAACACCATGAGTTCCTACGGCTTATCCTCCAGCGTCAAAATTCACGGCCATCTCGGCGAAGCGGCTTTTTCCACCAATGGCGAATGCTCACCTTTAGAAAATTCTGTGCTGACTAATATGTCGAAGCAGGGCCGCCTGTTTGAATTTGGCATCCACACCTCGTGTAGCTATAAGCACATCACCCTCATTATGAAGAGTGATGCGCGCGCAGACCCTGACCGCCACGGCCGCATGAAAGACAATATCGCGTGGCTGGCGGAAGCGGCCAATGAACGCATAATGGCGCTTGATGCTGAGGCCGTCGTAGCCACACAGAATGCCGCATTAATGACATTAACCGAGAGCATCCGCGTTGCCCTGCAAAATCTTGATTCGCGCCATCGCACTCAAGCCTTAAATCACAAACAAATTTTTGAGGAATTGCGAACGCGCTTTGATCGCTCCATGCTAAGCCTCGGCGTTACCAATTCGCAAGAAGATGAGCTCTCCGGCATGCTGCATGATGCCGCTCATAAAATTGAAGCACAGCACCAAGAAGGCGAGCAAATCGGCGCACAAATGGAATTGATCCTCCAACAGCTCGAACAAACCAGCAGGGCGGAAGCGTGAAGCGTAGCGCGCACAATCTGCAGTCGGCAAAACTCTTATTGGTAGACGCTGCCAAGCTCACGCAAGCAATCTTTTCACAGAACATGGCCGGCGCTGGAGTGCAACTCATCTGCCACGAAAACGGGCAAGCTGCGCTAGATTATCTATCTACACAACACGTTGATTTTATTGCAGTATCGCTAACTCTGCCGGATGTGGACGGCATTCAGCTCATCAAAAAAATGCGCGCCATTCCAGGCTGCCTCTATCTGCCCATCGTCTTAATCACCAGCGACATCACCGCAAAGATTGAATCTGATGCGCAACTCGCCGACGTGACCGATGTGTTTCTTAAGCAAGACCTAGGAGAGCTATTTAGTTTTTTTGCTCGACTCCTAGAGCAAACCGGACCGTTAGATGCCGACGTGTTGTATGTCGAAGACTCGGAAGTGCAAGCGCAAATTGTTCTCGCCGAACTGAAAGCAAGAGAGTTTTCAGTTGATTGGTTTCCCAATGCCGAATCAGCGCTTGTCGCGCTCAAGCGAAAAAAATATGACCTCGTGCTCACCGACATCGTACTAGGTGGGGGCATGGATGGAATGACCTTTGCAAAAACCATTCGTCGCCTCAAAGGCGAGGAAGGAAGCACGCCCATCTTAGCCATCACGGGCACTGATGATGCAAGACTCCGAGTGAACTTGTTTACCATTGGCATCAATGACTATTTGATCAAACCGTTAGTGGACGAAGAGTTGGTCGTGCGCATGTGTCGCCTGATCGAAGCACGCCGCACCATACTTAACATTACCCATAGCGAGCACAATTTAAGCAAACGCCTAAATAACGTGATGGCTGCGCTGAACGAACATTCAATTGTTTCTACCGCTGACCTCAACGGCAACATCACCTTTGTAAACGAAAAATTTTGTGAAATTAGCGGCTACATGCCTGAAGAACTACTCGGGCAAAATTACCGCATGATCAAATCAGATTTTCACCCCAACGAATTTTACGAAAAAATGTTTACCACCTTAGCGCGCGATAAAGTGTGGCAAGGTGAAATGTGCAACCGCCATAAGTGCGGCTTACTGTATTGGGAACAAAACACCATCGCCGCTTACCTCAACGAGGATGGTTCGATCGGCTCCTACGTTTCGATATGCAACGACATCTCCGAGCGTAAATTTGCCGAAGAGAACGAAACTCGGCTGGCTCGGCTCTACACCAGTTTGAGTCGCTGCAATCAAGCTATCGCCCACAGTTGCTCAAGGGATGAACTTTTAACCCAAATCTGCCGCATCGCGGTTGAATCGGGCGGCATTTCTTTAGCTTGGATTGGGCTGGTCGATGAAGAAACGCAAATGGTTAAACCAAGTGCCAGCTTTGGTGATCGCAGTGGCTACTTAGACGACATTCAAATCTCCATTAATGCAAGCCAAGCGATCAGTGGTGGCCCTACTGGCACCGCTATTCGTACCGCCACGCCCTGCTGGTTTGAGCGAGTTGATGTGGCGAGTATGCAACCTTGGCAAGCCCGCATTCAACGCGCTGGCTGGCAATCAATGGCCGCACTCCCTTTGTTTCAAGCGGGCAAAGTCATCGGCGCACTCTCGCTGTATTCGCAGACCCACAATTTTTTCACTGATGACATCCAAAAATTACTGAGCGAAATGGTAGCCGATCTCAGCTACGCGCTAGACAATCTTCGCCTCGAAGAACTTCGTCAAGAAGCCGAGCGCTCCGTACTCGATAGCGAATGTGCAACGCGCCTTGCCCTCGACGGCGCACGTGATGCCATGACCGCGCTTAAGCATCAAAAATATGCACTCGACCAACACGCCATTGTGGCCACCACCAACGTGCAAGGGATAATTACTTACGTTAATGATCGTTTCTGCGAAATCAGCGGTTACAGCCGCGAAGAATTACTTTGGAAAGACCATCAATTATTAAATTCTGGGGTACAGCCCAAAGGCTTTTTCAAAGCCATGTACAAAAAAATTGCCACCGGTGAAACGTGGCACGGCGAAGTGTGTAACCGCGCTAAAGATGGCCATCTGTATTGGGTTTCCACTACAGTCGTGCCGTTCATGGACGAAGAAGGCAAGCCGGAACAATACATCGCCATTCGCGCCGACATCACCGAGCGCAAACAAGCTGAGATGGATTTGCTCGAAGCCCAACGCATCGCGCAGCTGGGCAGCTGGTCGCTTGACGTTAGCAGCGAAGAATTCACTTGGAGCGAAGAATCCTATCGGCTGTTTGAAATTGACCCTGACAAAGTATTCCCCACTTACGAAATATTTATCAATGCTGTTCACCCGGATGATCGCGAACTCGTTAATACGCTTTATACCGAGTCACTCGCCAACCATACCGATTATGAAACCGTGCATCGCTTATTAATGCCTGACGGCCGCATTAAATGGTTGCAAGCGCGTGGCACTACCGACTTTGATTCAGTCGGCAACCCACTGCGTTCGCATGGCACGGCGCAAGACATCACCGAGCGCAAAGAATCCGAATTAGCACTGGCCAACCACCGCGATCATCTTGAGGAAATGGTGCAACAAAAGACCTACGATTTGCAACAGAGTAAAGCTCGCTTAGACACCATATTCAACTCATTGAATGATTTGGTATGGATGAAGGATACAGAAGGAGTCTATTTAAGATGCAATCGAATGTTCGAGAGATTCTTTGGCGCAATGGAGGAAAAAATCATTGGCAAAACCGATTATGATTTCGTTGAAAAAGAACCTGCTGATTTATTTCGCGCCCATGATCAACTTGCCATAATGGCAGGTAAACCTACCGTCAATGAAGAGTGGGTAACCTTTGCCGATGATGGACATCACGCTCTATTGGAAACCATCAAAAACCCTGTTGTGGATGAATTTGGAAATCTGATTGGCGTGCTGGGCATTGCACGAGACATCACCGAACGCAAGAAAAATGAAGATGCCGCCAATGCAGCCAGCCTCGCCAAATCAGAATTTCTAGCCAATATGAGCCACGAAATTCGCACACCAATGAACGGTGTGGTGGGGATGGTTGATATTTTGCAACAGAGCCAACTCACGATAAACCAGCAGCGCATGGTCAAAACCATTCAAGATTCTGCGATATCCCTGCTCAATATTTTGAACGACATTCTCGACTACTCAAAAATTGAAGCAGGCAAACTCGCCATGGAGGTCATTCCAACTTCCTTGCGCGATGTAGTCGAGGGCGTAGCGCAACTGATGATCGCGACTTCAAGTACTAAGTCAACTGAGCTTTCTGTCTTTGTTTCACCCGAATTACCACGCTGGATTGAAGCTGACCCCACACGCCTAAGACAGATTTTGCTCAACGTACTCGGCAATGCCATTAAATTTACAGGCAACAGCCCAGAGCGCCAAGGCCGCGTCATCATGCGTGTAGAGCGCGATGTCTCAGCCTCTGGCAGAGAGCTGATTGTCGTTCGCATTATCGACAATGGCATTGGCATGAGCCACAAAACGCAAGCTGATCTATTTAAACCATTCACGCAAGCCGACGAAAGTACCGCGCGTAAATATGGCGGTACAGGGCTCGGTTTAAGTATCAGTCAGCGCTTGGTTGAAATGATGGACGGCAGCATCTCGGTGGTAAGCAACTTGGGAGAAGGCTCTGAGTTCTCTGTGAGATTACCGCTCATTGCTGCCTCACCCACCAAGCCTGAACCTGAAGACATTAGCCTCAAGGGCGTGAATATTGTGTTTGTGTGTAGCAGCCCGTTGGCAACCAAAACCGTGCCCGCTTATTGCCAAGCGGCGGGTGGAAATATTGTGGTACTCGAAGATTTGGCACAGACACGTTCGCATGTACAAAAGCCACGCGACAAACCCACCGTGGTGGTGCTCGGCATTTCCACTACCACCCCCAAAGCAGAGCTTGAGCTACCCGCCGACGTGAGCGTGGTGCGGTTTATAAGTCGCAGAGTTTCCAGCAACCCCGATCATGAGATTCAAGTACAAAGCCGCCCCCTGCTTTACCACGACCTTATTCAAGGCATCGCGATTGCGAGTGGCCGTTTAACCGTGGCTGATTGCGCCGCACTCAGCGACCAGCGTCACACCACGCGCCGCCCTGTCCCCACCATCGAAGAGGCAAGGGCAACTAACAGACTCATCCTGCTCGCCGAAGATAACGAAACCAACCGCGAGGTTATTCAAGAGCAACTGCACTTACATGGCTATGCTTGTGAAATGGCTGAGGACGGTGTGCAAGCATTGCACATGTACCACGAGGGCAACTTCGCCTTGCTGTTGAGTGACTGCCACATGCCGAATATGGATGGCTTTGAGTTGGTTGCAAACATCCGTAAGCACGAACAAGCTGGCTCGCGCTTACCGATCATCGCCGTCACCGCCAATGCCATGAGTGGTGAGTTAGAGCGCTGCATCTCGCGTGGCTTCGATGATTACTTGGGCAAGCCGCTACGCTTGGATGAGCTAGGCGCAAAACTAGCCAAATGGTTACCGCATACAGATGAAAGTTTCGATGCGCCAGCACAATCAAATGGCCCAGCGCCAAGCACTCATTTGGCCGCATGGGACCCGCATACCCTGACCACTTTGATGGGCGACAACCCGGCAATGCATCGGCGCCTGCTGAGTAAATTTTTAATCTCAGCACAAGACCACCTTAGCGAAGTCGCCACGGCGATTGCGGAAAGCAAAATTAACGTTGCAGCAGATCAGGCGCATAAATTGAAATCGTCTGCGCGCACCGTAGGCGCACTTTTGCTTGGAGAACTGTGCCAAGAGATTGAGCATGCCGGACGCGCTGGAGATAACATCAAATGCATCGAACTCGCTGCAAAACTCAAGAGCGTATTTTTGGCAGCGGCTGAGGAGATTAACAAACATTTGGGGTAACACGTCGGACTAAAGTCCGACCTACGAGACACGATGCTGGATTTGTGGGTTGGGCTTCAGCCCAACAGGAAGCGTCTGGCTAAAGCCTGACCTACAAGAAAAAAAGGAGTGACAATGTCTCAAACCATTCTGATTATTGATGATGACGAAATTATTCGCCTGATCACACAAGACATTCTTGAGCAATCAGGCTACCTCGTAGAAACAGCAGAAGACGGCCTAGCGGGCTGGGAAAAGATTGACCGCGAACCCTCAAGGTTCGCTTTGATTTTGCTCGACAAACAAATGCCTCGCCTAAATGGTATCGGCCTATTGCGCCAGCTTAAAGCAGATAGCCGTTTCGACAATTTGCCAATCGTGATGCTCACCGGCGACAACTCGCCAGATGACATCAAGGAAGGACTCGCGGCGGGTGCTCATTACTATTTGACCAAGCCCTCTCCGCATGAGGTCATCACTCAGGTCGTCAAAAATACGCTCGATACCTTTAACAAACGCCGCGAAATAAATGAGCTGGCAAAAAAACAGATTCACCATCTCAGCCTGTTACAACGCGCGGAATATCGCTACCGAACTTTGGATGAAGCAAAAGATTTGGCCCTAGTGCTCGCTGAAATCAGCGAAAACCCCACGCGCACGGTTAATGGGTATTTAGAACTACTCATTAACGCCGTTGAACATGGCAACTTGGGCATCACCTATGTTGAAAAAAGCGACATGCTGAGTAATGACGCATGGGAAGACGAAATCGAAACTCGACTGCAGCACCCAAATTACGCCGACCGCACCGTGCATGTCACCTTCGAGCGCACCCCCGAGGCCAGCACGGTCACCATCACCGACGAGGGTACAGGTTTTAATTGGCATGACTATCTCAACTTTAGCCCAGAGCGCGTGTTTGATTTGCATGGCAGGGGCATTGCCATGTCCAAACAACAAAGTTTTGATGCGTTGGAATATCAGGGCAACGGTAATTGTGTCGTGACTACCGTCAAGTTCATGAGTTGAAATTTTTGAATAGGGGTTTAACGCATGCTAAGTTTTGGTGATTATTTTTTGAGCAGCGCTGTCGATCTACAGCAAGCTTATTCTTTCCAATACGACTACCCGATGGTGATCGCATCAATTTTTATTGCGATCTTCGCATCGTTCTGTGCGCTTGAAATGACTGAACGCTTGGCACGGGGCGAACTACGCATTATGTGGCTTTCGCTGGGCGCATTAATTTTAGGCGCAGGCGTTTGGGCCATGCACTTTATCGGCATGCTGGCCTTCCGACTTGAGTGCGGTGTGACCTACGATATTTGGATTAGCGGCCTTTCTATGCTGCCGGGAATTTTTGCTGCCGCTGTCGCACTTGATTTAATTGCCAAAGAAAAGGTTTCGAATTACCGCTTGATGTTCGCCGGCGTGATCATGGCACTCGGCATCGGCGTTATGCACTACGCTGGCATGGCGGCGATTCAACTTGATGGGATTCTGCGCTACGATTTTTCTTTATTTTTGTTATCGCTGGTCGCAGCCGTGGTATTGGCGATAAGCGCACTCCGCCTTAAATTTTATATTGCGACACTCCCCTCTGGCCGCGTTCGCTACGTCTCTTCGCTATTCGGCGGCGTGGTGATGGGTGGCGCAATTTCCTCTATGCATTACATCGCGATGGGGGCGGCATTTTTTGTCAATCAACATCCCGATGGAGAAGGACCACGCATCGTGGCGGCCAGCCCCACCATGCTTGCCATTGCCGTAGCCGGCGTGGCAATTGTGCTGATTATGGCAGGGCTAATTTTTACTTTCTTGGGAACGCGCATCGCCAATGCGCGCAACCGCATCGAAGCCATTTTAGCGACAACAAGCCACGGCTTTCTCCTCATGGATAAAAGCGGCGTAATCACCGAATGCAATAAGGCGATGGCCAATTTGCTCGGACAGCCCCCTGATTTCATTCTCAATAAGCACTTTCGCTACCTGATTACTTCCGACAATTTCTCTGCAATGCAGGGCAATTTTCAAATCGAGGGGACCGTGCTGCGGGCCGATGGCACTGATTTACCGTGCATCATTCATGGCAATGCAGTGATGGATGAGCATGGCGAACTGTTGTATTCCTTTGCACTTTTTAGCGACATTACTGAGCGCAAGTTAGCGGAAGAACGTCTGAAAGAGGCGACGCTGGCAGCAGAAGAGGCGACCCGCATGAAATCGGATTTCTTGGCGAACATGAGCCATGAAATTCGCACCCCGATGAACGCAATTATTGGCTTGAGTCATCTGGTTTTAAAAACAGAGATGACCATTCGCCAGCATGACTACCTCAAAAAGATTCAAGATTCGAGCCAGCACTTGCTCGGCATCATTAACGATATTTTAGATTTTTCTAAAATCGAAGCTGGCAAACTTTCGCTTGAGCACATCGAGTTTGATTTAGAGAATGTGCTGGGTAATGTGTCGGGGTTGATCCATGAAAAAGCCAACGACAAAGGCTTAGAGTTGATTTTTGATGTGGCTGCTGACGTGCCCAATACGCTCATTGGCGACCCGTTACGACTGGGCCAAGTGCTCATCAACTTTGGCGCTAACGCCATCAAGTTCACCGAACAGGGTGAGATCGACATTGTGGTGCGCAAAGTCGAGGAGACAGAGCATGAGATCGTGATCAAAATGTCGGTGAAAGATACCGGTATCGGTTTGTCACCAGAGCAGTTAGATAAATTATTTCAATCATTTCAACAAGCCGATACTTCAACCACGCGCAAATATGGCGGCACCGGTTTAGGCTTGGCCATCTGTAAAATTCTCGCAGAGATGATGGGCGGCGAGGTTGGCGTGAGCTCATCGTTGGGCCACGGATCTGAGTTTTGGTTTACTGCGCGTCTCGAAAAAACCAAACAGCGCCGCGAGTTAGTGCCACATCCAGATTTACGTGGCAAACACGTGTTGGTGGTTGATGACAATGAGAATGCACGTTTAGTACTAACCGAACTACTGGAATCGTTAACCTTCAAGGTGAGCGAAGCACACTCAGGCAGCGAAGCGATTGAAGTCATCAAATATGCGTCCACTCAAGACAAACCTTTTGATGCGGTGCTGATTGATTGGCAAATGCCCAATATGGATGGCATTGAAACGGCTCGTGTCATTCGCGGCATTGGCCTTCACACCACTCCCAAACTAATTTTGGTCACTGCTTACGGGCGTGAAGAAGTATTACGGAGCGCCAGTCTGGCTGGCATTGATGAGGTACTCATTAAACCAATTAACGCCTCAACCCTTTTCGATTGCGTGGTGCGTACTTTTGCCAATGAAGTAGCCACTGAAAATAGCGAAGAAGCCCCGTCAAATACTGGTGAGACCGTCAATATCGACGACCTAGCGGGGGCCAGCATCCTAGTGGTGGAAGACAACGAAATTAATCAGCAGATTGCGCAAGAGCTACTTGAATATGCCGGCTTCGTGGTTGAAATCGCTATCCACGGCGAAGTAGCACTTGAAAAAGTTCAGCTTCAAAATTTTGATCTCGTGTTGATGGATATGCAGATGCCCGTGATGGATGGTCTAACCGCGACGATTGCGATTCGCAAGATTCAACGTCTTTCGAATCTGCCCATTGTCGCGATGACCGCGAATGCTATGCAGCAGGATCGTGAACGCTGCCTTGAAGCGGGCATGAACGATCATCTGCCCAAACCCATCGAGCCTAATCATTTGTGGTTGATGCTGCGCAAATGGATTAAGCCACGCGTGGCGCAAACGGCACCTCGTTCAATTGTCAAAACATCTGCGCAAAGCAAAACCACCCTACCTGTCGGCATTGCTCATTTGGACATGGCCGCCGGCTTGCGCCGGGTTTTAGGCAACCGCACGCTCTACCTTTCGCTTCTGCAAAAATTCGCGGACACAGAAGCCGATGCCGTGAATCGCATTCAGCAAGCGTTGGCGGCACAAGACTGGTCCACTGCGGAGCGAGCCGCTCACACGCTCAAAGGCTTGTCTGGCAATATCGGGGCGACAGAACTACAGGCCACGGCAGAGCAATTAGAACAGTCGATTAAAAAGCATCTCTCCACAGAAATCATCCGTGAACAACTCAATGGACTGAACGATAAATTGCTCGCCCTGCTCGGCGAACTAAGAACACAGCTCTATCAAGCCGACCAGCAAGTAGCCGCCAACCTTGAAATTGATGCAGCGCACTTAGCAGAAGTCACGCAGCAACTCATGCATTTATTGGCCGACGACAACGCCGATGCGGCAGACTATCTCGATGCACATAGCGAGCTATTGCGACAGGCTTTTCCTGAACGAATTAAGGCGATTAAAAACGCGATCGCTCTATTCGATTTTCAACTCGGATTAACCGCACTACAAGAAGCCGTGGCAACACGAAAAATATCGGGTTAGGGGATAGCAATGAACACGTTTGTAAAGATGCAAAAAGCAACCATCCTCGTCGTCGATGACACGCCGGCGAATCTTTCAATGATGAACGCCCTACTCAAAGATGACTATGTGGTGAAAGTAGCCAACAGCGGCACGCGCGCACTACAAATTGCCCATGCCGATGGGCCGCCTGATTTGATTTTGCTCGACATCATGATGCCGGAAATGGATGGCTACGAAGTGTGCCGGCAATTGAAACTCGATGTTCAGACTCGTGATATTCCAGTGATATTTTTAACGGCGAAATCTGAAGTCGATGATGAGCAGCATGGCTTAGAGTTGGGCGCTGTCGATTACATCACCAAGCCGATTAGCCCGCCCATTGTGATGGCGCGTGTCAGAAACCATTTAGCCCTTAAAGCTGCCGCAGATTTTTTGCGCGATCAAAACGATTATCTGGAGCAAGAAGTTAAAAAACGTACTTGCGAGGTAATCGCCATTCAAGAGGCGACTATTCAAATCGTCACCTCATTGGCTGAAACGCGTGACGCAAGCACCGGCAATCACATTCGTCGCACGCAGTTTTACATCCAAGCGTTAGCAGAAAAACTAGCACAATCTCCGCGTTTTGCGGCCGATCTCGGGCCTCACGAGATTGAATCCATCATCAAATCTGCACCGTTGCATGACATTGGCAAGGTAGGCATTCCCGACAACATACTGCTTAAGCCAGGCCGACTTACACCCGAAGAATTTGAAATAATGAAAACGCACACCACGCTAGGGCGTGATGCGATTGAGAATGCTGAAGCGCAAATGGGTACCAAAATAGATTTTTTACATACCGCAAAAAACACTTCTTTTTCTCACCATGAAAAGTGGGATGGCTCAGGTTATCCGCAAGGCATATCAGGTGAAGCAATTCCACTCTCTGCCAGACTCATGGCAGTCGCGGATGTCTATGATGCTTTATTGAACGAACGTGTTTACAAACCGGCAATCGCTCACGAAGCAGCATTAGCGATTATGCGTGAAGGTCGCGGCCGTCATTTTCAACCGGAGATACTCGACGCATTTTTGGAAATTCACGAAACGATCAGAGCGATAGCGACACGTTTTGCTGACAAGAAGGACGCACGCGCATAAACCAGCGTTTCCCTAGGATAAACCCAGACTGTTCATCCTGAAAAGCCGCAGTTCAAACCACCGAGCTCACAGTGCAAACAGTGAATTGGTGTAACGGCAGCGAGCTTCCACTCGACCAAACAGTTGGCGACTTTCTGTGTTCCACTTCAAGCCTAATTTGTCACAGGCGCCCGCTGAGATTTTAGTCACATGCGCCTCACTCCCACCCCCCAGCTCCAGCGCATTGCATAGCACTTCTGCCACATGCGTAATGGCAACCAAGGGCTCATTTAATGCAGTGTCAGGCGCATGGTGATGCTGTATCGCGGTGTAAATGCTTTTGGGCAATAACCATTGCTCAGCCATCCACGCGCCAATCGTTGAGTGATCTACGCCAAACGCCTCACGTTCAGGCCCTTCAATGCACACTGGGGGTTGCTGTGCTCTCCTCCAAACTTCGGCAAAGTCTTCTGCCCTAAAACACTGCAACCACAAGTGACCTAAATCATGTAGCAATCCTGCCATCAAAGCATGCTCCGGTGAAATAGGTGTCTCGATAAAGTGTGCAATTTCTTCGCAACACACGCCTACCGAGACACTATGTTTTATAAAAGTAGAATGAATTTTAGAATTCGCTTCTCCGCAAAAACTATCAAAGCTACCGGCGATTGCAATGGAGCGCACCGGAGAAATGCCAATCAGTGAAATTGCCGTGTGAATATCACCGATCGCACGTAAATTTTTAGTGCGCAGTGCAACCGCGTTCGCCATTGAAATGACGCGACTCGCGATGATGGGATCTTGCCCCACGTAGTCAATCAACACATTCAAGTTCGCGTCAACATCGTCTATCGTTTCCAAAATACGCTGAATCACAGCGGGGAACGCTGGTAACAGTTTAGCTTTCTCCAACACCTCTTGGCGGCTGATGTGCGTGATGATCATTATTCGCTCCGATAAACCAAAACTTGGTCAAAAAAACTGGCCATCGTGGGGTTGCTTAAATCGGCCCCCTCAAAAATTTTCATCACCCGCTTCGCTGCCGCCGCGGCATCTACCGCGATCTGCTCATCCGGTCGAGAATCCGCCTCCAACACAAAAAGCGCTTGCGCACCATGTGCGACAAGCTGATGTAAGCTATCGTCGTTGAGCTCATGTCCTATCGGCAGTGACAAACTCAAGTAGCCGTGATTGATGACACGTACTGGCGCACCAAGCACCATACCTGGCTCAACCTCAAACAGAGGTAGGTATCTAGGCCTTGTTCTCATTTTTATTTCCTATCGCTGCATCGTTATTGTCGAGATGCTGGGGCATCCAAATGGTGACGGAGGTCCCTACTCCCTGCGTGCTTTCAACTTTTACTTGACCACCGTGCTGCTCAATAATTTCTTGCACAATACTCATACCCAATCCCGTGCCCGGAATCTTGCCGGAACTGTCTGCACGATAAAACCGCTCAAAGACGCGCGCCAACTGCTCTGGAGTCATGCCCATGCCTTGGTCTGCAATACGAATTCCAACCATTTCAACTGCAGAGGGCTGAACACTTTGCTCCCGCACCACTTCGATGCTTACTGCACCCGGTGCTGCAGAGTATTTATAAGCATTGGAAATAATGTTCATCAAAGCCTGCAACATTTTGTAACGGTCAGCAAAAATAAATACGGGCTCTGGCAAATGAGCGATCGTTGGCCGAGGCCGATTGTTGGGCGTCTTGTAGCTCGCCACCACCTCTTCCAGCACATCTGTCAGCACTAACGGAACCATGACAAAATCTTTACCACCACGATCCTCAATGCGCGCTAAATCGAGCAACTCATTGATAATCGAAATCATCAATTCCGACTGAGTGTAAATTATTTGCAAAAACTCGCGTCGCTCTTCTTCTGAAAATTCTTGCGCTAACAAAATTTCAGAGTAGCCGTAAATGCTCGACATGGGCGTGCGCAACTCATGTGCCGCCGTCGAGAGAAACTCGCTCTTCATCCGTTCGACCTCGGTTTCGTGTGTGATGTCGCGGAAGTACAGAATCTGCGACACGGACTTTGACTGAGACTCACGCAAACCCACTTCTAAAACTCGTTTTTCGGGTATATCCGTTTCAAAAACATGGCGCGTAACCATACCCTGCTCTTCGTTTTTTAATGCGCTCGCACGAAGTTTTTCAAAACCCGGAAAGCCCAATCCTTGGCTACATTGCTTTAACAGTCGTTCGGTAAAAGCGGCTTCGCTCATACCGACCATGTCTCTTTTTTCCAGACCCGTAAGCTTAGTAAAAGCGGGGCTAGCATATTTAA
Organism: Gallionellaceae bacterium; assembly: GCA_037140475.1. GTDB lineage: Bacteria > Pseudomonadota > Gammaproteobacteria > Burkholderiales > Gallionellaceae > PALSA-1006. The sequence goes on from JBAXEJ010000005.1 coordinate 13,983, forward strand.
CGCAGCGGTTCGCATCAAACGAAACAAAGCCATCCGGGCTTAATGCAAAAATTCCATTGAGTTGTTCGTTACGGTCATCTGCTTGGTTTTTAGCCAGCTCGGCAAGCATCTGTGCCTTTAGGCGGGCATCGTTCTCGATTTGTAGTTGCTGATGGTTTTCACCAATCTGTTGCGCCATACGGTTGAAGGCAAGCGCAGTATCCGCAAGCTCATCGCTACCCGCAACATTCACGCGATACTCAAAATTCCCTAAGGCGAAATGCCGCGTCGCCTCGCGTAGCTCGCTCAGCTGCTTCACCAGAAAGCTTCCCAACAACCAAGAAAAAATTGCCACCAACAGCATTTCCAAACCGGCAATACCCGCAGCCCAGCGTTTAGCCGAATCAAGCAAGATATGCAACGGCGCAAGCGATACAGTGAGTTGTACCTCGCCGTGCTTGATGCCACCCGCCATCACTGGGGCAGACCAATCGTAATAACCATTTGTCACCTGCGAAACCTGCTCGACTTGATGAAAGTGATGTGACATGACCTTACCATCGCCATGTTCCGCGAGCACCCTGCCACTAAAATCGACAATGCGAATCCGATCAATTTGACCCGTGCTAATCGCCTCACTCACCAAACTATCCAGCGTGGCGAGGTCCTGAGAAATGAGTGCATCTTTCGATGCCGCCGCCAACAACTGCGCCCCCAAGCGCACTCGCTGCGTTAGCTCAGTCTCACTTGATTCGCGCAAATTCGATAGGGCACTACCCACCAGAACGGCCAGCAAGGCCAATTCAATGACGGCGACACCCAAAATCGTTTTAGTGCGAAAGCGCATGATGCTCCATTAATCGAATGAAGCGCTGCGTAAGTATTTTTGCTCCCTCTCCCAGTGAGAGTGGGCCTTAATCAGCGCTTGCTTAGTTTTTGCTGTAACGCTCTAACAATTTAATGTCTAGCGATCTAATGTCATTCCAGTCTTTGTCTTGCGCGGCAACAAACCCTTTAAAAGCTAAGGGTGCTAGCAGCGCTTGACCTGCCGCATCATCCGCTATCGATTGCATGGCGGCTAGCACTTTTGCAACAATGGCTGGCGGTACACGGGGATGCGCAGCAAAGGCATGGGGCGTGTAGGCTGGAGTTTCTGACAGCACACGCAACGCATCACGAATCTCCGGCGGATTAGCCTCAAGCGTACGCTGAATGCCACCACCCGCTTCTTGCAAGCCAGAAGCCACAGCGCGATAAACCGAGTCATGCGAGGCGACAAATTTTGCTTCAATCACAATATTTAAGCGACCGAATTCTGCTTGCGGCAAGATGCTCGCTGCAAATGCAGCGGGTGCAGGAAACACGACGGTTTTTCCGGCAAGATCAGCGGGCTTTTGATACGGGCTATCTTTGCGCACCACTAAAATACCTTTTATTTTGCGGTCTTTTTCTTTAGAGAATGCTTGATAGTTATTGCCCTTATGAAACACCACATAGTGATAAGGATTCATGTAAGCAAAGTCGAATTCTTCCTGCCCCAAGCGGCCTTCAAAAGTAGGAATGTTGGCCGCTGTTCTAAAGACCAATGGCACGCCTGAACGCTTGCTGATTTCGGCCAACAGTGGCCCCCACTCCTCAGCTAATTTACTTGCCGCTTGTTGCGGCACAATGCCAAAGGTATAGGATTTGGCGGTCTCAACTGCCTGCGCCTGCCCCAACACGGCCATCGCAGCTACAATTGCCATCATCTTGATTGTATTGATTAATAAATATTTCATTGCTCACCTCCATATACGCCTTGCTTACTCCCATACGGCATCCATATTGTGACTGCCGTGCCTTGTCCTGCCTTGCTTTCAACTTCAACCTGTCCGCCATGTAACTCGACAATTTCTTTAACGATGCTCATCCCCAAGCCCGTCCCCGGAATCTTTCCTGAGGTGTCCGCACGGTAAAAACGTTCATAGATGCGCTTAAGTTGCGCCTCTGTCATGCCGATACCCTGATCGCGAATGCGCACCCCCACCATTGGCTCATCGGCATCCGTTTGATTTGGGGTGAGTGGGCAAATGACTTCCATCACCACGTCACGCCCGTCGGGGGAATATTTAAAGGCATTAGAGAGTATGTTGGTGATGGCCTGCGTCATTTTCGAACGATCAGCTTTTAACCACACGGCGCTATCTTTATCGATCTTGCATTTACAAACTCTGCCATCCGCAGATTTAAAACCTGTTCGAATTTCTTGCAGCAACTCAGTCAGCTCAATCGGCGCAAAGATAAAATCTTTGCCTCGTCTTGCTTCAATGCGTGCAATGTCGAGCAGTTCATTGATGATCGAGGCCATTAGTTCCGATTGTTTGAAAATCGTTTGCAGGAATTCTTGCTGCTCTTCCTCGTTTATCTGTTGAGTCAGCAAAACCTCGCTAAAGCCATAGATGCTCGCCATCGGCGTGCGCAACTCGTGCGCCGCTGTGGAGAGAAACTCGCTCTTCATGCGATCAACCTGCGACTCATGGGTAATATCACGAAAATATAGAATGCTCGACACCGCGTTGGCATTGCTGTCTCGCAGTATGACTTCCAAAATTTTGGTAGCTGGCAAGGTCAGCTCAATGATGTCGCGAATTGTCGTGTCAGAAGATTTAGTCGAGCTACGTAATTTGCTTATGCCTCTAAATTGATCTGTACCCAGACAGATGCGATTGAGCATTTGCGAGAACGCCTCTTCACTCTTACCAATTAATTGTGCTGGCTCAATTTCGGTCATCCGCGTAAAGGCAGGGTTCACGTATGAAACTTGCCTAGCATGATCGAAAGACACAAAGCCATCTGGGCTCAATTCGAAAATCGCATTTAACAATTCGGTGCGTACCCCGAGTGCCAACTCAATAGACTTACGCTCGGTAATATCCACATAGCTACCCACCATACGCAGTGGCTTGCCGCTGGCATCGCGCTCAACCACGTTGCCACGATCTTGCACCCAGGCAGTGCGCCCATCCTTCATTTTCATACGATGCTCACTGTGATAGGAGCCTTCGCCCGACAAGCACCGGTCTATTTTTTCAAACACCGCCGCTTTGTCTTCTTCATACAACAAATCTGAAAACACTTCGATTGAGTGCTGCAAATAACCATCATCCAAGCCAGCAATCTGGCACCATTTTTTGTTGTGTAAAACGGTCCCTAATGAAATATCCCAATCCCACACACCCTCTCCTGTCGCCTCCATCACATAACTTAATCGGCGCTCGCTCTCTTCTAGTTTGCGCTGTGCTTTTTTTAGCTCCGTCACATCGTTGGCAATCACCAATATTTGTTTTTTACCGTCCGCAGTGGTCAGTGGTTTTTTGATGGATTGGAAATAATGTGTTTCTCCTGTTGCGGCATTGGTTGATTCTTCCAGCACCACCTGTGTCTCGTTCTGCGACATGATGTCGCGCACGTTCTGCAAATAAAAGGCGACCTGCTCGGCGTTGGGATTAAAGGCACCATCGTCTTTGCCAACCAACTGCTCTGGCGTGGTGCCATACAAATTGGCTAAGGCACGATTGCCGATCAAAAACTTCCCATTCCAATCTTTCATCAAAATGATGTTTGGGTTTTCGTCGATCACGGTACGTAGCAAGCTATTCGCACGTATCAACTCAGCTTTGAGATCGTCATTTTGCTGATTCATAGTGCGATTTCCTTCTCTGCGGCGGGCTCAATATCCGCGTGAATGAGGTAACGATTTCCACCCAGCGCTTTAGCTTGATACATGGCCTCATCTGCCATTTTTAACAGCGTCACTTCGTTATCACCATGACGTGGATATTCAGCGCAACCCAAACTTGCACCTATGGTGATGAGCTCACCTTTCACAATCATCGGCTGGGCAACGGCCGTGATAATTCGCTGGCAAATAACGCCAATACTTTCTGCCGTAGCGAGCGCGGGTAAAACTAAAATAAACTCATCGCCCCCCATTCGTGCGACAGTGTCGATGTCCCGCATTTCACTCTGCAGCCTAAGTGCCACCGTTTTCAGCACTTCATCGCCCACTTGATGCCCATGGGTGTCGTTAATGATCTTGAAGTTGTCGAGATCCATGAAAATGACGGTAAATTTTGTTTCGCTGCGATGCGCAAAGGCGAACGCCTGCCGCAAGCGATCTTCTAGCAGTAAGCGATTCGGCAAGCCCGTTAAGCTGTCATGATAGGCAAGATGGGCCAGCTGATTTTCTACTGTGAGCAATTTAGTCAAATCAGAAAAAACACCAATGTAAGTCACGATGCGGCCTTCTGAATCCCGCGCTGGGCTCACCGATAACCACTCTGGATAAACCTCGCCATTTTTTTTGCGATTAAAAATCTTACCCTGCCACATCTCTTTTTCTTTCAGGGTTTTCCAAAACTCTTTATAAAAATCTTCGTCTTGCTTTCCTGATCTTAGGATACTTGGAGATTGTCCGATCACTTCATCTGAGTTGTAACCGGTGATACGGCAAAACGCCGGATTGACCGCCAATATCACGCCCTTTATGTCGGTAATCATCACGCCTTCAAGTGCGTTATTGAGCACCATCGATGATATTTTGTTATCAAATTCACTCTCGCGTAGCGGTGTGACGTCGCGCAACACCCAATGCAAATGTTGAATCTCTCCCTCGTGAGCTATCGGCAAAACCTGCGCCAACGTCATCAGAATTGATTTCTCCTTACTTAAACTTCTCCAATGCAATTCAACATCGCCCTCATGGATTTTTTTGTTTTCTACGGCATTGACCAACAACGCGGAAAAATTTGTGCGATGCGAGGCAATCACCCAATTCTCGAGCATCGTATTTATTAATTTTTCTTCGGGAGCGAGCGCCGCACTTGCGGGATTCGTTTGCACAACTTTTCCCAGATCGTCAGTCACAATATGAATGTCACGCGAGTTGTTAATGAGCTCCTGATATTCATTGCGGCCTTCTAACAAGCGATTGCTTGATTCAAGCAATGCCTCGTAGTGGCTCTCTAACTCGCCATTACGTTCTAGCACCTGCTGCAAATCTTCGGCATAGCGATAGAGTTGATCATGTAAGGCAACCCCACGATCACTGCCAGGCAAACGGATCGTCTGTCCGCCCGCTGGTTTTGTCTTGTCTAGATTGCTCATGCCAGCCTCACTTTCCGAGTACTTCCTTAATGTGCGTCACCAACTGCAAGGGGCTAAATGGCTTAATAAAGTACGCGTCCGCCCCCCGCTTTATACCGTCGTCATAGTCTTGCACCTGACCCCGCGCCGTCACCATAATGACCTTGATATGGCTTAACTCTGGATTGCCCTTTACTTCATCTAGCACGGCCAAGCCATTCATTTCGCCAGGCATCATCACATCAAGCACCACTAAATCTGGCTTGATTTGCTGAATGATTTTCAGCGCACTGGTGCCCTCTTCCGCCTCAAACACATCAAAGCCCTTACCTAACGTGATGCGGACCAAACGACGAATATCGGAATGGTCATCAACTAGCAATATCTTTTTCATACAGCCTCCTGTGAATGTAATTTTTGACGCTCTGCCTGTAGTGCTTCAGCAATGTCAGCTAGGCGCTGGAAGTGAATCGGCTTCGCTAGAATAGTGACGCCTTCAGGCACGCCGCCGTGGCGCGCTATTTCCTCTTGATCCAGTCCGCTCACAATGACAATTTTTATTTTTGCCAATTCAGGCATGCTACAAATGGCATAAAGCATACGAAAACCATCCATGCCGAGCATATTAAGATCGGTAATCAGCAAGTCAGGCTGGTCACGACCAATACGCACCAACGCCTCGTAGCCATCCACCGCAGTGGCGAAGTCTGGCTTCATAGGCCATCGCCGTAGATTAATTTCGTATAACCTTCTTAAATTTGCCTCGTCTTCAACGATCAAAATTTTTAATGGTGAGACAGACGCGGCCTCTACGGGCTTCACTGCTAACTTCTCCGCACTTTCTGCCGCAGGAAAAATACGCACCGAAGGACTCGCCAGCAGTTTTTCAACTGATTGCCTCGTAATGCGACGATGCCCGCCATCTGTTTTCCATGCTTCCAACAACCCACTCTCGGCCCACAACTGCGCCGTGCGCAAAGACACCGAGAGCATCTCCGCCGCCTCGCTGGTGGTACAAAATGTTTTGGGATTGGTTTTACTGTGCGCCATGACATCTCCTACATGAATTAACTAATTTACAAGTTCTAATAACTATCAATTTACGCGCCATCTTATCAATACGCAACACTTATTATCATTTTTATTCATTAATCTGCTAGAATGCGATCTGGTCGATAAGCGACTAGATCGACTCAGGTTCTTTTTCAGCACAGCACGGTCGTTAATTTCACCGATAAATCGGCATGATGTAACGCAAGAACAGGGGAAATAATGCACTACTTACTCTCGATACTTTCAGCAGGGCAAACCACCGTTGCGCTGATCATCTTCATCCTGCTAGGCGAGGTCTTAACGCACTCTCGGCTCACCCCTCAGCAAAAGTTTTGGGTTCGTGCCATCCCCCTGGCCTTACTAGGTGTAGTAGCGCTAAACCTCCATCTTCATGTAGTGACAGATGGCGTATTTATTGATCTTCGAGGTGCCGCAATCGCCATTGCCACGCTGTTTGGCGGCCTCGCCGTTGGCGCTATCGCTACGGTCGCCGAACTCATCACACGATTTCTCATCGGCGGCGAGGCGACTGTGGCCGACAGCTTTGGCATCGTTACGAACTTCGCCTTGAGTGCCGCCGTTTTTCACTTCTTGATGAAAGATAATGTTGAGAATATCACCCTTAAGTGGATTCTCCTCGCGGGTTTGCTAGTCGGGGTAGCCGAGGCGATTTTCTTGCTCTTAATTGAGCCCTTGCCTTACGGTGTAGCGTTGTTCAACGAAGTTGGCATTCAGTTAATGGCTGTGCAACTTATCTCAACCGCCTTGTTTGGCTGGGTGCTTAAATCGCAAGATGATCATCAACGCAACATTGATACGTTGGAACAAAACGCCAAACAGCAAAGTGAAAATTTTCATCAAATTGTAGGCGCACTTTCCAGCGCCATGGCGCATCGAGACCCCACCACCGCCGGTCACGAAAAACGTGTTGCAGAATTCGCGGTTGCGGTTGGCCGGCATCTTGGGCTAGATGAAAGCCGTCTAGAGGGGCTCTATCTTGCATCCCTCGTACACGATATTGGACAGATTACCATTCCCACGGAAATATTGACGCGCACGCGATGCTTGCGCCCTGAAGAATTTGAACTCATTAAACAACATTCAACAGCAGGTTACGAGATCCTCAATGAGGTGAACTCCCCTTGGCCACTGGCCCAAATGATAGTCGAACATCACGAAAATTTTGATGGTAGCGGCTACCCGAAGGGACTAAAGGGTGATGAGATATTGCTTGAAGCGAGAATCATTCGAGTGTGCGATAGTCTAGATGCCATGACGTCGCATCGTCCCTTTAGAAAGGCTCACCGCGAGGAAGAGGCCATCGCGCAATTGCAGCTCAAAAGCGGCAGCGAGTTTGATCCCGAAATTGTGACGGCCTGTATTAGATTTTTGATATTGGGTCGCGATACACCCGAACTATTTAGTGGCATTTGAGGCATCGGTAAATCAAGAGGGGGTTAGCCTGACGGGCTAAAGGAGACCTCTAATGAGTATCAACAGAAAGTGAGCTTGCTATGAATATTTCTTGCACCAAAAAAGTCGCTCAAATTATGAGTGGGGCACCCGTTACGGTGGATGTTAATTCTCCACTCAGTGATGCCGCTGAAAAAATGGAGCAGAAAATAATCAGTAGTTTGCCAATCCTACCATGAGCCCTAACGACAAAATGAACCCAACTGACTCTGCCTTGCTCGCAGCGAAAATCAGCGATCAAAAGTTGCGAGCCATTGCCGAGCATCTGATCGATGTTAGGCCAAGAGAAGACGCGCCATCAGCTTGCTCTGCCGAGGAATTAGTTCACGAATTGCGCGTACATCAGATCGAGCTGAAAATGCAGAACGAAGCCTTGCGTCAGGCACAGCAGGCACTGGAAGAGTCGCGTGACCGTTACGTCGATCTGTATGAGTTCGCTCCGGTCGGCTATCTCACGCTGAGTGCAAGCGGCATGATCGCCGAGATCAATCTAACGGCGGTAACACTGCTGGGGTTGGAGCGCGATAAGTTGCTTCACAAAAGCTTGCGCACGTTGGTGGTAGACGCAGATCAGGACAGGTGGGTGCGCCACTTCATGGACGTGATCAAACACACAGAGAAGCGCAGCATCGAGATGTCTATTCAACGCGGCAACGGCGCGGCGTTTTTGGCTCAACTAGCTTGTGTGAGCAATGCGGCAACGGTGCTCATCACGCTGACAGACATCACCCGCGACAAGCAAGAGCATCGCGATTTACAGCGTCGCAGTTGGGCGTTGCGGGCGCTGAGCAACTGCAACAAAGCACTGGTCATATCACGTACCGAAAGCGCAATGTTGCAAGGTGTTTGCGAGGCGGTGGTGGCTGATTCGGATTTATATCTTTTGGCCTGGGTGGGCTGGGCTGAACACGATGAGAAAAAGTCTGTGCGCATCGCCGCTTCGGCAGGGGGTGCAGTGGGCTATCTTGAAAATATTCAAGTTTCTTGGGCCGATGAAACCATTGGCAGTGGCCCCACCGGTATGGCGATTCGCAATGGCCGCACGGTGATTAACAAAGACCCTAAGCACAATCCAAAATTTACCCCGTGGTTAGAAAAGGCGCTGAGCTTAGGTATTCGTGCGTCGATCGCCGTACCCATTTTAGTGGAGGGGAAGGTCGTTGGTTCCTTGATGGTTTACGCTAATGACGAAGAAGCGTTTGATGCCGAGGAGGTTAAGTTATTTGAAGACTTAACGAAAAACCTAGGCCACGGCTTGGCGGCGCTAGCCATACAGCGCAAATTTGATCGCTCGCTCATAGAAAAAGAAATGCAGGCACAGAAATTAGACGCGGCGCTAGAAGGTGCGCTGTTAGCCGTTGCCTCAACCCTTGAACAGCGCGACCCTTACACCGCAGGCCATCAAAAAAATGTCGCCGAACTCGCGGTGAAGATTGGCAGTGAAATGGGGATGAGCTCTGAGCAGCTTCGCGCTCTGCACCTCGCTGGTATTGTGCATGACCTCGGGAAGATTCAAATTCCGGCTGAGATTTTGACCAAGTCTGGGCGACTCACCCCTGCCGAATTTTCGCTGATTAAAATTCACCCCGAAGTGGGCTACGAAATCTTGCGCCACATTACTTTTCCGTGGCCTATCGCCGATATTATTCACCAGCACCATGAGTATTTAGATGGCTCGGGTTACCCAAAAGGTTTAAAAGAAGATCAGATATTGCCCGAGGCGAAAGTTTTGACGGTGGCAGACATTGTGGAGTCTATGTCATCAGATCGCCCATATCGCGCAGCACTAGGTTTAGAAACCGCCATGAATGAAATCTCTAAACTGAGCGGAAGTAAACTCGATCCAGTGGTTGTTAGTGCGTGTATCACCGTATTGAAACGTGAAGAGCTGCCGCCATTTCTAAAACAACAAGTGATTGCGTGATTGTGGACAGAAAATGGCCTGCTCAAATGATGGCAAGTGGATGCTGACCATCGCCCTTAACGCCCTTGATTGGAGTGACAAATGAGAACACGCCCGCGCTATATTATGCTGATTGAAGCCGAACCAGGAATGGTGCTGGATGCTAAGGCACATGTCGTTGACCATGGCATTCTGCGGTTTTCACTACCTGCCGGACATACTTTGACCGCTGACAACATTCGGCAACTAACTTCGCTTCGTGCGGAATATATTTTCATTGCTGAGCCAGATGAGCGGACGGATGAACAAGTGGCCATAGATGCTGCGCACGAGGCGCATCGTGTGATGGAAATATTCTCGGGTGCCGATCTTTCCGATCTCACGATGGCCAAATTATTTAACCAAGCCATCCTTTATCGGAGCGCATGATGATCGTCTACTCTATTCCCCGTGATGAAGTGATTGGTCTAAGTTACCAACTGCCGCCTTTTCCAGCGATCGTGACGCAAATACTAGCCACCATAGAGAATCCCGATGCTAATCTAAACCTGCTTGTAGCGTACATTCAGCGAGATCCGATTCTTGCCGCACGCGTTCTTTCTTTGGCGAACTCAGCTTCAAAAAATCGCCAACATCAAGTGATCTCCGATATCCCCCAAGCCATTTCTATGATCGGCATGGGAAGAGTACGAGAAATGGCGATCTTTTCGAGCATTGCAGGATTTGCAAAAGGAATCGATTCGCAAACCCTGCCGATGGCATTTTGGGAACACAGTATCGCAGTCGGGATTTGTTGTGAGGAACTGGCACACTATTGTGGCATGGCAAATCTGTCAGAAACTGCGCTGATTACCGGACTGCTACACGATGTCGGTCAGCTTTGGTTGCACTGTTTTAATGCACAGGATTATCGAGAACTTTGGCGAAAAACACTCGCTCACGAGATTAGTATCGAACAAGCGGAGCAGGAGCGTTTTGGTGTCGATCACGCTACCATCGGCGCTTGGTTGGGAGAGCACTGGGCACTCCCCAACGATATCGTCAAAGCCATTCGCTACCATCACATTCCGGACATGGCTTTACCAGACCGTATGGTTCCCTTGGTGCATGTGGCTGAAGTGTTATCCAATGCGCTTGATCTGATGGGGCGTGATGAAAATCGTGTGACGCATATTTCATCCGCTGCCTGTCAGAAAATCGGCATCGCGTTAGATGATGACATTCGTTCATTGTTCGGGCGCATCGAGGCCCGCAGTCGTTACGCAATTTCACTTTTTCAATAAAGTGAGTCATTGCTTTGGTTCAGCGCGCTTTCGGATTTGCGAAGAAACACGGCAAAAACAAACCCTCTGCCGCCATCAAGCAAATCCTCAATTTCAATAGGACTACGATGCTCAACGCAACTTTGGTTTTATCTCGTCACGCAGATGATGGCGCGGAAATGTATCGCAAATACTTTGTGGTCGCAGACTTCGGTTTAAAGCGCGGCGAAGGTAATGCCAGCATTATTCCAATGTCGGCTGGCTGCCCAATGCCTGAACAAGACCGCTTTACCGTACTGGGCGGAGAGAAAGAGGCGCTGCTCTCTGCAGTTGATAAAATCAAGGCGCTGCCCGGAAACGAAGGCTTTGCCGCCATCCTGCATTTTGATCCGAGTAATTAAATAAATTCACTAGCCTAAAGTTTTCCGAAATTTCGCCGATAGCATTATCTAGTGTAGTGTTGCGCGTCATCTGGAGCTTATACCAACGTGCAGAACGGCTTTGTTGGTTGGGTGCTAGGCAGTTGGGCTGAAGCCCAACCCCACGTGCGCAGCTTTTCGTACAAGGGGTCTGCTCGTTGGCAATGTCATGCTAGGGTACGACACTACACAAGCTTAAGTTATGCTTGCACGTACATGAGGGGGTCGAACAATGTTAAATAATTTAAAAGTCAGCCATCGTCTGTTGTTAGGGTTTTCATTGCCTATCGCGATGTTTGTTCTGTTTGGCATTTGGTTACAGCTTGCCATGACCAACATTGCCAGCCACGTCACCGAGGCACAAAGCGAGAGCGTTCCCTTTGCCCTTGTCGCTAAAAACATGGAAAAAGAAGTGATTCAGGTGCAGCAGTGGCTAACGGATATTTCTGCCACGCGCGGGCAAGACGGTTTGGATGATGGCTTCAAAAAAGCAGAAGAAAATCGCGCTGGTTTTTACAGTGATGTAGCAGCATTTTCTAAAATGTACACGTCTAAAAACAATCAAGAAAAGCTCAAACAAATTGCAGATATAAAAACCGACTTTGATCACTACTACGCCACCGGAGTGAAAATGGCTCGTGGCTATATTGATGGTGGCACGGCTGAGGGCAATCGCTTCATGGGTGAATTTGATAAAGCCAGTGAATCGTTGCAAAACGCACTGACTCCGTTCATTGATCATCAAATGAAGGAGATGGAAACCAGTCTGGTTGAGTCTGAGCGGCAAACCCAGTTTGCGCAAAAACTAGCGGCGGGTACGCTCATTCTTGTCATTGCGCTCGCACTATTAATATCGCGCTTCGTCTCTCTCTCGATTATTCGTCCACTAGAAGATTTACAAAGCACCATTAGCCAAGTTGAAGAAAAGTCCGACTTCACCTTGCAAGTACCCGTTCATGGCCGCGATGAGTTGGCTGTCACGGGTCAAGCATTTAATCACTTGATCGATCGAATTCGCGACATCATTCGCCAAACCAGAGCATCTGTTGATGAAGTGGCCAATATCTCGCATGACCTATCGCGTGCAACCGCTCGTGCTAAAGAAGTAGCTTCTCGCCAATCAGATGCCGCCACGATGGTTTCTACTGCTAGCGAAGAAATTTCGGCCGCGATCAGTGAAATCGTGCAGCAATCTAATGATTCAGAAGCGCTCTCTGAGCAAGGTCGCCAGCAAGCAAAAGAGGCGTTCGACATCACCCAGCAAGAAAAGACTGACATGACTGCCACAGCGAGCGCCATTAAAGAATCTGCGGCCAATGTGTCACAGCTTTCGGAAAGCTCAGGAAAAATTAGCGGCATCGTGACGGCCATTAAAGAAATTGCTGATCAAACTAATTTGCTGGCACTTAATGCTGCCATCGAAGCCGCCCGTGCGGGTGAGCAAGGACGCGGTTTTGCGGTGGTGGCTGATGAGGTGCGTAAACTGGCTGAGCGCACTGCGGGCTCGACTGAGGAAATCAGTAAGCTCATTGCCTCTATTCAAACCGAAATTGGACATGTGGTTGAGGCGATGCACGGCGCAGACCAGATGGCCGCGCATAGTGTTGAAACAGCCGAAGTCGCCGCTAGCGCGCTGGTTAAGGTGGAAAATAACGGTGTGCAAATCAACACTCGCTTAAAAGAAATAGCGCTTTCAACGAAGGAAAGTAATCTTGCGATCCAAGATATTTCCCTTCAAATTGAAAGAATCGCGCAAATGACAGAAGAGAGTAGCGCTGCAGCCGAGATCACTGATTCGACAGCTGATCGACTTGATGCGCTGGCGACTGAGCTGCATAATAAAGTCGAAATTTATCGCGTTTGATCTGTTTTTAAAATTCTTTCACCTCGTAATCGCACCCGTTAGCAGTGCAAGTTTGATGGTTTTGTTTTGCCCATAAATCACACTAGATGACTCAGGTTTTAGTCGCCGTCATTACTTTAAGCAGGAGGCCTCATGGCTAAGAAAATGTATCTTTTAATTAGCATCTTTACCTTTGGTTTGCTGTTGCTCATTGGCGTCTCTTGGATCGAGATGAGCAAGCTTGGCAAACTTCAAGACGAAGGTTTTTCGCGTGCGGAAGATGCGGTACTCGCCACGAGTGCAGGCTATCTCGGCGCAGAGATGTATCAAATTGTTGCCGATAGTGTGATTAATAATAATTTGCTAGAGAGCGCGAAAGACTGGCAAGCAGAGAAGGAGCGTGCGGTTAAATTGCTGGCAGACATTACGCGTATCGTTGACACGGATGGAGAGCGACAACTCGCCAAAGCATCCGTACAAGCTTATGAAGATTTTGTGCGAACTTATGAAGGCGAGATGCTGCCTTTGTTAAAGAACAAGCAAGGCAAGGATGAGCAAATCACCGCAGTCGACGACAAGCTGGATAAGCAAGTGGCTACTATTGCTGAGAACATGCAGAAAATTATGGCCTCTATCGAAGCTGAAAGCCGCGAGGCGGATGAAGGATTTGACTCCGTTCACCAAACTGCAATTACGGTGATGTTGATTTTGGGGGTTTCCACGGTACTCGTTGCTCTCTTCTTTGGCTTAGGAATTACGCGCAATGTGTTGCATCAACTAGGCGGAGATCCAACCGAAGTTGCACACGTTGTAAACACTATGGCGGATGGCAACTTTTCACGACATGCTACAAGCACCCCTATCGCTGGTAGCTTGTTAGCGGATGCCTACAAGATGCAATCCAATCTAAGCAAGATGATTAGCCAAATTAAAACGCAATCCGACAAGGTGGGAGACATGGCCAACAGTCTTGCCGTCTCGGCCCGACAAATTGCTGCCAATGTCGATCAAGAGTCTGATTCAGTGAGCAGCATGGCAGCAGCGATCGAAGAACTAAGCGTCGCAACCACTGAAATTAACAGCCGCGGTGACAACGCTAAAAAAGTGGCCGCCAGCTCGCAAAACAGCGCCAACCAGGGAGCGCAGGTGGTTGATAAGTCGGTGAATGGTTTGATGTTGACGGCGACTGAAATTAAAAATGCGTCGAGTGAAGTTTCTCGTTTGGGTGAAGATGCCTCGCGCATTACCGATGTGGTGAAAGTGATCCGTGAAATTGCCGATCAGACTAACTTGCTCGCCTTAAATGCTGCCATTGAGGCTGCCCGCGCCGGGGAGCAAGGCCGCGGCTTCGCGGTGGTCGCAGATGAAGTACGCAAGTTGGCAGAGCGCACAGCCAACTCAACGAATGAGATTACCAATATGTCTACCAAGATCAGCGAGGCCGTTGCACATGCACTAGAGGGCATGAGTAAGGTTGTTGAATCTACGCAGCAGGGCGTGGCTGACGCTGAGCTTGCACAAGCCGCTATCGCCAGTATTAAACAGGGATTTGGTGAAGTGGTTCACATGATTGATGAAATGTCGCTGTCGCTTAGCGAACAAAACGTGGCCGCCACCGACCTTGCAAAGAACACGGAACGTGTCGCTCAGATGTCCGAGGGAAACTCCAGTGCTGCCCACAACTTGCTTGAACTTGCCAACCAACTCGAAGGTCAGGCGGCAGAGATGAGAGCCGGCACCACAGCGTTTAAAGTTTAAGGCGGTTAAAACAACTCCAAATCGTTTTGGCTACTGCCGCCACGCAGTGCGTCCAACACGTTACCGAATTGTTTATCGAGTTTGTTGTTATCCATCATCACGGAAATAATCTGTTGCACTGAAGTATTCATGGCATTGCTGATTGTGGACTCTTGCGAGTTGGTGGTGTTCAAGTAAGAATAAGATTTTTCAACATTGTCGATCAATTCTTGTAGCAGCATTCGCACGTCGAGCAGCATGCGACCATTTTCTTTTTGCAGTACTTCAACTGCGCTCACCGCACCACCCAAGGCAACTTGTAACTGTTCCGCACGATTCATCGACTCGATACGCATATCGACGTTGTCGCACATCCCTTCGGTCGTTTCAGCAAGAATGGCAATGTAGTCACGAATGCGTCCTGCCTGCTCTTCACTTGCAGGTAATTTAGCCACGATCAGTGATACGCGATCGTAATTCACGACGAGGCGACTTTTAAATTGAAACACACGTCCCATCGATGATGACTTTTCCAGCACCGAACGTTCAAGCTCGGTGGGCTCACCATTGGGCGTCAGAATTGTGGGACCGCCTGCGTGGCGAATCATCACACTACATTGCACACCCAGATCCACCGTAGTTTCTAATAACTTTTCCGCGAGTGCATGATGGTTACGACAAGTCACGCTGGCGCGCATAAAGTTTAGCAGCGCGCCACTCTCGCTCACGGTAGACAGAAAGCTCATTGCCATCTGATGCAAGGAGGCTTTTTCAGCGACTAGCTCTTTTTTCTCTTTATGGTGGCGAATCGCGTTTTCAACTTTGCGCAATAGAATTTCGCTACGCACCGGCTTGGTAATTATGTCGTCACCACCGGCATCATAAGCACGCAGGTGCTCTTCGATTGACTCGTGTCCAGTAGCAAAAATGATTGGCAAATTGGTCCATTCACGCAGGCGACGACATGTTTCAATGCCATCCATATCCGGCATCTCAATGTCCATCAACACCAAATCTGGCAAGCGCTCAAGACACTTTTCTATCGCCTGAGCACCCGAAGTAGCGCAATCCACCTCAAATTGTTTGCTTAGAAATGCCTTGTGTAGCGCACACATTGAACGTTCGTCATCGACGACCAACACTCGTCCCGACTTGGCTAAGCTTGCCAACTCATCCATAACTCCTCCTGTTTTTTATTATTCTATTTTTAGTTTTACGTCGATTGATTAATCAGAAGCGCGACGACGTCCACTACCCTGCCAAGCATTTAGTGTGCTTTCCAGCTGCGCGATTTCGGCCTCTACCGCTGCAGTATTTCCCTGCGCCTGCCCTTCGCGTAAACGCTGAATCGTGGTCTGACAAAACTGTACGTCTGCCTTAACCACGTTGAGCGCTTTTTCTAAAGTGCCTGCCAACTCGCCTAATTGATCATCGGGGCGAATTTGCGTTTGTTCTTCAAAGCGACGATGTGAAAGCGATTCCAAGATGGTGTTAAAGCGAAACATTGGCCCCGCAATTTTGTGGCTGATGATCACCACAAAGATGGTCACTAACACGATGGAAAGTGTGACGCTAAACGCCGACAAGATGCCCACGATAGGCAACAGCATCTCTTCAATGGAATGATAGCTGGCATGTGCCGACGCTAAACCAGTTTGAATTTCGCTATCCATAAATAAATATAGTCCTGCGGCAAACATCGCCGTCAACAATATTTGTAACGCTACAAATGCCCCCGCCATGCGCAATTGAAAGCGATTATCAATCAGAACAGTGCGGCGTTTTTTAGTTGGTTTGGTTGGTTTCATCATCGTTCCTTAGTGGCAAGTGAGGCAGAGTTGTCCTTTGTCGTTCTTCATGGAAAGGAAGTACGTTTTATGTTGCTTCTCGTTACGGAATAAACGGTCAAAGAGACTGGTCGCTTTCCAGCGCTGTGTGTCGTAGCGCGGTTGTGACATGTTGTGACAGGTTACACAGGCGATTTCTTTTTTCGCGGTTAGCGGCATTTCGTCATCCGCATCATGTTCCAATTCAGTACCCACCGGATGATGACGATCCATCTCTTCTTTTTTATGACAGGTGGAACAATATGGACTGCATGGACGGTGCTGATGCGCAGCAAGCCGCTTGGCTGCATCTTTGTGACACAAAGCGCAAGCACTGGCCGGGGCCTTATCTGCTGTCTTCGGCAAGCAACCTACCGTGTGTGCATCTTCTCTTTCAACTGAGTGCACGATCACCGGCACCGCAATAGTGAGCAGCACGGCTAACGCTATCAACCATCGACGGAAGATCATAAGATCACCACCAATTGTGTGAACCAATAAGGCTTGTGCCCAAAGCCTCCTGCTTGACGCGAGTTAGGTGTGGCATTCAGGTATTGCTGCACTTCAAATTTCCATTGAAAGACATTGCTGTTGCCCAGATTAGCACTGAAACCAACATCCACACGAGCGTCGCGCTCATCTCCTTGATCGGCACCGACGCTAGTAATTTCTGCCGGATTAGTGATGCCCTCACCATAGCGCAGGAATAAAACTGTTGGTGAGGCAACCACCTCATCCAGCGAATACTCTTGGGTTAAATGCCAACCCCGCAGGCGATCTACGCCATTTGCAACCGAAAAATCGATGGTTCGATCCAGATATTCCAACCTTGCCACCCAAGGCTCAAAACGTACTTCCGCATCCACCGCCCAGGCTGTTTCATTTTTACTCCAGTCCGCGCCACCATCGTGCAGATAGGAAAGGCCGAACTCAAAATTCTTCGGGTCTTTAGTGCTTTTAAGTGAGAAGGGATCGCTAAATGGCGTGATGCCGATGCGCCCGCCGACTAAGCGTCCGCCATGTAATCCGTGCAGTAAATAGCTGTTGTAATTAAAGCTGCCATTGTTCGCGAACACTCGAATACCTTCATCGTTATACCCGCCACCCATGACTTGATCGGTGCTCAGTGGGCGCGAAATTGAGACACTGTCTTTGCTGGCAAAAAACTGCCAATCATTGCCGAAGGGAATATCGAAGCGACCGATTTGCACATGGAAACCTTTTTCAACTGACAAGCGACCACGTGGTGCAATGCGCGCGCCAGAGGTGTTGTAATCGAGGAAGCCAACCGTCATCGTAGTGGTGTAAGCGTCTTGCACTACCGCTATCGCACCTTGTATGTCGTAGGACGTGTCGATCGCCGCATCAACTTCAAACGTTCCCCACTGATAAGCGGGATCGCCCGCATCGTTGTAAAAACTTTGCGCATCACCAAACGCCATTACGTCCAAACCAAATAAAGTCTCGGCTATTTTTGCTTTACCGCTGTCTATTGTTTCGCGCAATGTTGGTGTTTTTTCAGCGGCGACTTCAGCTGGCTTGGCGGCACAAGTAGCGTCATTTTGGTCTGTGCATACAGGCTCAGCCGCATGTGCCACGGCGGCGAAGCTCATCACCAGCAACAACGCCGCATATAGATTTATTTTCATGCTTCCCCTCCCCCGAGTTCGCGGATTATAGCTTGATTCATTTACTCAGGAAGGAACGCGGTAAAGGCAACATTCGGCCGAGCTATTGTGCGGGACTTTGGGTGCGGTAAGGCAGTGGAGAAGCCTAGATTATTCATTAGGCACGATGCCTATTGTGGGGTGGGCTTTAGCCCGACGCTACTTGTTGGGCTAAAGCCCAACCTACAAAAATCAATCCAGTCACCCCCTAGTTTGGCGAGATGACGAGGTAAAGGCACAAATTGCGCCCGCAGTAAACTGATGACGATAACCTTCGAAGGACTAAGATTTATTTCTAAACAATGCCGCCACTTGCCGTTGCGGTTTATTTGAAGTTGGCGCAGAAGGGGCCACCTCGACTGCTTTTGGAGTGGCCGCTGAAGGCTCGTAAGGCTTTGAGAACCAATCATCCACTGGTGCGGATTTATGGCCATGATGGGCGTGACTGCTGTGTGATGGACTACGCGGCGGTGCGGACTTTAGCGGCTTGTGATAATTAGTCTGTGTAGCCGATACAGGCGCCTGAACTCGATCAAATTTGCGGTTAAGTAATTTTTCAATTTCAACCAAGCGGCGCTCTTCATCGCTATCAACCAAAGAAACGGCTTCGCCCAAGGCTCCCGCACGACCGGTACGTCCAATGCGATGCACATAATCTTCAGCATGCGTAGGCAATTCAAAGTTAATCACCAGTGGCAGTTGATCAATGTCGAGGCCGCGCGCCGCAACATCGGTCGCTGTTAACGCCAAAATAGTGCCAGCCTTAAATGCGTCGAGTGCTTTGATGCGTTCTTGTTGTGTTTTATCGCCGTGAATCGCGTCCGAGGGAATGCCGCTGCGTTCTAATTGTTTCGCCACATGCGCGGCACTCAGTTTGGTGCGAGTAAAAATTAAAACTTGTTTTACCTCACGCGAGCGAATGAGCTCGACCATCGCATGAAATTTATCGTGTTGCTCAACCATCAGCACTGACTGCTTGATGTTTTCACCCGCTGCATTACGGCGCGCCGTTTCTACAGTAATGGGATCAACCAAAAATTCTTGGGCTAATTTTTTAATCTCTTCTGAGAAAGTTGCAGAGAACAACAAGGTCTGGCGCTGCTTGGGCAACAACGCCAGAATGCGTTTGAGATCGGGCATGAAGCCCATATCTAACATGCGATCGGCCTCATCCAAGATCAACACTTGCACTTGGTTGAGTTGCAGATTTTTGCTTTCGACATGGTCAAGTAAACGACCTGGCGTCGCCACTAATATCTCTACCCCGCCCATCAATGCAGGCTTCTGCGCCTTGATGTCCGTACCACCATAAACCACGGTGGTGCGTAATGGCACATGCTTAGAATAGGTGACTACGTTTTCGTGAACCTGAATCGCTAACTCACGCGTCGGTGCCAAAATCAGCGCACGAATCGGATGGCGTGCGGGAGAAGCGCTAGTACTAGCATGTGGCAATAAACGTTGCAGCATCGGCAGGGTAAAGGCGGCAGTTTTGCCGGTGCCGGTTTGCGCCATTGCCATTAAATCTCGCCCCGCGATCACATGCGGAATGGCTTGAGCTTGTATTGGTGTGGGTTCGGTGTAACCGGTTTCTTCGATAGCCCGCAGAATTTTTGCGTCGAGTTCGAGAGAAGAAAACAGAAGTTTGGGTATTGAGGTTTCGTCCATAAGTGCCGCCATTATACTGGATGAAGGGATTTCAACCTGAACACGTTTCTCCACCCCTTACTCCGGCAGCGTGCGCGCAATTCTAAAACCAATAGCAGGGAAGCGATAAGCCGGCTCAAAGCCGTCACGCACGGCTACACCGACCCCAAGCTCGCCCATGCTGCGCGAACCGCCACGAACTACACGCATCGCGCCACTCCCTTGCCGAGCACTGCCGTCCACGGGTGCTTTGATATAGTTTGGTTGGTAGTCGTCAGCCACCCATTCCCACACATTGCCACTCATATCAAACACGCCAAATACGTTGGCCTGTTTGCCCGCCACCGGATGTGTCGCAATGCCACTATTACCCGCAAACCATGCCACCTTGCTCGCATCGTCGCCACCACAAAATTTGTGCTGACCTCCGGCACGACAGGCGTACTCCCATTCCGCCTCGCTGGGCAGCCTGAACTGTTTGCCGGTTTTTCCATTTAATTTTTGCAAATACAGTTGTGCGTCATCCCAACTTATTTTTTCAACTGGGCAGGTTTCACAATCATTTAAGCGCATCGTGTCTTTACCCATTAAGACACGCCATTGCCCTTGCGTTACCTCGGTCGCGCTGATTTCAAAAGCGCGTTTAAATATCACGCTATGAACGGGACCATATTCAACCGAGCCCATGTCAAAACTTCCCGCTGGAATGGCGACCATCGCTGGTCTAAGGGTACGCTCTAGCTTGCTCTCTCGCGCCTTCGCGGTCATAAACAGACCTTTAGAAAAATACATTTGCGTGTTATCTGCGGTATTCACGAGAACCAATACCGGCTCGTCATCGTTGAGGGTTACTTTGGCTTGCGGCTTAACCTGTCCGGCTTTCCACTGTTGCTGAAAAACTTTGGCTTCGGTGGGAGAAAGCGGAATGCCGCCCTTTTTTGCAATCCGAACTGCTGAGGTCGTGCTGCGAAATCTCACCGAGAACTCTTTTTTCTGCTCGTCATAATCACCGAGCTCAGTTTCTAAGCTCTCTGGCCCCAATATAAATTCATGGCTTTCTAGCGCATAAATTCTGGCTCGCAATGGTGCGGCTTCAGCCAAGCCCATCGCAGTGAAGTCAATGTCAGCGTTGTTTTGTTTGTTAGCGCGCTTGGCTTTTATTTCGTATGCACTTTCAATGTCGGCAATACGTTCGTTCAAAAGAGTGATTTCTGCAATCGCGGCTTCTAGCGTGGTGAATGGCGTTTCGACTTGCGGCAAACTTACATTCACTTCAGAAAATGCGGGCCACACTGCACCGCCACTCAGTGCTAGCAATATCCATAAAATGGGTCGCAAGATTTTCGGTCTTTTCATACTGTTAAAGCGTTAACTGGCTGGCTTGGGTTCGCAACCGAAATAAAAATATGTATCTCAATAAAATCAAGTAGTTATTAATTTTAGCTTAGGCTCTCATCTTGCTTTAGCCAGGACGCAATAACGGCCTCGGCCTCTTCCATGCCTATTTTTTTCAAACTCGAAAAAAGCTGCACCGAGCAAAACGGAAAGTGCTCTTTTAAGTAGGCTTGCACTTCACGCAATGTTTTGGTGGCTTCTTGGCGGCTGAGCTTGTCAGATTTAGTCAGCAAGATATGAACTGGCTTACCCGTTTCAGAAAACCACGCAAGCATTTGTTCATCTAGCGGCCTAAGCGGATGGCGCGAATCCATAATGACCACTAGGCCACACAACGCCTCGCGGGTTTGCAAATACTGACTCAGCAAGGCTTCCCAATGGCGCTGAATATCAGGTGGCACCTTGGCATAGCCGTAACCAGGTAAGTCCACCAAAAAGCTGTTGTTGCCTAGTGAGAAATAATTGAGGTGTTGCGTACGCCCCGGCGTTTTACTGGTGTAAGCGAGGCGTACATGGTTAGCCAGCGTGTTGATCGCGCTCGACTTGCCCGCGTTAGAACGCCCAACGAACGCCACTTCCTTGCCACCGTGCAGCGGCAAGTCTTTCATGTGGTTGACGGTAGTAAAGAATGCCGCCTGCGAAAACAATCCCATTATGAGCGCACCAATAAATTAATTTTTCGGGCGCATCGCGGTGTTGCATGGTGCTCGCCATCTCGCCTACCCATTAGGTATGTCTCGGTTGCTGCGCGCCATGTGCCTTGCGCTACATCCCGAAACTCTGAATTTCCTAGCGCGCTCATTTCCAAGCCGCGAAAATTTTATCCGCCGCCGCAACCGTCGCCGCGATGTCGGCTTCGGTATGCGCAGCAGAAACAAAGCCTGCTTCAAAAGCGGAAGGCGCTAGATAGTGTCCTGCATCGATCATGGCATGGAAGAAACGATTGAACGCTTCTTTGTCGCACGCCATCACTTCGGCATAGCTCGTGGGTACATTCTTGCTGAAATACATGCCAAACATGCCGCCCACTGATTGCGCGCAAAATGGTACGCCATGTTTTTTAGCGGCCGCGCTCACGCCGTTGGTGAGCTGTGTTGCCAGTTTAGCAAGGTACTCATAAAAGCCCGGAGCTTGCACTAACTTCAGTGTGGTTAAGCCCGCAGCAACGGCAACCGGATTACCCGAGAGCGTGCCTGCTTGGTATACAGAGCCGAGCGGCGCGAGACAATTCATGATATCGCGACGACCACCGAAAGCGGCAGCAGGTAGGCCGCCCCCCATCACTTTACCTAGTGTCACCAAGTCAGGTTTGATACCGTAGAAGCCTTGCGCACCCTGCAGGCTGACGCGGAAGCCAGTCATCACTTCGTCAAGAATAAGCACCGCACCGTGCTGGGTGCAAAGATTACGCATCGCGTCGAGAAATTCGCGTTTTGGTGTAATGAGATTCATGTTACCGGCAACAGGCTCAACAATTACCGCCGCAATTTCCTTGCCCATTTCAGCGAAACATTTTTCCAGTCCAGCTGCATCGTTGTAATCCAATACGGTAGTGAGCGCGGCAATTTCTGCCGGCACGCCCGAAGAGCTGGGCTGACCAAAGGTGAGCGCGCCCGAGCCCGCTTTAACCAACAAGCCATCCGAATGGCCGTGGTAGCAACCTTCAAACTTGATGATGCGTGAACGACCCGTAAAACCACGCGCTAAACGAATGGCGGTCATGGTGGCTTCCGTACCGGAGCTGACCAATCTCACCATTTCTAAACTCGGCAGCAACTTGCAAAGCAGCTCGGCCATTTCTAATTCGCTGGCTGTGGGCGCGCCAAAACCTAAGCCTTGCGCCGCCGCGTCTTGCACGGCTTTAACCACTTGCGGATGACAATGGCCTACGATCATCGGGCCCCATGAACCAACATAGTCGGTATATTTTTTATCGTCTGCATCCCACACGTATGCGCCCTGGCCACGTTTGAAAAACAGGGGTGTGCCACCGACTGAGCGAAAGGCTCGTACGGGAGAGTTAACGCCGCCGGGAATAATTTTTTGGGATTGATCAAAGAGTTCTTGGTTATGAGATGTCATGCTGAACCTTGTTTAAAAAGTGTTGAAAATTGTTCTGCCGTTATTTGAATATCCTCGGCCTCAAATACGGCTGAAATAACCGCTAGCGCATCGGCACCCGCGGCAATTAACAGCGGCGCATTTTGCAAAGTAATACCACCAATGGCGACTATCGGCACCTTCATATGCTGCCGTGCCCAACGTAGTAAATCAGCCTCCGCTTTTATCGCGTTGGGCTTAGTTGAAGAAGGGAAAAAAGCACCAAACGCAATATAGTCTGCGCCTTGTAACTCAGCCTCAGACGCTAAAGGGGCGCGATTATAGCAAGACACGCCGATGATTTTTTCCGTACCCAATTGCTGGCGTGCTGTTACGACACTGCCATCCTCTCCGCCTAGATGCACTCCGTCTGCCTCAACTTGTACTGCAAGGTGGACATTGTCATTAACGATGAAGGTAGTCGAAAACTCACGAGTGAGTTGTCGTAACGCTTTAGCTTGTGTCAGTTGCAAAGCAGCGTCAGCTAATTTGTTGCGGTACTGCAAAACAGTGGCGCCACCTTGTAGCACCAACCTGGTTTTACGGATTAAATCTGCCGTATCAAGCTCATCCGGCGTGATGGCATACAGGCCTTTAATGGCGGGTTTCAGGTGCATCCTCTTCATCTTCATCGCGCGCCCAAAAAAGGCGATCTGGAATGTGCTGCCCCATGCCTGGACGGAAGCCATATTTCAATGCTTCCCATGTGTACTCTTGTGCTTCGCGCACCGCCTCTTCCATTGGCAAGCCGTTCGCCAAAAGCGCCGCTATTGCTGAAGCCAAAGTGCAGCCTGAGCCATGATAAATGCCCGGTAAGCGTGGCCAGTTATCACTACGCACCAAGCCACGTTCGCCGTACAGTGAGTTAATCACTTTCGGCGTGTGTTCATGAGTGCCGGTAATCAGCACATATTCGCAGCCCAATTGGACGATGCGTTTCGCGCACTCGATCAAACTTGGATCATCTTGCTCGTTATCTTCATCTTGAATTAAGCGACGCGCCTCAATGCTATTTGGCGTCAAAATGGTGGTTTGCGGCAACAGCAACTCACGCATCGCGGCCAACATATCTTCATTGGCTAACTCATCGCCGCGACCTGATGCCAGCACAGGATCCAAAATAAGCGGCACATCGGGATAGTCAGAAATGATTTCGGCGATGGCTGCAATATTTTCAACACTACCAATCAAGCCAATTTTGAATGCGGCAACCGGCATATCTTCCAACACCGTACGTGCCTGATCAACCACCCAGTCGGCATCCATGGGCTGCACATCGTCCACGCCCATGGTGTCTTGCACGGTAATGGCAGTAACCACCGATAGCGGATGACAACCCATGCTCGCGATGGTCAAAATATCAGCTTGCATACCGGCACCGCCACTCGGGTCGGTCGCTGAAAACGTCAGCACAATGGGTGGAATATCAGACATAGGACAAGGAAAATACAGTTAATAATCAGGCTGTGATTCTAACTTAAATCAGGCGGGGATTTAATGATTGATTGGCTGAGCGGCAAGCCAATTGGCAATTTTGGCGAAATCCAAATAGCTCAAATTTTCAGCACGTAATTGGGCATCAATCCCCAGCTGCGCGAGTGTTTCATCAGCAAGCAAGGGACGTAAGGTATTGCGGAGTGTCTTGCGGCGCTGGCCGAAGGCGGCACCCACGACGGCTGAATAAATTTTCTCGTCTTGCACCACAATTTCTTGGGGAGGGGTTGGAGTCAACCTGACGATAGCCGAGTTAACTTTCGGTGCAGGGCGGAAGGATTCGGGCGGCACGTCGAGTAATTTTTCCATGTAAAAACGATACTGCAACATCACCGACAATCTTCCGTATGCAGGCGTAGAGGGTGCGGCAACCATGCGTTCGACCACTTCATTTTGCAACATAAAGTGCATATCGGTAATCTGTGTTGCGTAATCTGAAAAATGAAATAGCAAGGGCGAAGAAATGTTGTAGGGCAAATTGCCGACAATGCGCAGCGGAGTGGGTAATTCTGCAATATCAAACTTAAGCGCATCGCCTTCGTGAATGATGAGCTTATCCTGCGGGTAGTCTGTCTTCAGGCGCGCGATGATGTCGCGGTCAATTTCCACCACATGCAATTGATTGAGTTGCTTCAATAGCGGCCGGGTCAGCGCACCTAAACCCGGGCCGATTTCCACCATGTTGTCACTTGGCTCTGGGCGGATAGCACGCACAATGTCGTCGATGATCTGCTGATCGACGAGGAAGTTTTGGCCAAATTGTTTTTTCGCTTTGTGGCTCATTTAGATTTTAGGCCCGTTCATGATGCACCATTTGCTGAGCCACTTTAATCGCTTCCAACAAACTCCCCACGTCCGCCTTCCCCGTGCCGGCCAAATCCAAAGCAGTACCGTGGTCGACCGAGGTGCGAATGATCGGCAGGCCAAGCGTGATGTTCACTCCTTCGCCAAAGCTAGCGTGTTTCAACACGGGCAAGCCTTGGTCGTGATACATCGTGAGCACGGCATCACATTCACGCAAACGGTGCGCGGCAAATAAAGTATCGGCAGGAAGTGGCTCGCTGACGTTCATTCCTTCAGCACGCAATTTGTCTAACACTGGAATCATCACGTCAATTTCTTCGCGGCCCAGATGTCCGCCTTCTCCCGCATGAGGATTCAAGCCCGCAACAAGAATGCGTGGCTTAGGAATGCCAAAACGTTGCTGCAAATCTCGCTGCAAAATGCGCAGCACCTCCTCCAACAGAGGCGCGGTGATGGCGTCAGCCACTTCGCGCAACGGGAGGTGTGTGGTTGCCAGCGCAACGCGCATGCCGCCCCCAGCAAGCATCATTACCACCCGTGGAGTTTGGGTCAGCTCCGCCAAAAACTCTGTGTGACCGGTAAACGGTATACCCGCTTCGTTAATGATGCCCTTGTGTACCGGAGCGGTAACCATGCCAGAAAACTCACCTGACTGACACCCTTGCACAGCACGAGACAGCGTTTCCAACACATACGAACCATTGGCGGAATTGAGCTTGCCGGTTTGTGTGGGTTCTTTGAGAGGAATGTGCAAAACGCTTAGTTTTCCCGCTACCCAAGGCATTGTTGCGCTGTAGGTATGGAGAGCCAAGTCTAAATTTAGCTGCTGAGCACGGTGTTGCAAAAGTACTTGATCACCTATCACCACGAGTGGGAAATCATGTCGCACCAGTTGCAAACATAGATCAGGACCAATGCCTGCCGGCTCGCCTGAGGTGACAACCAGCGGAGCGGTCATTATTTTTGCGGCGTGCGATATTCGACAAATGCGCGATCGCGCAGTTGACGTAGCCAATCTTGAAACACTTCGTCGGAGCGGAAGGTGCGAATCGCATTACGTGCTTGGAGCTTCTTTTGCTCAGCGCTGACATCGGTATTGCGACGCTCTAATACTTGAATCAAGTGCCAACCAAAACCAGACTGCACCAAGCCGCTGATCTG
The DNA here is from genome assembly GCA_037140475.1 of Gallionellaceae bacterium. Taxonomy (GTDB): domain Bacteria; phylum Pseudomonadota; class Gammaproteobacteria; order Burkholderiales; family Gallionellaceae; genus PALSA-1006. Next base: position 40,870 of record JBAXEJ010000005.1, read on the forward strand.
GCTAATTTTGAGCGCATCCATCGGCCCCTCAAATTCGGCAACCGTTTCTCCGGGCGAAAGCCAGCCCAAATCGCCCCCTTGCGCAGCGCTGCCGTCTTCGGAAAATAATTTAGCTTGCTCAGCAAAATCAGCGCCTTTATCAATGCGCTGCTTAATTTCAGCCAAGCGGCTTTTGGCTTCGTTCTCTGGCACTAATTCGCTAGTTTTGATGAGAATGTGTCGCGCATGAGTTTGCGTAATTACGATAGGTGCATCTTTGCTACGGCGCTCCAACAGCTTGATGATGTGAAAGCCGTTTGGACTGCGCAAAATCTCAGTCATTTCTCCTGGCTTTAATTTAACTAACGGTTCCGCAAAGAGTGGAGGTAAACGATCTGCCGCTTTCCAACCTAGCTGTCCGCCTTGCAGAGCGTCTTGCGCATCAGAGAAACCTGCTGCGACTTGAGCAAAGGGCGCGCCTGCGCGTAATTTGGCCAGCGCTTGTTCTGCGCGCGTTTTGTAGGTTTGAATTTTTTCAGCGCTGGCTTGCTCAGGCACCACTACCATGATGTGCGCCAGATTAAGCTCTTCACCCTTACCGACTTGCTTAGCCTGATTTTTTAAATAATTTTCAATTTCGTTATCGCTAATCATTAGTTTGCTGTCGACTTCGCGCTCACGCAATCGCGCAGCTAAAATTTCAGCACGAATTTCTTCGCGAAATTTATTGTAATTGATGCCGTCTTGCTCAAGCTTCGCCCGAAAGGCCGTCAGCGAAGTAATTTTATTCTGTTGCGCAATGCGATTAAGCGCTTTATCGAGCTGTACGTCGTCGATGCGCAAGCCTGTCTCTTTAGCAAATTGTTGTTGTAGCAAATCACCAATCATACGTTCCAAAATTTGCTTTTCTAATACGTCGGCGTCAGGAAGTGCCGTACCTTGTTTCTTTAATTGATTCGCGACAATAACTAAGCGCGCCTCTAATTCTTGTCGCGTAATGACATCCTCATTAACAACCACAAGAATTTGGTTGAATGGCGTGAGTTGCTTTGATGATTCGGCTGCTTGGGCAAAAGGACACAGGGCAAGCAGCAACCACAAAAATCTTTGCACTGATTTAGTACGCGTCATAAACTTCTTTCAATACGTTAAGTTGGCTAGGGCAGAGTTTGCACTGGCTGTTCGACTGTTGGAGCACTTAGCTTGGTGTAACCTGGAACACTCAGCTTTAGGGCACTTAGTGGGTCTGAGCCTAAGGAAACCATGTCCCTGAGTTCGAGCTGAATGAATATTCCGGTAGAGACTTTTTGGTTTGGCAATGGGAACTTTTGTGCCACTAAACGCAACATCCAGCAGGACTGATTATACTCAAGCCCCGCCAGTTGCTCCAAAACTCTCCGCTCATTGAACGAATAAGTCCAACGCGAAACCGCATACCAATGCCAGAAAAGTGGCCATTGCGTGGAAAAATCCCCCTGTCGCACATCGTTTTCGATTGTGCCATCGACATAGGTGTAGCGATAACCTAGATTAAGGACCTTGCCAATTTCTGGCCTATAGCGAGCGGTGCCGTTGTAGGAAAGGGTGTGCTCAGTATTCGGGTCGTATTGCAGCAAACCATCTAGGGTGAGTGCATTGGTAACCCTGCCATTCAGTGCCAACAAAATATCGGAGCGGCTATTATTGTTGAGTGCGCCTAAATTCACCTGTGGTGTTTGAAAACTGAACCGTTCACCCACCGCAACTCGCAGACGCTCCGTACCGCCTTCGTTATCTATCAAACGTGTGGTGATCGCCATGGTTGCCATATTGGCGTCACCAACACGGTCATTTCCAAAAAAGCGATTCTCCGTAAACATTTGCGCAAAATTAAATGACGCTTGTGATGTATCGTAGATCGGCAAGAAGCTCTGGTCTTGATAAGGAATTTTGACGTAGTAAACACGCGGCTCAAGCGTTTGAATATATTCACCATCACCCATGGCAAATTCGCGCTCAAAGGTCATACCACTATCAAGGCTAAACGTAGGCAAGGTCCTCGTCGCATCAGGAATGAGCGCACTATTGTTATAGCCCATCACATAGTGAGTATGGTGAACACTAAACTTAGGCCTGAGGTAATACGCAGGGTCACTCAACAGTAAAAAGCTGTACGAAGGATTAACAACAAAGCGCTGGCCATTAACCATGGTGGGGTGACGGAAATCGACATACTCGCTCACCATATTCATCTGGCTAGTCGCGGTACTTTGTTGTGCCGAGACATTCAACTGTGGCATGCGCTCATAAGGAATGCCGACTGTTTTTAGATCGTCTTGCAAGGTTTGATAAGTTTGGCCGCGTAGCATGGCCGACCACCAGCCACCTCCATAGGTCAGCACGCCCTCATTTAATAATTGGCTTTGTGTTCCCCCATAAACCGTGCTGGAAAAATCACGGAAAAAAGAATCATCTGAGACACGATGTAAGTTGGTGGCAAAGCCAAAGCCTCCTCCCAAGTTTTGCGTGTGCTTCACAGCAGTGCGAATACGATCAGTGTTGGTGATGCGATCGTTTTGCAAAATATCGTAATGCAACTCACCTGCAAAACTTTTGCCCATGTACCTAAATTCGTCATTCAATAAGGTTCCGCGCATCTCCATGATTCGAGGTGCGATGGTGGCATCGTAGTTAGGCGCGAGATTTAAGTAATAGGGCAAAGTGATCTCTGTGCCCCCCATTCTGGTGCGACCATACACTGGACCCAATAACCCAGACATTCTTCTCCCATCCAAAGGAAAATTCATCCACGGCGTATAAAGCAAAGGCACGCCCATAAAGTCAATCCAGGCGTTATGGGCTGTGCCTATTTGAGTGCTGCGATCCAACTCTAGCCATGACATGTGGAGCAGCCAGTCATCGTTTCCCGCTGGGCAAGTCGTGTAGGTAACATTGTCATATTCATAACTGAGTTTGCCCGTGCTACGCATCACTTTGGCCGAGCCGTGCGCAGCGGTTTGTTTGTTGGGGCCGGAGGTGATCGGATTGAACTGGAAATAAGGCGTCGTCATTTCGCCAATATTGCTGTCCATATTCATTTTTAAATCCGGGCCGGACATTAAGCCGCTGGGCTGCTCCATCCGAACCGAGCCATTGGCAGAAAGATCGCCCGTTTCTTGTTGATAGAACAAATGATCAGCAAATACTTTCTGTTGTCCCTGCTGCATTTCAACGTTACCGTGCGCCTCCATGCCTTCGGGGGTTTTACTTTTCATGTCGTGCGCTGCGATATACACGGTTTTTTCTGGTTGCGGCGACGCAATGCTGACTGAGCTCGCAGGGGCAATCACGCTTGCTGGCAATGCAACCGTCGCTGCATGGCTGTGCAGTGAAAGCAGAGATAAACTTAGAAAGAAAACGAGATGAAAACGAAAACGCATGATGCAGGGCAGATAAATTAAGGTGCTAAAATCGCACAAAACCACAATTAAGGCAAACCAATGCTTCGTCAAAATCAAATAACCTCATGGCTTACTAGCCTCTATCCCGAGCAAAAATTCACCTTAGCACCGGCCTCGGCAGATGCCAGTTTTCGTCGCTATTTCCGTGCCACCTTCGACGATGGCACGACCAAGGTAGTGATGGATGCCCCACCACTGCATGAAAATTGTGAGCCTTTTCTGCATGTTGCAAAATTGTTTGAAGCCGCCGGCACCCATGTGCCGCATATTTTTGCTCAAGACGCAGCGCAGGGGTTTTTGCTGTTATCTGATCTGGGTAACACCACTTATCTGCAAGCGATAAACCAAAGTAACGCCCGTCAACTTTATGGTGCGGCTACTGATGCGCTGATTAAAATTCAGCTCGCTTCGCGCGAAAATGAATTACCACTTTATGATGAAGCGTTGCTGCGTCGAGAGTTAAATTTATTCCCAGAGTGGTATATCGCCAAGCATCTTGGGGTAACGCTGACAGAAAAACAGCAGACTAAACTGGAAGAAGTCTTTACCCGTATTCTCGCCAATAATTTAGCGCAGCCTCGCGTTTATGTGCATCGCGATTACCACTCACGGAATCTGATGTTGAGCGAACCGAATCCGGGAATCTTAGACTTTCAAGACGCGGTGTATGGCCCGATCACCTACGATCTCGCATCCCTGTTCAAAGACGCTTATGTGAAATGGGAAGAGGCCGACATCATGGATTGGCTGATTCGCTATTGGGAAAATGCGCGCAAAGCAAAATTGCCGGTGAACGAAGATTTCGGCTTGTTTTATCGTGACTACGAGATGATGGGCGTACAGCGCCACATCAAGGTGCTGGGGATTTTCGCGCGCCTTTATCACCGCGATGGCAAAGACGGCTATCTAAAAGACATGCCGCTGGTGATGGACTATTTACGCCGCGCCTGTGTGCGCTACATTGATCTCAAGCCCTTGCTCAATATCTTGGATGAGCTTGAGCCGCAAGCAACGCAAGAAGGTTATACATTTTAATGCTTGCAATGATTTTAGCGGCAGGGCGTGGCGAGCGTATGCGTCCCTTAACTGACCACACCCCCAAGCCCTTGCTGCAAGCGGGTGGCAAACCACTGATTGTGTGGCACATTGAGCGCCTAGTGGCAGCGGGCATTACCGAGCTAGTGATTAACCACGCCCATCTCGGCGCACAGATCGAACAAGCACTCGGCAATGGCAAGCAATTCGGCGCAACGATTCAATATTCAGCTGAAGAAACTGCACTGGAAACGGCGGGCGGCATCGCTTTTGCACTGCATCTTTTAGGTGAAGAAGTTTTTGTGGTGGTTAACGGCGATATTTATTGCGATTACGACTTCGCACGCCTGCCTGCACTTGCCGCGCAGATGAAAAACAATCATGACAACGCGCATCTGGTGCTGGTCAACAACCCCACGCACAACCCTAAAGGTGACTTTGAACTGCACGCTAATCGAATCGTTCCCGAGTCCTCAATCCTCAATCCTCAATCCCCAATCCTCACCTTCAGCGGCATTGGCTTATACCGCCCCTCACTATTTGCCAACATTCCGCACGGCAACAAAGCCCCCCTTGCGCCTTTGCTACGTGAACACATCGCTGCCGGCAAAGTGAGTGGCGAACACCACCAAGGAGTTTGGATGGACATCGGCACGCCACAGCGCCTAGATGAACTCGACAAGCACTTGCGTCTGTCACAAAATACCGCTCATGCTTGATCGCTCTCCCTACCTTCAACGTCGCAATGCCCTGCAAGCCAAAATGCAGCGCGGCATCGCAATTGTCCCTACCGCACCCGAAGTGGCGCGCAATGCCGACACCCATTACGACTATCGCCACGACAGCCATTTTTATTACCTCACTGGTTTTACCGAACCTGAATCCGTTGTGGTGGTCATCGCAGGTGAGTCGCCACAAAGCATTTTGTTTTGCCGTGAAAAAAATACCGAGCGTGAAATTTGGGATGGCTTTCGCTACGGGCCTGAAGGCGCACGCGAACAATTTGGATTTGATGCTACTTATCCAATTACGCAGCTCGATGAAAAATTAATTGAACTCATGGGCAACCAGCCCGTGTTGTTTTATCCCTTGGGCACGACACCATCGTGGGATGCGCGTCTGCTCAAAATTCGCGAGGCAGTTAAAGAAAAAGCGCGTAGCGGCATCCACGCGCCGGATGCAGTTCGTGATGTGCGCGAGCTACTCAATGAAATGAGATTGCTAAAGGATATCAATGAATTAGATATTATGCGCCGCGCCGCCATCATCTCTTGCGGGGCGCATCGTCGGGCCATGCGCTTCACTGGGCCGAATCAATTTGAATACGAAGTGGAAGCCGAATTGCTGCATGAATTTTGTCGTCACGGCGCGCGTCAGCCCGCCTACACTAGCATCGTCGCAGGCGGCGCTAATGCCTGCACGCTACATTACGTTGGCAACAATGCGCGCTTAAACGATGGCGATTTATTGCTGATTGACGCGGGTTGCGAAGTCGAAGGTTACGCCTCAGACATCACGCGCACTTTTCCGGTGAACGGAAAATTTAGCCCCGCACAACGTGATGTTTATGAAGTTGTGCTGGCCGCTCAAGCCGCAGCCATTGCGGCAGCGACTCCCGGCAATTTGTGGAACGCGCCTCACGAAGCAGCGCTGCGTGTTTTAGCGCAAGGCTTCGTTGATCTGAAGCTATGCCAAGGTAGCGTTGATTCCGTGCTGGAAAGCGAAAGCTACAAACAGTTTTACATGCACCGCACCGGCCATTGGTTGGGCATGGATGTGCATGATGTGGGCGAGTATAAAATCGGCGAGCAATGGCGTCCACTGCAAGCAGGTATGACGCTTACCGTCGAGCCGGGCTGCTACATTCGCCCCGCCGACAACGTGCCGCGCGAATTATGGAACATCGGCATTCGCATCGAAGATGATGTGCTGATTACCCCAACGGGGAACGAAGTGCTTACCCAAAACGCACCGAAGACAGTGGATGAAATTGAAGAGGTTATGCGTCATGAATGAGCAGTGTGACATCGCCATTATCGGTGGCGGCCCAGTCGGCAGTGCATTGGCATTAGCCTTGCGCGATAGCGGCATGAAAATTGTAGTGCTGGAAGCGCGCAAAGTGGAAGAGCAAAATGCTGACCCACGTGCACTCGCGCTATCTTACGGCAGCCGCTTGTTGTTGGATAAATTAGGTGTGTGGAAAAATATCTCACAGGTTTCTTCCATCAAAACGATTCACATCTCGCAAAAAAATACGGCTGGATATACCTATTTATTTGCCGACGAAATGAAGGTGCCTGAACTGGGCTACGTGCTGCCCTACCCTGCATTGCAAGCTTCATTGCACCAAGCGTTAAAGCAAACTAACGCCACTTATTTGGAATGCGCGGCGGTGAGTAAATTAGATAGCGATGCCTCTGGTGCGACACTCACTTATCAGCACGCAGGCCACGAGCAGCAACTTTGTGCGCGACTTGCGGTGGTTGCCGATGGCGGTAAATTATTTGAAACCACACACCCACCTAAAGTTAGCGAATACGGCCAAAGCGCGGTGATCGCGCACATCACTTGCAGCAAGCCTCAAGCCGATACCGCCTTCGAGCGTTTCACCGCGCAAGGTCCGGTTGCCTTGCTACCTTACCGCGATGGTTACGAAATAGTTTGGACGGGTTCGCACGCGCAAGCGGAAGAAATGCTGGCCTGGAATGATGCAAAATTTCTCAGCGAATTGCGCCATCACTTTGGCGACGAGGTCGGCGAATTCACCACCGTTGGCAAACGCAGTAGCTTCCCCTTACGTCTCAAGCGCGCTCCTGACACCACCTTTCCTCACACGGTGCTGATAGGCAATGCCGCGCAAACCCTTCACCCTGTTGCGGGGCAAGGCTTCAATATGGGCGTGCGAGATGCATGGGAATTGTCGAGAGTGATTTTACGTGGGCAGTCTGCCGCGCTTGGCTCTGCGCCGATGCTGGCAGATTATCGAAAATCACGTCGCCTCGATCGCAATGCAGGTATTGGTTTTACCGATGGCTTAGTGCGAATTTTCTCTAATGATTTGCCCATGCTAAATAGTGTACGAGGCTGGGCAATTTCGCTATTGGGCAGTGTTCCGATCGCCAAAAAATTTGTGGCAAAACGCATGATGTTTGGAGCGAATGGCTAAAATGTCTGACACTTCCCACCAAGAAAAACTTGCCATTTTGTTTGCTGACGTCAGCGGCAGCACCTCTTTATATGAAAAACTGGGGGATGTAGAAGCGCTGCGAATTATTAACAACTGCCTGAACGTATTGATTAGAGAACTGCCTTCGCGCCACGGAGTGGTGATCAAAACCATCGGGGACGAAATTATGTGCACCTTCCCCTCGCCTACGGATGCCTTAGAAGCCGCTTGTGCCATGCAACTGGCAGTTGACAAAGAGCGCCCCGGCGGCATCCGCCCGATCTATATCCGTATTGGTTTTCATTACGGCGAAGTCATTTGCGAGGGCAACGATATTTTCGGCGACGCGGTAAATGTGGCAGCCCGTGTCACCTCGATTACGCGTGCGCGGCAAATTTTAACGACACATGCCGCCGTTAATGCACTACCTGCAAAGTTGCGCAACAAAGTACGACAAATCACCCGTGCGGAATTTCGCGGTAAAGATGAGGCGATGGATGTCTTTCAGGTGAGCTGGGAACAAGATGACACCATGACCACCCGCATTGGCTTGCCACAATTTCGCAAACCCAGTGAAGCGAGGCATGAGTTGCTACTCCGTTTCCATCAACACCTGACAACCATTAACGAACAGCACAAAAGCATTGTCGTGGGACGCGGCGAGAACTGTGATTTGATTATTCCGAGCACCTTCGCTTCACGCCAACATGCGCGTATCGAATTTAGCTTTGGCAAATTTGTGCTTGCCGATCACAGTGCAAATGGCACCTATGTTCGTTTTAGCGACAACCAAGTGATTCACGTCATGAATCAAGAAGTGATGCTACATGGCACAGGCGTGATTAGTTTGGGACAGCCCTTTGGCGATGGGCCAGTTGAACTTATTGATTTTTTAATTCAGTAATCCTCAGTCTGAGGAAAAGCAAAACTTGCTGGGCATCCCGACGGAGTTAGTGAGTCCAGACAAAAACGTCGGGTTAAAACCCGACCTGCAAAACACAACGCCTTACGCGAACCTCTTTAGCAGCTTCTCGTGAATCCCACCAAAGCCGCCATTGCTCATCACCAAAATTTGGTCGCCTGCTTTTGCAATACTTGCGATGCTCTCGATCAAGTCGTTGAGATCGTCTTTCACAATGGCTTTGTCACCCAGTGGCGCGAGCGCGCCACGCGCATCCCACCCCAAATTTCCGGCATAGCAAAAAGTAAGATCCGCATATTTCAAGCTTGCGGGAAGCGCGTCTTTCATCACGCCCAGTTTCATGGTGTTGGAGCGCGGCTCTAGCACAGCCAAAATGCGCGCCTTCCCCACTTTCTGACGTAAGCCTGCAACGGTAGTGTCAATCGCAGTCGGATGGTGTGCAAAGTCGTCGTAAACAGTAATGCTGTTCACGGTGCCGCGCACTTCCATGCGGCGCTTCACATTTTTAAATTCGGTCAGCGCGGCTAAACCTTGAGCTACCGGCACGCCCGCATGGCGCGCGGCAGCGAGTGCGGCAAGTGCATTCATGCGGTTGTGCTCACCCATCAAGTCCCACTGCAACACACCCTGCTTTACACCATTCAAGGACACGTTGTTATCGTCGTCGATATTCCAACCATCATTGCTACCGAATTTTTCAACCGGCGTCCAGCAACCGCGCTGAATCACGCGCTGTAAAGATGCTTCGCGGCCATTGCTCACCACCAGTCCATTGCCCGGCACCGTGCGCACGAGATGATGAAACTGCGTTTCGATGGCGGCGAGATCGGCAAAAATATCTGCGTGATCAAATTCCAAATTATTGAGAATCGCGGTACGTGGATGATAGTGAACGAACTTGGAGCGCTTATCAAAAAATGCGGTGTCGTATTCATCCGCTTCGATCACAAAAAATGGAGACTCAGTGATACGTGCCGAGATACCAAAATTTTGCGGCACACCGCCAATAAGAAAACCTGGGGTCATCCCTGCGTGTTCCAATATCCAAGCCAACATCGACGTGGTGGTGGTCTTGCCATGCGTGCCAGCAACACCGAGCACCCACTTGTCTCGCAATAAAGTATCGGCCAACCACTGCGGGCCGGAAGCGTAAGACAAATTGCGATTTAAAATTTCTTCCATCAGCGGATTGCCGCGCGACACCACGTTGCCGATAACGAATACATCAGGGTTCAGCGCGAGTTGCTCAACGCCAAAACCTTCAATCAGCTCAATACCCTGTGCCTCGAGTTGTGTGCTCATCGGCGGATAAACGTTGGCATCGCAACCGGTGACACGGTAGCCCGCCTGTTTAGCGATGGCGGCGATGCCGCCCATGAAGGTGCCGCAGATGCCGAGGATGTGAATATGTTTTGGTTTGCTCATTTTTCTTATGCTCTAAAAATAAAATATACCGCGCCCATCATACACAGCGCGGCATACAGATAATCCATCTTCAATGGCTGCCCCATGTAAATCACCGCGAAGGGAACAAACACCAGCAAGGTAATCACTTCCTGCAGGATTTTTAGTTGCCCTAGGTCCATCGTGGCGTAGCCAATACGGTTCGCGGGCACCTGCAACAAATATTCAAATAACGCGATGCCCCAACTCACTAGCGCCGCAATATACCAAGGCGATTGCGCCAGATTTTTAAGGTGCCCATACCACGCAAAGGTCATGAACAAATTGGAAACGATGAGTAGCAAAGCCGTAATTAGCAACGGCTGTGAAATCCTGCCCATCGGTGTTCTCCCTGCGCAATATCAAAGGCGGCGAATGGTAATAGGATTTAGCAGCGAGTGCCAGCCTTGCTATGCTGACTATTGCTTTGGCGAGTGCTCAAGGTGAGTTGTCATTGACCACAGTTCATGCGCATCCAACATCAGGCGATAGCGGGTCTCATTGGCATCCAGTTGCGCAATACTTTCTGCCAGCGTGGTTTCGAGTGCAAAGCGTCGTGCGGTTAAAGTTTCAGACAAACTGCTTTCCCCTAGCGTGTAAGCACGGGTCACCAGCTCTGCGTTCTTCCGCAAATTTTCTGCCGCCTCGCGTGCCTGCTGCCAAGTCTGATAGCTTTCTACTGCTTGCGAATAGGCCGCATTAATATCCGCATCTAAGCGTCTACGCACATTGGCTTCGCGGTTGCCACTCAGCTCAGCTTGATACTCAGCTTGTTGCGCATTGGCACCGCGCAAGCCGAATGACAGTGGAACTGAGATATACAGACCGGTTACTTTTTCGTCGCCGCCCATTTCATTTGAATACCGCAAACCGACTGTCGGATCAGGGACGCGATCGGCTCGCCCACGCTGCGCCAGCATTTGTTGAATTCTTTTTTCTGAAAGCGCCATTTCCAATTCGTGGTTGTGCCCAATTATTTGTTTTTTCCAATAGGCCAAATCCTGCGTGACAGGCTGTGGTAAAGAAACAGCAGGAGCACTGGGGAAAACGAAAGAGGGGAATTGCCGCGTCAATTCAGTCGCCGCTGAGTGCATGCGCATTTTGGCTTGTTGCAAAGAGACCAACGACTGCGAAACCGCTGCCTGCGCTTGATTCAATTCCATTTTTGGTGCATCACCTGCCTTGAAACGTTTTTCAGCGGTAGCAGCTTGCTGCTGCAAAATTTCCACCTGCTGTTGCCATTGATTCAGCTGAGCATATTCTCGCTGCCAGTTAAACCACAGATGCAACAGCGTACGCCCTGTTTCATGGTAAGCATCTCCCAGCACCTGCTCAGCATGATTCACACCCTCATCGCCAATATCGCCATCAAGCAGCATCTTGTTAGGCAAACGTAAGGGCCTTTCAATCGCAAAATCGTATTCTTTATAGTCTTGGCCAGTGCTGGTAATTTTGCGCTGCGAAGTCCCTGCACGCAGATTGAATTCGTAATTACCACTAGACCATTTGCGCTGGTTTATCTGCCCGATCTTGATACCCGTGGTGGCGTTTTGTACATTAAGATGGCTAGCGAGCGCGGCTTCAACCTGTGCCTGTTGCGGCAAATCGACGTAAGTTAGTTCAGCGGCATTTACCGCGCCAGATATGCAAATTATCTCAATAAAAACATATAGATAGATAAATTTCACTCCATCCTCCCGAAATCGATGACCGGCGTAATCCAATAGGCAATTTCTGGATTGTTCGCCACCTGCTTAAGTCGCGAAACAAGAGCTTGCGCATCCTCTAATTTCATCACACATTGAAACGACACACGCCGAGAACGCCCGCGCACCTGTTCCATCATGCTCGGCAAAATTTCTTTCTGACTGCTACCTTCGCCCTGCAAAATAACGAAACCTCGCACCCAATTAGGATGCTCCAACATGTGGCTAACCAAACGCTCCTCAAGTGAACGGTGGCAAACCAAGGTTAGGCAACAATTCAGTTCGTTACTCATAGCAATTCCTTTTTTTGCGCTCTAATCCAAAACGACGATACAAAATTGGGAGCATAAATAACGTCAGCGGTGTCGAGCTAATCAAGCCGCCCATCACCACAATCGCCAATGGTTTTTGAATTTCTGAACCAGGGCCAGTTGCGAACAACAGAGGGAGCAAGCTGAAGGCAGTAATACTGGCTGTCATCAATACCGGCCGCAAACGTCGCTCAGCCCCCTCTATCACCACATCAGAGATGCACAGGCCCTCGGCGTGTAGCTGGTTAAAGTAAGACACCATTACCACCCCATTCAGTACCGCGATGCCCAGCAAGGCGATGAATCCAACCGAAGCAGGAACTGACAGATACTGACCGCTCACCCACAGTGCAAACACACCACCCATTAATGCAAAAGGAATATTAGTCAGCACTAACACCGATTGCCGCACCGAACCAAAGGTCACAAACAACAGCATAAAAATCAAACCCAGCGCGATGGGAACCACCACGGTTAAGCGTGCCGCAGCACGTTGTTGGTTTTCAAACTGGCCGCCCCAGGTGAGGCGGTAGCCGTCTGGCAATTTTATCTGCGCTGCAATCGCGGCTTTTGCTTCTTCTACAAAACTCACTAAATCGCGATTCCGCACATTGGTTTGAATTACCACCATGCGCTTGCCATTTTCCCGATCAACTTTTACTGGACCATCTGCCCGCTCAAGTTTTGCCACCACCGCCAGCGGCACACTTTGACCGTTACTCAGTGGCAAGGTCAGCGCAGAAAACAAGGCGGGAGACTGCTGCACATGCGATTCGCCACGAATCAGCAAAGGCGTACGCCGCCCATCCTCAATTACCGTGCCTAATTGCCGACCTTCAATCTGTGCTCGCAAGGTATTGCTGATGTCATCAACACTTAACCCTAACCTTCCTGCCGCCAAACGATCTATGATGATGCGGTAATACTGCACACCGTTATTTTTTACCGTGTAGGCGTCTTCGCTACCTTCAATCCCGCCAACCACTTTCACCATTCTGTCGGCAAGCTCACTCAAGGTAGGTAAGCTCGGCCCAAACAGTTTGATTGCGACATCGCCCCGCGTGCCTGTCAGCATTTCTGAAACGCGCATCGCAATAGGCTGAGTAAAGCTAAATTCCACACCGGGGAAATTGGCCATTACCTTGCGCACATCTTCAATGATCACGTCCTTGTCAGGCTGGCGCCACTGCGCTTGTGGTTTCAGCACCATAAAGTTGTCGGTCTCATTTAGCCCCATCGGATCAAGGCCAAGCTCATCGGCGCCCGCCCGCGAAATAATCCGTGCAACTTCAGGCACTGCTTTGAGAATTGCCGCCTGCACGCGCTTATCAATTTCAGCAGTTTGCTCCAAATTTATGGAGGGCAGTTTTGCGGTCTGCAAAATAATGTCGCCTTCATCCAGTTCTGGCATGAAAGCCTTACCAATAAAACCATATAGAACGCCAGTGACTACCAATAAGGCGAGGGCGGTGCCAATCACCACACGCTCTTTACGCAAGGCCGCTTTTAACAACGGCGTATAGATGCGTAGGGAGTGACGTACCAACCACGGATCTTCATGATGTACAGTCTTCAACATAAATGAGGACATCATCGGAATCACGGTGAGTGACAAAAGCAAAGAAGCGGACAAGGCGAACACAATGGTTAACGCCACGGGAATAAATAACTTTCCTTCTAAACCTTGAAGCGTCATCAAGGGCAAGAATACGATGACGATGATGGCAACTCCGGCCGCAACCGGCGGGATCACCTCTTTCACTGCCGAGAAAATAATATGTAGATGTGAAGTGTGCTGACGCTTCGTTCCCAAGGCGCTCATGATGTTTTCGACCACCACCACCGCAGCATCAACCAACATACCAATGGCGATTGCTAGCCCGCCCAACGACATTAAGTTGGCAGACATCCCAAATTGCTGCATCAAAATAAAAGTGAACAGCACCGCCAAAGGTAAGGTAATGGCAACCACCACGGCTGCGCGCCAATTGCCCAGAAACAACACCAGCAAAATAACCACCAATACGATCGCTTCAGTTAATGCTTTTGAAACTGTGCTGATCGCACGATTGACCAAACTGCCGCGATCATAAAAAACTTGCGTCGTAACGCCTTTGGGTAAGGCAGGAGCCAATTCCGCAAGTTTTTCTTTTACGCCTTTCACCACCTTTTGCGCATTCGCACCCCGCAAGCCCAAGACCAAACCTTCGACCGCTTCTCCGGTACCGTTTTCAGTGACCACGCCGTAGCGCGTAAGACTACCTATCCGCACCTGCGCCACATCACTCACCCGAATTGGATTGTTGTTCGGACTTGCGATAACGATGTTGCCGACATCCTGCAAATTTTTTATCCCTCCCTCAGCACGAACCAACAGTGCCTCGTCGCCATCGCTCAAGCGACCCGCACCGTCATTGCGGTTGTTTGCTTCTAAAGCTTGCTGTAGCTGCAGCATCGAAAGCCCTCTGGCGGCCAATGCATTATGGTCTGGCACCACCTCAAAGCTACGCGCCAATCCGCCAAGGGAATTAACGTCTGCCACGCCGGGAAGCGTGCGTAACGCCGGACGAATGGTCCAGTCTAAAATTGTGCGGCGTTGTTCTAACGAAATACCTTCACCTTCCACGGTGAACATAAACATCTCGCCCAATGGTGTGGTGATCGGTGCAAGCCCCCCATCGGCACCTGCGGGCAAATCGCGCTGTGCATTACTCAACCGCTCCGCCACCTGTTGGCGCGCCCAATAAATATCCGTGCCATCGGCAAAGTCGATGGTAATGTCAGCGATGGCGTATTTAGAAATCGACCTCAGCATGCGCTGATTAGGGATGCCCAACATTTCCAATTCGATAGGCGAAACAATGCGCGCCTCCACCTCTTCTGGCGTCATCCCCGGCGCCTTCATAATAATTTTTACTTGGGTGGAAGAAACATCGGGAAAGGCATCAATTGGCAAATCACGAAAAGACATAATGCCCGCGCCAATCAGCATCAGCGTTAGCACCGCAACCAGCATGCGCTGGGTAAGAGAAAATTCGACGAGCTTAGAGAGCATTATTCACCAATCCCCATCATCTTTGCCTTCAACGCGGAGACACCTTTGATCGCAATTTTTTCGTCACCTACGAACTTAGCATCGACCAAGCAACTTTGTGCGCCCTCCTGTAATACCGAGGCAGTCACGGGACGATAGCCATTGGCGGTTTCAACGAAAACAAAGGTTTTACTTTCAACTCTAGCCAACGCCGCATTAGGCACAGTCCACTTAGACTCACTGCTTGAACTTGTTTCGATATTCACTTCAACAAATTGACCCGGGCGCAAAAATTCTGTCCCCTTAAAAATCATCGCGCGCAGCAAAATTGTTTGATTACCTCCGCTTAAACTTCGCCCGATGGCGGTCAATTTTCCAGTCGCGTGATGGTCTGGTACCGTCACGGTTGCGCCTAATTTTATGCCCTGGATATTTGAAAGTGAGGCTTGAATCTCAAGCGCCAAAGGATCTAACTTTGCCACTTTGAACAGAGGAATGGCGCCCTCGATGCGCTGCCCTGCGATGGCTGATTTCTCGAGGATTACGCCCGTAATGGGCGAGGTGATCGACAACAAGCTATTTAAGTTACCACCCGTCTGCAAAAGCGCTATCGCACTGTCTGACATGCCCGAGAGTTTTAGCATTTGCTTACGTTCAGCTAAACCGGCGCTGGCTTCACGGCTTTGACTTTGTGTAGCACGCAAGCGGCTTTCAGCGATGATGCCTTCTTGCCACAACTTTTCATCGCGTGCCAAATTCTCTTTAGCCAACTGACTTTGTGTGCTCGCTTGCAATAGGCCTCGCTGCGCTTCAGCCAAAGCGGGGCTTTGTAGCGTTGCTAACACTTGTCCTTTTTTTACTGCGTCACCCACGCCGACCAGTATTTGCTCAACCATCGCCGCCAAGGGCGTACTGATCGTAAATAGCTGATTGCCCGGAATCACTACTTGCGCTGGCATCCCCGCCAACTCACCTTGTTTTTTTGTCAGCAACGCCGCCGACGCGATCCCGAGTGTTTTCTTTTGCGTAGCACTGAGTATCAGCTCATCCGCTGCCAGCGCTGGCAAAGAAAATGTCAGTGCCACAAATAAATAAAGGGGAAGTGCTTTCATAAAACTAATCTCCGTAGATCGCGCTTGGCGCAACCCGCTAGGTTTAAATCATCAATAAGGTGAAACCCGCCTACCGCTAGACTAACAAAAAATCGGGGGGGCTTGTGGATGTGGCTTTTGATAGGGGGAAGCGGCAGCAACGAGAGTCGCCACCGGAGGGAAGATTATGACAACAGCTACCACTGGCAATGTTGGCACCTGAAGCACTACTGCGGGAGGCATAAATCCAATGCTGTCATTCCGCTGCAATTGATCAGCCATGCAAATAGCCGGGGACTCATTTCCTTCGAGAAAGTAGCGCGACGCATCCCGTTCGCCCAACAAAGCCAGTGACGCCTTTGACACAGAAGCAGACAACCCCGTTTGATTTCCATCAACATGGGCGTGTACTAACGGCGCAACGCTTTGCAATAGCGCAAAGAAAAGTAGCAAAAGAAGATGTAGCGGTTTAGTCATGACTAAGTATTTGTAGGTAACGCCATTCATTTTTCCAAGTGCGGGTGTGACAACACAAACGCGGGATAAGTTCCTAGCATCGCAATTAATAATCTAAGGCGGACAAGCCGGAACCCAAACGCCCCCGTAGGTCGGACTTTAAAGAACCATCCGTGCATTAACCAACGAGCCGTTACCCGAATACTCAAGATAATTACACAGCGTAGCTAGTAGCAAAATCCCTCTTCCGTGGCGTTCATTGCTGGTGCTGGCTTCGCCAAAATTAAACTGACTGTAATCGAAACCTTCTCCACTGTCTTTAAACGTGACCTTCAAATAATTTTCATTGGCCACTTGCTGTTTAGCAATACGGATTGAAATTTCGCCCGACTCAAGCGCATTCAAGCGTTCCGCGCGAGCTTCATAATATTTTTCCATTCCGTCAGGCTCATTTTTCAAAGATGAGTCCAAGTTGAGCAGACCATGATCGAGCGCATTGTTAAATAGCTCTGACAGCACCATAAACGCCTTGCTATCTGTTTTATTGCCGTCTATTTGTTGAGCGATGCTGAGTAAAAATGGCACAACATCGAGATGTTTTAATTGCAGCGCTGTTAAAACAATCGAAAATTCCCACACGATTTGTCCATGCTTAAACGCCTCTTCTAAGTGCAGGCCGCTTTCCCACTGCGGCGCAGAGGTTTGAATATTGAGGGGTGCCGTACCCTGCTTGCTACCCGAACACGTCGCCAAAAGCAGTGCCACATCATCTTGGGGTATTTCACCGTGCAGTGCCTCATTCAAAGTGGCAGACAAACCTTCAAACAAAGAGCCAGCATTGCGCGCTGTCGCGTTTCGCAAAAAATCTAGCGCATCGGTTTCCTTGCCATAACCCACCAAAGCTTCTAATGCGCCATCGGAACACAGCATCAACTTATAGGTCTGTTCACTTAAATTATGCAGCTCCGTACTGGTATCAAAAAGCTCGGGCGAAACAACACCCAGGGGCAAATGTTTAGAAGCAAATTGATGAATCACTTCACGACCATCCTCACTCACCAACACCGCAGGCGGGCAACCGCCATTCCATACTTGCACGGTGTTGTGAGCCGAATCAATACTCACCAAGATCGCTGCGACATAACGTGGCAGAGGCAAATATTCACGCACATGTTTATTAATGGACTGAGCAATCGATGCCAACTCATATCCTTTGTGGGACATGGCATAAAAAGGCTGGGTCAGCGGAATAACCGACAGCGCAGAAGTGAGGCCATGCCCCGCACTATCCGCCAATAGCAAATTCAAACGATTGTCTGGCGTACGCGCGAAGGCAATTAAATCTCCGCTGAATACCTCCGCCGACTTCATATAAAACTGCACCATCGAATCCTTAATTCGATTCAACTGGGTGAAGTGCTTCATAAATTCGTGCGCAGCCTCACTCTCTTCTTTGGTGCGCAAATGATATTGCTGCAACTCTAGCAACATTTGTAAACGCTCTTTGAAGTTGGCCACCTTGGCTTTAAACACGTCGTAGTGAATCGGCTTAAACAGATAGTCATCACCACCTGAATTCAAGCCCTCAACCACGTGTTCGTTAGAGGTGTTGGCTGAAATAAAAATAATGGGAAACCATGCCGTACAAAGTTTGCGCATTTCACGCACGACCGCAAAGCCGTCCATGCCCGGCATTTGTACATCCATTAACACCATGTCCGGACGCTTTTCGGCAAAGGCGCTCAACCCCGACTGACCATCTACGGCGACACGCACGCTGTAACCAATCTTTTTCAGCATCGCTGAAAGCAGCTGCCTGTTTAGCTCGGTGTCATCAACCACCAGCACATCGAAGTTTTCGTTAGAAAAGCTCAATGTCGCCACCCACTGGCTTGTCCTCGATGGTGTGGAGGTATTTGGTTTCTTGCTCAACAATCGTATTGTTATGTAACGAGCGCAAGCGCTTGACGCGTACTTTTCCAGTTGAGGGGAAATACACCACCATGCGCGGATAAACATCCCCCACATCTTCTGACGTTACCAACAAACCTTCGGTCGACACATAGTCACGCGCAAAGGCAATGTTGCGCATCCCAACGTCCGTCATGTTGGCGATGATGCGTCCACCCCCAAACAATTTCACTTCAAGATTTTTACGGCTGCCACCATTCTTTAAAATCTCGTTAATCAAATGCTCCATCGCGAAGTTGCCATAACGAGTTGACGCCCCTAGGCCTGCGGCTTTCCACCCCCCTTCGCCCGTTGAGGCCGGCAACATAAAATGATTCATGCCGCCCACGCCGGTGACTCGATCGCGAATGCAAGCAGAGATGCAAGAACCCAGTGTCGTATAGACTGCCTCTTCATTTTTGGTGACGTAGTATTCACCGGGGTTTAACCGCGCCGCAAAGGTATCGTGAGAATCATTCCAGCCACGTCGAATATGTTCGAAGCCAGGTAGCGCTAGAGGAATGCGAGAATTAAGAAGGGCCATTGTTACTTACCCAAAAACAGATTTTCAGCTTCGGCAATTTCCTCTTGCGCCTCTTCCACCACTGCCGCGATTAATTCATCTTGAGCATCCGCGCTAATCCCCAACATCTCCCATGCGCGCGAATCCACTGGCGGCACATCGGCTAACTCATAAGAATGAATTTCGGCCATCAACGCCAAAATATTGGCAATATGAACCAGCGCCACCTCTCGCGGATGGAGCTTGGCCGCAGAAATATCATGATGGAATTCAATGCACTCCGCTAGCATCGGAGGTAACTTCCATTGGCGCGCCAACTCCCCACCCACCTCGGCATGGTCAAGCCCCATCGTCTGACGCTCGGCTTGATAGACTGGTAGCTCATCTACACTATCCAGCACCAATAACAGAGCATCTTGCGATGCTTGAGGTAAACGGTTAAACAGCACGAGCTCACCAATATCGTGTAGCAAGGCGGCGGTGAATACGGCATCCGCATCGAAGCGGCCTATCTTCTTAGCCAGAATGCGCGCGATGAGTGCGCAATAAAGACTGTGTCGCCAAAAGTGCTCCATTGAGACCAAGGTATTCTGCAAGCCATCAAAGGAACTCGCGACCGAAGTGGCCAATGCCAAACTGCGGATCTGGCTCGTGCCAATAATGGAAACAGCTTTAGCAACGGTATCAACTGAAGAAGAAAGCCCATAAAAAGAACTGTTGGCCACGCGTAGCAAGCGCACAGTAAAAGCAGGATCTTGCTGCACCGCCTTAGCGATATCCGCTACGCTGCTATTAGGATTTTCAACTAATGAATTGATGCGAATAAAGACGTCTGGCAACGTAACAAGATTACCCACTCCGCGCACCAACTCAGCGGCATTATTTAGCATGTTATTTTTCGCTTCGTCAGTCATTGGCTTGCAAATAACCTTTAGCTAATCGTGAATAATTTTTGGAAATTTGCAATGTCCAATATTTTTTGTACATTCTCATTGGGAGCGCGCAAACCGACTGTTTTTTTTAAGTTAGACGCATGCTCGCGCAGTAGCAAGAGCATGCCCAGCGCTGCGCTGTCGATATAACTCACATCAGTTAAATAGATATCGATCAACTCTACCGAGGGGTCTCTTAAATACGGCGTGAACGCTTCTTTAAAGCGGTGATGCGTGCCCGTATCAAATCGCCCACTCAAATGAATATTCCCTGTGCTACCGTTTTTGCTGAGTTTAATTTCCATTTTTATCTCTTAAAATTAAGTTGCGTACGACACCTTATTACTTCGAGATTTGAATCTTTAAACCCGATTGCCCATCCCACCGGTGTTAATCAGTCGCTGCAACACTTTTTGTGCCATATCTTGAATCGGCACAATCTCATCAACAGCGCCTACCTGCACAGCCTCGCGCGGCATTCCGTACACCACACAGGTGGCTTCGTCTTGAGCAAAATTATAAGCCCCCGCTTGGCGCATTTCGAGCATACCAATCGCACCATCTTTACCCATACCGGTGAGCATCACGCCGATCACGTTTTTACCTGCATTCTGCGCAACTGAACGGAACAACACTTCTACCGAAGGGCGGTGGTGATTCACCGGCGCTGCTTGGCTCAACTCAGTCATATAGTTGGCTCCACTTCGCTTAAGCATGAGATGAGAATGCCCCGGCGCGATGTAAGCATGGCCCGGCAAAACACGTTCATTCCCTTGCGACTCAACCACGGTAATTTTGCACAAGCTATCAAGGCGTGCAGCAAACGATTTAGTAAACGCTTCTGGCATGTGTTGCGCAATCACAATCCCTGGGGCGTCCGCAGGCAGGCGAATTAAAAACTCCTTGATAGCCTCGGTGCCGCCGGTCGAAGCACCCACCGCAATAATTTTTTCAGTACTCCCAATACGCATACCCAGTGCAGGGAGCGATTCACGCGCAGTAGGGGTCGCAGGAATTCTAAATTTGCCTTTAGCTTGAAACGCCGCACGAATTTTTTCGGCAATGGTATCGGCGTACTCGCGCATCCCATCGGCAATACCCATCTTCGGTTTAGGCAAAAAATCTACCGCACCTAATTCCAAGGCGCGCAACGCCGCTTCTGAGCCACGCTCGGTCAAACTAGAAATCATCAACACCGGCATCGGGCGTAGACGCATTAACTTGTCGAGGAAAGTCAGGCCGTCCATCTGCGGCATTTCGACATCAAGGGTCAACACATCAGGATTTAGCGTTTTGATCATCTCGCGCGCTTGTAGTGGATTAGACGCTGCGCCCACCACATAGAGATCGGAGAATGAATTAATTACCTCAGTGAGAATGGCGCGAATCAGTGCCGAATCATCAATGATCAAAACGTTGATTTTTTTAACTGGAGTGCTGACGATTGCCATAGTTACGTTCTCAGAAAATATAATTTAAAACAAGTCAATATCGCCTTCGATATCCGCATGCTTGAGGCGCGAGCCATACTCTGCTTCGCGCTCAATAATTGTATCGTTATTTGCGTGCTTCAGTTTCCGCAACATAACCTTGCCGGTTGCAGGGAAAAAGTAAATTTTGCGCGGATAAATATCCAAAATTGACTGCGCGACGACACGGATTTTTTCGTTCTTCAAATAGGCCGTGGCAAACTCAACATTGCGCTCGCCCACGTTGGTCACGGTAAATCCTCGCAACACATTGCCTCCGCCAAAAAGCTTAGCTTCCAAATTTTCACGCTTAGCGCCATTTTTTAGCAGTTGGTTAATCATCATTTCCATCGCATAAGCACCATAGCGGGCTGCTGTCGCCACCGGGCTAGCCACCTCGGTTTTGTTTTCCGGCAGCATGAAATGATTCATTCCACCAATGCCAGATTTGCGATCGCGAATACAGGCCGCCACACACGAACCCAGCACCGTGACTAACACCATGTCCCGATTAGTCACATAGTATTCGCCGGGCAAAAGCTTGATTGCCTCCTTATCAAAGGTATCGTCGTAATACCGATTCGGCGAGAGGACTTCTTGATAGTCAGAGTGATCAGTCATTAGTGCTTTATTAACATTTCATTTGATTCGCTTGCTCCCACTCGCGTAAATACGCGAGGGCGAAATTGTAGGTCGGACTTCAGTCCGACATGTCTGGCCAAAGCCAGACCTACCGTTAACAAATGATTCGGATTAACCAAAGTAGGTATTAACGGCTTTCCTCTGCTTTGCGTAGCACTTTGTACTTCGGCGTTAACTCGTAAACCGTTTTCCCACGCAACTTAAACAATTCGTCAGCGTGGTGAAAACTTTCCGAATGGCCCGCAAACAGCAAACCATCACTGCGCAACAAGGGAACAAATTTCTTCAAAATGGCTAACTGGGTCGGCTTATCAAAATAGATCATCACATTGCGGCAAAAAATCACATCAAGCGGCGGACGCAGCCCCCAGTTAGTGTGTAATAAATTCGCCTGACGAAAGGTAATCATGTCACGCAGCTCTTGGCGAACCCGCACCATACCTGCCTGCGCACCGGTGCCTCGTTGGAAGTGACGCTTCACCAGCTCGGGGTCGAGCTTACTGACGCGCTCTTCTGGATAAACTCCCGCCTTTGCCGTCTCCAACACCTTGGTATCTAAATCAGTAGCCACAATCGTGACCTGTGAGGCATCGCGCCCCAAAGTGTCCAATACGGTCATTGCCATGGTGTAAGGCTCTTCACCCGTAGAGGCAGCTGAACACCACAAAGAAATTGGATGCTTGCCGCGAATCTTTAGCAGATGCTCTGCCAATACAGGAAAGTGATGCGGCTCCCGAAAGAAAGAGGTCAGATTGGTCGTGAGCGAATTAGTGAAGGCTTCCCACTCCGCTTCGTCATTGCTTTCCAGCAACGCCAAGTAAGCATCAAAAGTTTGAATCCCTGTCGTGCGTAGACGTCGTGACAAGCGGCTATAAACCAACTCTTGTTTCGAATCGCTGAGCGAGATTCCTGCATGGTCGTAAATCATTTTACGCACCCGCTCAAAATCTTTTTTAGTGAAATGAAATTCGCGTCCTGCTTTTAGTTCGGTGTTGTCTGCCATTTTTCGTTCTAATTCTTAAAAGGTTAAACGGAGCACTCTTTTCCTGTTTGCGGCGTACTTTTTGAAAAGCTCTTCAGGGAACTCTCAGCATGCCACATTTTTAGCTATTTTAGACAAAACAAATGGCCCTCAAGCACGAATAAGCTAGCGACTTCTGCCTTAGTTCACTTGATCGCTTTCTCTTTGCCTGCCGACCATTGCGTCTCGCCCCCAGCAAAACATCCTGTATTAACAAAAGGTTCACTTTACATTGCCTTGCAATTATTTAAGATTCGCCGTTTATTATTTAACCTTAACGGCAATTTCACACGCTGTATGCGATGCTCCGCACAACCTCACGCCCCAGGAATTTAGTCAATGCACATCAGCCGAGCCACTTTTTCATGGCCATTTTTCTTGCTCACTCTGACAACTGCGTGCGCCCTCTCAGTGATCGCCAATGCAGAGGCTGCGGACACTGAAGATTATAGTGCTCACCTGCAAGCGACGTTAAATTGGCAAAAACATCCAGGATTTTCTGCCGCGTACACGGGCCCCAACAGCCTCCTCACGAATGCCGAAGAAATGTATACTTTCTCAACAACGGCGTTCCTTGGCTTACGCCCTTGGCAGGGCGGGGAGCTCTACTACAACCCGGAAATTGCCGAAGGCGTACCTTTTTCAACAAATCTTGTCGGCCTCGGCGGTTATACCAACGGCGAAATTACCCGCGCTGGCGGCACCACCCCCATCCTTTACCGTCAACGATTGTTTTTGCGACAAACGTGGAATAACGGTGGCGGCTCAGAAACACTCGAAGCAGGTCTAAATCAACTCGCTGGTTCACAAGACAAAAATCGCATCGTATTAACGGCGGGGAATTTTTCTACGCTTGACGTATTTGACCCGAACAGCTACGCCAAAGATCCGCGCACTCAATTTATGAACTGGGGAAATTGGACCTATGCGGCTTTTGACTATGCGGCAGATGCTCGCGGCTTTGGTTGGGGTGTCGCCGCCGAATGGTATCAAGGCAGTTGGGCCGTGCGCGTTGCCCGCATGACAGGCCCGACGGAACCTAATTTATTGCCGGTCGATTTTGCGCTCGATGTGCACTACGGTGATCAGCTTGAAGTCGAGCATGCTCATACACTGTTCGCCCGCCCCGGCAAGCTGCGTGTTCTTGCGTGGCATAACCGAGCCAAACTTGCGACCTTTAACGACGCCTTAATTTGGCTCAAAGCGAATCCCGGCAATTACACCGGTCCCGATGCGCTGTACGCCGCACGCCATACTGAGCAAGATAAATACGGCGTGGGCTTTAATGTTGAACAAGAACTCAGTGACAACTTAGGTTTCTTCCTGCGCGTGATGCAGGCCGATGGGCGCACCGAAACGCATGCCTTCACCGAAGTGGACGGTTCATTTTCCACCGGCCTGTCTTTCAAGGGCAGTGCTTGGGGACGCGGCGAAGACACTTTTGGCATTGGCTTATCAGAGAATACGATTTCATCTGAACGAAAGCGTTTTCTTCAGGCAGGTGGGATTTCTTTTTTTATTGGTGACAGTGCATTGCATTATCGTCCCGAACAAATTTTTGAAAGTTACTACAGCCTGCAACTGCACAAATTTACATGGCTCACGCCTGACTATCAGTTCATTACCAATCCAGCTTACAACGCAGACCGGGGGCCTATCCATGTGTTCGCGGTGCGGCTCCATGCCGAGTTTTAGTTGATATTGAACTATTTGCTGAATCAATGCACTAATCCGCCACCTAGCATAATGAGTTCAGCTAAAATGCCCAGCCCTAATTTGGGGGGCGGCACACACCCACACCGGGCACGATTCAGTCATGTTTGAAAGTCGGAATAAACAAAAAATAGGCCGCAGAATTTGTGCACCACTGCTGTTGGCGGTGGTGAGCGGTTGCGCCTCTAGCCCTGACTACCAGCGTCCTGTTGCACCCACTGCGTCCAGTTACACAGTTCAAACACTTGCACCAACGTCTGCGCCCACCCTCAATGCTCGCGGGCAAGGCATCTATTTCACCAACAATCAGGATATTCCCTATGATTGGTGGACAGTCTTTAAATCGCCGCCACTGAATAGCTTGATCGAGAGGGCGCTGAAAGCTAACCCAGATATTGATTCGGCAACCGCCGCATTGCGCCAAGCACAACAAAATGTCATCGCTCAACGAGGCTTCTTTTCACCTACCGTTAGCGTGAACTATTCCCCCTCTAGCAACAAATTGGCGGGCAATATGGGCGGCAACTCACCGGGGCTTCAGCAAAGTGGCGCGAACATTCAGAGCACCCCGGATAGTCCTGCTTATTACAATTTTCATACTGCGCAACTCTCGGTGGGCTATGTGCCTGATGTATTCGGCCTTAACAAACGACTTGTTGAATCTGCGCAAGCTCAAGAAGAATGGCAACGGGTGCAATTGCAAGCGGCGCAAATTACTTTGATTTCCAATGTCATTGCAGCCGCCATTCAAGAAGCCAGTTTACGCGCTCAAATTGCTGCAATAACAACGGTGATCTCGATTAATCACGAAAATCTAGACATTCTCCGCAATCAGCTCAGACTTGGTTTTGTAGGTGAGCTTGAAGTGGCAACACAAGAAATGCTGCTTGCACAAGCTGAACAAAATTTACCTCCACTGACTAAGCAACTGGAGCAAACCCGCGATTTAATACGCGCCTTGGCTGGCAATGCACCCAATCAAGATGTGAACGAAACATTTGAGTTAAGCGACTTACATTTGCCCGATTCATTACCTTTGAGCCTGCCTGCAAAGTTAGTCGAGCAGCGACCGGATGTACGTGCCGCGGAGGCACAACTGCACTACGCCAGCGCGCAGTATGGCGTTGCTATTGCCAACAAGATGCCGCAATTTATGGTTACTGCCAACGTCGGTGGTATGGCCACCTCCCCAGATTGGATGTTTCGAAGTGGCGGTACTTTTTTTAGCTTGACGGGCAATATTTCACAGTTGATTTTTGACGGCGGCACTTTAAATGCAAAATCTCGCGCGGCCGAACAGGCGTTGGTTCAAGCGGGTGCGCAGTATCGCAGCACAGTAATTACCGCATTACAAAATGTCGCCGACACTTTGCATAGCATTCAAAGTGATGATGAATTAGTCAGAGTAGCCATTAATGCCGAGCAGGCAAATCTGAACGTACTCAAACTCAGCCGTAAGCAATTCCAGTTGGGCTATATCAACTATCAAAATTTGTTGGCAGCGCAACAGAATTATCAGCAAAATGTGATCAGCCTAATCCAAGCTAATAGCCTGCAATTAGCCGATGCCGCAGCTTTGTATCAAGCGCTCGGCGGTGGGTGGTGGAATCAGCCCCAAGTTAGCGCTAGTCAAGCGCAAGAAAAGGTAACTCAGAAATGACGTTAAACAAAAACATTTTTGCCGTGCTAATTGTCGCGGCACTAGCCGTTGCCGGATTTTTCACTTGGCAAAAAATCCAGACGGCTAATGCGCCTGTTTCCTCGGCACCCGCGCTCCCTCACAAAGCCAGTGACACTTTGCACTTTGAGCCAAACGCACCCCAGCTAACTTTTATTCAAGTTAGTCCAGTTGAGTCCTTTCCCGAACCCCTCGTCGCGCCTCTGAACGGACGCATTGCCTACAACGACAATTTAACCGCACGTGTTTTTTCACCTATTGCGGGACGTGTCGTCAACATCCTGGCTGAAGCTGGCGAACTTGTTAAAGCAGGTCAAGGATTAGTCGCCATTGATGCGCCCGCGTATGCGCAAGCCGCTGCCGACAGCAGTAAAGCCGATGCTGACTTGCTTCGAAAAAAAGAGGCCTACGACCGTGCCAAGTTGCTCTACGCCGCAAAAGGTTTGGCGCGTAAAGATGTCGAGTCCGCTGAGGATGATTGGCAACAGGCAGATGCAGAGGCAATCCGAGCTAAATCGCGCCTAAAAAACTTAAATCGCCAACTCGACATTCGCTCAAGCAATTATATTTTGCGCTCGCCCATTGAGGGAGTCGTCAATGATCGGCAGATTACCGCCGGCAGCGAAATTCGCCCTGATGCGCCCAACCCACTTTTTGTCATTACTGATCCGAAACATCTCTGGGTTATGGTTGATCTGCCGGAGTTGCAATTGGAAAAAGTCGCAGTGGGGCAGGCGGTGCAAATTCAAGTCGATGCTTACCCCAATACTTTATTTGCCGGCAGAGTTTCCGTCATCAGTGGCGCTCTTGATCCCGTGACACGACGTATTCAGGTCCGCTGTGACATCGAGAATCCTGATCTCAAACTCAAGCCGGAAATGTTCGCCAAAGTTTCACCTATCGCAGACATTCACTCTAGCCTGCCGCGTGTACCAAACACCGCCCTTTTCACTCAAGGTTTGTATAGCTACGTGTTTGTTGAGATTTCACCGGGCGTATTGCAACGCCGTCGGGTGACGCTGGGATTACAAGGACGGGATGTATACATCAAAGAAGGCCTGCAAGCCGGTGAACGTGTGGTCACCAGTGGCGCTTTGCTGCTCAATGCCGAACTTGCGGGTAATGATTGATGCTTGAAAAGCTAATCACTTTTGCATTGCAGCAGCGCATGTTTGTGCTGGTCGCCGCCGTTGTTCTCCTCATCGTCGGTTTGCGTGCGACAGATAATCTGGCCATCGAAGCCTTTCCTGATGTACAAGACGTACAGGTGCAAATCGTCACACAAGTCCCCGGCCAAGCCCCCGAAGAAGTTGAGCGTAGCGTCACTCTCCCCATTGAGCGCGAGATGAGCGGTGTGCCACGCATGACGCAATTGCGCTCCGTTTCTATCACCGGTCTTTCAGTCGTCACACTGACCTTTGCCGACAATACCGACGATTATTTTTCACGCCAACAAGTGCTGGAAAAATTACAAACCGTCACACTACCTACTGGCATCCAACCTAGCCTCGCACCACTCACCAACGCAGTGGGTGAAGTTTATCGCTATGTGATTGATGCTCCCGCCAGCATGTCCCCCAGTGATGTTCGCGCTCTTCAGGATTGGGTGTTGCGACCCGCTCTGCGTCAAGTACAGGGCGTTGCCGACGTGGTCAGCTTTGGCGGCACAGTAAAAGAATATCAGGCGCGCATTAATCCATATTTACTGCGCAAATTTAATGTCACGATTGACCAGGTGGCCCAAGCGCTTGGCGCAAACAGTAGCAACGCAGGCGGCGGTATTTTGCGCCGTGGTGACGAAGCATTAGTAGTGCGAAGTATCGGACTATTTCAAAGCATTGATGATATTGCCCGTGTGGTGGTGAACGCTAAGGATGGTAAAACCGTACTGGTAGGTGACGTGAGCGAAGTCTCCATTGGCGAGCGCCCGCGCTCCGGTATGGTCGCCTTTAACGAACGCGATAATGTCGTTCAAGGGATTGTGCAAATGACCAAGGGGCAAAATGCAACCAAAGTCGTGGAGGCACTCAAAGAGCGCATCACTCAACTTACTCACAAGCTGCCTCCCGGCGTAAAGCTCGTGCCCTACTATGATCGCACCGATCTCGTTCGCCACACGGTACATACCGTAACCGAAAACTTGGTGGTCGGCGCGCTGCTGGTAGTAGCCATCCTCATTATTTTTCTACGCAACTGGTATGCCGCACTTGCGGTTGCGGCAATCATTCCGTTGTCTCTGCTATTCGCTTTTATTCTGATTGATTCGCGCGGCGTTTCTGCCAACCTGATTTCGCTTGGCGCGGTGGACTTCGGCATTATTATCGACAGCGCCGTGGTGCTGGTCGAAGCCTTAATGGTCAAACTCGCACTCGCCAAAAACGACACCTTGCCTTCCCATCAAGGTTTCGGTTGGCGTATTCATCTTATTAAGCAAACTAGCATTGAGATGGGGCACCCCATTCTTTTCTCAAAGGCCATCATCATTTTGGCTTTCTTACCCATCTTTACCTTTCAGCGTGTCGAAGGAAAAATATTTTCGCCCGTCGCCTTTACACTTACCTTTGCTTTGCTGGGCGCAATTTTGTTAACACTCACATTGCTACCATCGCTGCTTAGCTATGCCGTTAAACACAAAGACCTTGCGGAACAGCACAGCGAGTGGATGCATGCTCTGCAAGCGCGTTACCGCAGCTTATTAACCTGGGCCAATATGCATCGCATGCTCATTGTCACAAGCTGTGGGGGGCTATTGGCAATTACGTTGGCGCTCGCCCCTTTACTTGGCAGTGAGTTTTTGCCCAAACTGGACGAAGGCAATATTTGGCTGACGATTAACTTACCTCCCGCTACCGCATTGGATAAAACCAAAGACATTGAACGCCAAGTGCGAACGATTCTGACTTCGTATCCGGAGATTAATAACGTTGCCACTCAAGTGGGGCGCCCCGATGATGGTACCGATCCCAAAGGCCCCAACAACTTGGAAATAATGGCGGATTTAAAGCCTCGCGAGGGATGGCGCTTTCCTAGTAAAGACGCATTGATCGCAGACATGACCACCAAGATTCACACCATCCCCGGCGTACCTACTAACTTTTCTCAAGTCATTCAAGATAACGTGGAAGAAGCCCTGTCTGGCGTAAAGGGCGAAATTTCCGTTAAAATTTTTGGCCCTGATTTAGAAATTCTCGAGGACAAATCAACGCAGGTCGCCAATATTCTGAGTGACATTCGCGGCTCGGCAGACGTAGCAGCGATCAAAGTGGGCGGGCAAACCGAACTCAACATCACTCTCGATCGATCTCGTATGGCACGTTACGGCATCAATATCAATGACGTCAACGCCACTATTCAAACAGCACTTGCGAGCAGCACGGTAAATTCTTTCTACGAGGGCGATCGCCGCTTCGATGTCACCATCCGTATCGCGGCTCAATTCCGTGATGCAGTCGACGATGTGGCTGACCTACCCATTGCACTCCCCACTGGTGGTTCGATTCCCCTCGGCTCCATCGCCAACATCGAGGTGCGGCAAGGTGCCGCTCGCGTAGGGCGCGAAGCAGGAGGCCGTGTTGTGGCAGTGAAAGCCAATTTGCTCGGGCGCGATCAGGGTAGCTTTGTGGCAGAGGCGATGGATAAAGTTAAACAACAAGTCACATTGCCACCCGGCTATACCATGATGTGGGGCGGTCAATTTGAAAACCAACAGCGTGCAATTAAACGTCTAAAGGTCATCGTGCCGCTCTCGGTCTTGATGATTTTTGTCTTGCTGTTTTGGGCATTTAAATCCATGCTCAAAGCCTTGCTGGTACTCTTGATGGTGCCATTCACACTGATTGGCGGCCTAGCAGGATTAGGGCTGGCTGGCCTGCATTTGTCTGTTTCCTCAGCGGTTGGCTTTATCGCTGTTGCCGGCATCTCAGTGCAAAACGGGGTGATTATGGTTGAGCAATTTATGGAGGGTATGCGTGGTGGAGCGACCCTGCATGAAAGCGTTATGGATGGAGCGGTTGCACGCTTGCGCCCGATCTTGATGACCGCACTCATGGCTGGTATCGGTTTGTTACCTGCAGCACTTTCACACGGCATAGGCTCGGAAACACAACGCCCCTTTGCCGTGGTTATCGTTGGCGGCATTATCTCCGCAACTCTGTTTACTCTGCTCTTGTTGCCACTCCTCTTCCCTATCTTTGCGGAAGAAGTGAATGTTGAGAAAGGTCAGCCCTTAACCTCTGAGTGAGATCCTGCTGTAGAAAAAGGCCACTCATTTTGAGTGGCCTTTTGAATAAATTGAAACTGATTCAATCGCTCAAGCCACTGCCTCTTCCATCAACTCCATATCACGGCTGCTCATCAGCTTTTCGATGTCCACTAAGATCAGCATGCGTTGATCGACTGTGCCTAGGCCCATGATGTAACGCGTGTCGAGCGTGGTCGATAAGGTCGGCGCTGCTTTGATTTGATCTGGCGTTAAAGTGAGTACGTC
>JBAXEJ010000006.1:0-66400 GCA_037140475.1 Gallionellaceae bacterium
CAAAGAGGACATTTCTACTTTGCTGAAAGAGGACATTATCATTTTGCGCTAACACAACTCGCGCTACGCCTTTGAAACCCCACAAAAATCAGGCATCATTGAGTTAGAAATCACTTCCACTACTACTCAGTCTGAACAAGTGATCGCAATTAAGTAGCATACAAAAGCTGTTTTCCCTATAGCAATAAAATTGCAATAGCATGTTTTTATTGGGTTATTTATTTTCTCGTAACTAATTAACACTTAGAATAGCAATACTGATTAATCAATGCATACCGCACTCCAACTTGTTTTAGTTTTGCTTGCCGTCTCAGTTGGCGCGGTCGTGCTGTGTCGTATTCTGCATTTACCGGCCATGCTGGGCTACCTCATCGTGGGAATCGCAATTGGCCCGCATTCACTTGGATGGATACCGGACGCCCCTGAAACACGCCATCTGGCGGAATTCGGTGTGGTCTTCCTGATGTTCAGTATCGGTCTTGAATTCAGCCTCGCGCGCCTACGCTCCATGCAGCGTATCGTTTTTGGTTTGGGCACCGCCCAAGTCGCACTCACCATGCTGCTGGTTATGGTCTCCTCTTTATTTTTTGATCTTGATTGGCGCGAAGGACTGGCGCTTGGCGGAGTACTCGCGATGTCTTCGACGGCCATCGTCAGTAAAATGTTGGTTGAACGCGCCGAACTGAATACCTCGCACGGCCACAAAATCATGGGCGTGCTGTTATTTCAAGACTTAGCTGTCGTTCCACTCATCATCATCATTCCCGCGATAGGCAGCAACCCAGCTGAGATGGGCGCAACCATCGCCTACGCTATGCTCAAGGCCATCATCTTGCTCAGTATCTTGCTAATTTTTGGGCAACGCTTGCTACGACCTTGGTTCGATTTGGTCGCGCAACAAAAATCTTCCGAACTCTTCATGCTGAATGTGCTTTTGCTCACCTTGGGGCTAGCTTACCTCACCGAGTTTTCTGGGTTATCAATGGCGTTGGGTGCTTTCGTTGCGGGCATGCTGATTTCCGAAACCGACTATCGCTATCAGGTGGAGGAGGACATCAAGCCTTTCCGCGATGTCCTCCTTGGACTGTTCTTCGTCACGATCGGGATGATGTTGAACATCAGCAACGTCATTCATGGTTTTGGCTGGATCGTGTTAATCCTGCTTATTCTGATTCCCTTTAAAGCCTTCGTGGTCGCACTCTTAGCCAATTGGTTTACCAAAAACTGGGGGGCCAGCATCCGCACTGGATTGGGTCTAGCGCAAGCTGGCGAATTTGGCTTCGTCTTACTGACGCTCTCGGGCGATGTGAATATTCTCCCCCCAGACATCATGCAAAACGTACTCGCCGCGATGCTCATCTCCATGCTGATTGCCCCCTTCCTCTTGCAGCACGCAGACTGGATTGTGCGACGCCTCTCCTCTGCCGAATGGATGAATCAAGCAATGCATATTCACCAAATCGCCGTGCAAAGCATGGGCTCAGATGGACATATTATTGTTTGCGGCTATGGCAGAAGCGGCAAAGCACTAGGAAACTTTCTCACCAATGAAGGTATCAAGTTTGTCGCGCTAGAGCTTGATCCTCGCTATGTAAGGGATGCAGTAGCACTGGGTGAAAAAGTAGTTTATGGCGATGCAACAAAACGCGAAGTGCTTCAAGCAGCAGGCTTAATGCGCGCCAAAGCCTTAGTTGTCACTTACGACGACACACCTTCCGCACTTAAAATTTTGCATCATATAAAAAGCACTCGCCCAGATTTACCTGTCGTTGTCCGTACAGCAGATGATTCTCATCTAGAAATATTAAAACGCGCAGGTGCTGCGGAAGTGGTAGCTGAAGTGCTGGAAGGTAGCGTTATGCTCGCCTCGCAAGCGTTATTGCACTCAGGGGTTCCTTTAAATCGAGTTATCCGACGCATCCAAGAAAATCGCGCTCGCCGCTACAGCGTATTCAGCGGCTTCTTTCGCGCCGACCCAGAGCCCATTGGCGAAGCAACTGATCATCAACAACATCGCTTTAGTAGCGTATTGCTGCACAAAGGCAACTACGCCGTGGGCAGAACCTTACAAGAAATGAATCTCAGTGAATTTGGCGTCACCGTTAATTCTGTGCGCCGCCACAATGTTGAAGGTAGTCAACCCACCGGCACGATGGTGCTCCATCCGGGCGACGTACTCATGTTACTCGGCAATTCAGTTTCATTAGCTGACGCTGAAAAACGCTTGCGCGGCGACGATCAATAAAAGCTGTGGCACACAACCTAATCTCTAGCTCGAATAAAAATGGCATCGATGCACTCACGCTGCTTGAGAGCCTGCCTAAACATTTTTCATCCCAAGAAGTCGGCTTAGTCGAACAGGCTTGCGCTTTAGCGGAGCCACTGTATGCCGAAAAAACAGAGCTAACCAATGCTCCGCTGTTACAACATGCCGTAGGTGCCGCCTTCATCCTAGCTAAGATGAATATGGACTGCGCTTCGATTGTTGCGGTCATCCTTCATGCACTACCCGCCTACTTAAAAGATTGGCAAGCCAAAGTGCTAGCCGATTTCGGCAAGGATGCGTGCGACCTGATTGAGGGGATCTCGCGCATGGAGCAGATTCGGCAGTTCAGCGAGATGAGCAACCTGCATGCCTCCAGCGGAAAAAAGAGCGACCAGGCCCAACAAATCGAAACGCTACGCAAAATGTTGCTGGCGATGGTGCAAGATATTCGCGTCGTATTGATCAAATTGGCGGAACGCACGCAAACCATGCGCAACCTCTCTAATGCCAGCGTCGATCAGCAAAAATTAATAGCTCGTGAAACACAGGGTATTTTTGCCCCCCTCGCAAACCGCCTCGGTGTGTGGCAAATCAAGTGGGAGTTAGAAGATTTATCATTGCGCTACCTAGAGCCAGATCGCTATAAACAAGTAGCCAAGCTATTAGATGAACGTCGCGCTGACCGTGAACAATACATTGCCGACGTGCTCGCACTATTAAAACAGGAGCTTCAACAAGCCGGCGTCACTGCTGACGTTACCGGCCGTCCCAAACACATCTACAGCATTATCAATAAAATGAAGCGCAAAAATTTGGAGTTCAGCGAACTCTACGATGTGCGCGCAGTGCGTATTCTTGTGCCTGATTTACGTGATTGCTACACCGCGTTGGGCCTAGTGCATAACCTATGGCAACCCATCCCCGGCGAATTTGACGACTACATCGCACATCCCAAAAATAACGGCTACCGCTCTCTACACACTGCCGTCATCGGCCCTCGTGACTTAGCAATTGAAGTGCAAATACGTACCACTGAAATGCACCAACACTCCGAACTTGGTGTTGCCGCGCACTGGCGCTACAAAGAGGGCGGAAAATCAGATGTGAAGTTTGACGAAAAAATTTCGTGGTTACGTCAGATATTGGAATGGAAAGAGGACGTCGCAGATAGCGGGGACATGTTGGAGCAATTCAAAAGCGAATTGTTTCAAGATCATGTTTACGTGCTCACCCCACAAGGCAAAGTCATCGACCTACCCAAAGGTGCAACACCTGTCGATTTCTCCTACTCGCTGCATACCGACTTAGGCCATCGCACCCGCGGTGCTAAGGTAAACGGCAACATCGTGCCGCTCAGTTACAAATTGCAAAACGGACAACGCGTTGAAATCCTCACCTCAAAAATCGGCGCTCCTAGCCGAGACTGGCTCAGCCCGAATCTGGGCTATCTGCAAAGCAACCGCGCACGCGCCAAAGTACGGCAATGGTTCAAGATGCAAAATTTTGATGAGAACGTCGCACAAGGACGCGCGCAACTAGACAAAGAATTACATCGCCTCGGCGTGATCTCACTCAACCAAGAAAAACTCGCACAACGTTTGCACTTCAACAAGCTAGAAGATTTTTTGGCAGCCATCGGGCGTAACGAAATCACGCAATACCAGATAGCCACTGCGATTCAAGATGAGCTACCAAGCAAGCCTGAAGAAGTAAAACAGATTGTGCCGCGCACGACCAGCACGCACAAAAACATCTCCGGTGTTTTAGTACAAGGCGTGGGTAATTTACTCACAAAAAATGCGCAATGTTGCCACCCCGAGCCACCTGATGAAATCATCGGCTATGTCACTCGTGATCGCGGCATTACCCTACATCGCAAAGACTGCCGCGCCATACAGCACATCCCTGAAAATCGCCGCGACCGAGTGCTTGATGCACAGTGGGGAAGTCAGGGCGATGCATTTGTATTGGCGAAGGTTCGCACGGCGAAGAAGTCCTAGCCGAATATCCGTTTGCTCACTACCTAAAAAATTGGCGAGAATTCATCGCACATTTGTCACATTTATGCCCAAGCTCCCACACATTCTGCCGTAAAGTGACACATCACTATCACCCCTAAAAAGCTAACACACTGATATAAATGGAATTATTTATCAGGCATGCTATTTGCTGAAATACAGCTACAGTTCGGTTTCAGCATTTAGCCCATAAACCTATTTCATCTATACGCTAAAGAAAATCCATTTTTTCGATTTTCTTTAGTGGCACTCTATTCCCCGCAACAAACCTCCTATCATGATTTTTCTACCGCTTATCTCCCTAGCTTTAAAGCAGACAAGCAACCTTCAGACGACGAAACATTTTTTGCTAGTGTCATCTCACTTCCGGAGTTAATACATACGCACAAATGAGACTAATGCGATTCATTCAGTAATTTTTATACCCACAAGCAGTGAGAGCAATACGTGCCGCGATCTGGGATGCAATCTTAACGCATGCTCATTCGCACATTTTCGCAGAGGGGTGGTACATGGGAAAATCGGAAATAGTCGAACAAAACTGGGATCAACTTTATACGCAGTTCAAAACTCCGACAGGCGATCCTGTTGTATGCATGGTGCATAAAAAAACAAAAAAATGCGTGTACTTCGACGTAAAGCTAAACCGCTTACTCTCTAAACAAGAGGCGCTAATTTCAACGGTGGATATAACAGGAAAGTATTTGGCCTGTGGCTAACACCCCAAACCCTCTGAGACAAGGGCTATTTTGGATCCGCCGAGGGTGTTAAATTTCTCTCCACCAGCAATGAATGTAACCTACGACTATCAGCCCGCAACACGGTGAACTGCCACTCGCCCAACGCAATAATTTCACCCCGCTTAGGGAGTTGACCCGCCGCCTTCAGCACCAAGCCACCGACAGTATCACAATTCTCATCACTAAATTCAGTGCCAAGTTGCTCATTAAAGTCGGCAATTTCAGTTTCGGCTTTTACGCGCCAATGTGCATCGTCTTGGCGAATGATGTTGTCTTCGTCTTCATCAAAATCGTATTCGTCGGCGATGTCACCAACGATTTGCTCTAGCACGTCTTCGATGGTCACCATGCCACTCACGCCACCGTATTCATCAACGACCAAGGCAATATGATTGCGATTGCTGCGAAAGTCTCGCAACAAAATATTGAGGCGTTTGGATTCGGGCACGAATACGGCTGGACGCAACATATCGCGCACGTCGAACTCTTCGCCCGCGTAATAACGTAACAAATCTTTTGCCAACAAAATTCCGATGATGTTGTCTTTGTCGCCATCGGTGACAGGGAAGCGCGAGTGCGCCGTTTCGATGACGTAGGGAATAAACTTTTCAGGAGGCTGGCTTATGTCAATCACATCCATCTGCGCTCGGGGAATCATAATTTCGCGAACTTGCCGCTCAGAAACTTGGATAACGCCCTCCATCATGGAGAGTGCGTCAGCATCCAACAGGTTGCGCTCGTAAGCGCTGTGCAGCAGTGCGATTAGTTGTTCTCGATCTTCCGGCTCACGCAATAACAACGTGGAGAGCCGCTCTAACAGGGTGGGCTTGTTACTACTACTTTCTGAACCGTCCATACACCAATTTCAACGAATGAGATAAGGTGCAGGATACCTTAATTTGAGCATCAACGCAGTCTCGCGCGCCTCCATTACCTCTGCGTCCCGCTTTTTTTCGTGATCGTATCCCTGCAAGTGCAATGCTGCATGTAAAGTGAGATGAGCATAATGTGCGATGAGTTCTTTACCCTGCTCTTTTGCTTCACGCGCCACCACGGGGGCACAAATCACCACATCGGCATACAACGGCGTTTCGTCGTCATACACAAAAGTCAGCACATTAGTCGCGTAATCTTTATCCCGATAACTCGCATTTAGCGCGCGTCCTTCAAGTTCATCAACAATGCGCAAGGCAATTTGCACATCTTGCTCCAACGCCACTTTTACCCAACGACGGAACTGTTGGCGCGTCGGGATATTTTTTGCATTGCTACCGTATTGCACTGCGAGTGAGAGCTTATGTTCTGTCGTCATATTGCCCTCAACAATTCGCCGCGCAAGGTGTGCATCGATACCGACGTGATGGACACCTCAACAAAGTGTCCGACAAGATCTGCTGAACCCACAAAATTCACCACACGATTATTATCGGTGCGACCTGCCATTTCTTTCTCGTCTTTTTTCGAAATATTTTCAACAACAACGCGCTGTACGGTGCCCACCATTTTTTCGCTGTAGGCGTTTTCCAATTCGTCGATTCGCGTTTTTAATCGTTTCAATCGCGCCATCTTTTCTTCATATGAAATCTCATCAGGCATTTCTGCTGCAGGTGTTCCAGGTCTTGGGCTATACAGAAAACTAAAACTCATATCAAATTGCACGTCTTCAATCAGCTTCATTGTAGCTTCAAAATCAGCCTCTGTTTCACCAGGGAAGCCCACGATAAAATCTGAGGTGATGGAAATATCGGGACGCATCGCACGCACTTTACGGATGATCGATTTATATTCTAGCGCCGTGTAACCTCGTTGCATTAAAGCCAGCACACGGTCAGAGCCAGATTGCACAGGTAGGTGTAAGTGATTGGCGAGCTTCGGGGTATCACCAAATAATTCAATCAAACGCGGCGACATTTCTCTTGGGTGCGATGTCATGTAACGTACTCGCTGCACCCCCTCTTGCGCAGCGATCGTACGAATGAGATAAGCTAAATCGACTGTTTCGCCATCTTCATGCTCGCCAGCATAAGCATTGACGTTTTGCCCCAGCAGGGTAATTTCACCTACACCCTGCGCGGTTAAACCGCGAATATCTCGCATCACATCCAACACAGGGCGTGAAATCTCATCGCCCCGCGTATAAGGCACGACGCAAAATGTACAAAATTTACTACACCCTTCCATGATGGAAACAAAAGCCGAGCCACTAGTAATTTGCGGAGTCGGCAAGCTGTCGAATTTTTCAATCTCAGGAAAACTAATATCCATCTGAATGCGCCCGCTCGCACGGCTTGCTGCGATTAGTTCAGGCAAGCGATGCAAGGTTTGCGGGCCAAAGATGACGTCGACATAAGGTGCGCGCTGGTGAATAACCATGCCCTCTTGGCTAGCGACACACCCACCCACGGCAATAATCAAATTAGGATTTTTCAGCTTGAGAGGCCGTACTCGCCCCAAGTCAGAAAACACTTTCTCTTCCGCTTTTTCTCTAATAGAGCAAGTGTTAAAAACGATAATGTCCGCTTGCTCAGCTTTGTCCGTTAAAACGATCCCTTCGCTAACACGTAGGACATCAGCGATCTTGTCAGAATCATACGAATTCATCTGACAACCGAATGTTTTAATAAATAATTTTTTAGTCACGCGATACCTAAGGCCGCCGCAAAACCACGGCAATAAATTTATTGGGGAAAGGTCACTACGAGGAGCAACAGCATGGGTTCTTGCAATAACCCACTAATTAACTTGGTGTAATTCTATATAAAAAGGGCTAGGCCCGCAAAAAATTATGCTACGATTGCGCCTGAAGTTAGAAGTCATCTTTATATTTCTGTGGAGGAGATAACATGAGCATTATCGCAACTTTTTGTGCTGTTACGACTGTTTTGATGGCAGTTGCTTTTGCACTGTTTATGGTTAAAGAGCTATTCAAAAGCAACTAAGTTTTTGACCTAATAAAAAAACGCCAGCTATACCTAGCTGGCGTTTTTTTATTTTTACTATTTCTAGCGACTACGTTTTTTATTCCTCATCGTCGTACTCGTCATAATCTTCGTCAAAGCCTTCGTCGTACTCAGTATTGTCTTCCGCCACATACTCCTGAATACGTGGCCTGGCTCGCTGAGCAAGTACACTCGGGCTTATCGCAGCAACTTGAAGCAAGTCATTACTTTGAGTCAATCCATAAAGATATTTAGTGCTCGACAAATCGATGGGTAACGGCTCTTGATGGGCATAATTCGCGCCCATGCGAGTAGAGCACCCGCTTAGGCCAACGACAATCACCCCAATCAAAAACAGTTTTGACATACTAACCTCCAATTCACCGACTGATCAAACCAGCCTCCCTGTGTCTTGCAGATCTTATCGGCACAATCCGAGCCAAGTTTAGAGCCATCCCAAAAAAAATATTAATTTATCAATTAATACAGTGGGTTGTGAAATTCACAGCTTTAGGTCTGCTGCTGCGTAAAATTTAGGCAAGTCACTCAAATCATCAAACACGGCGGCAGCCCCCGAAAAGTCCTGCTTGCAGGTGTAAGGATTGATCGTCACGTAAGTTTTAATCCCCGCAGCCAAGGCAGAGCGCAAGCCATTATTCGAATCTTCGAGCGCAATACAATCTGCAGCGTTCAATTTTAATTCACGCAATACCCAATCATAAATATCAGGCGCTGGTTTTTTATTAGGAACAATATCTCCACAGCCATTCGCAGAAAAATATTTCTCCCAATCTTTACCTAAACCAACTTCAAGTAAGGCCGAAACATTTTCAGGTGTAGTCGTTGTTGCAATCGCAAGCGTGATCCCGGCACGATGCGCATCGACAATAAGTTGTTTTACGCCAGAGCGCAGAGGAATTAAGCCGTTACGCAACATACCGGTGTAATGCGCGGTTTTAACCACGTGCAAATTTTTTACAAAACCATCGTAGTCGGCTGGCTTTTCAAAACCAGTCAAAAAGCTCTCCACAAAATACTTGATGCGCTCCTTGCCGCCCGTCACTTTGAGCAATTTGTCGTACAACGCAACATCCCAGTTCCAATCAAGCTGATTTTCAGAGAATGCTTTATTGAACGCGATACGATGCGCATCTTCGGTATCGGCTAGCGTGCCGTCCACATCAAAAATAATTGCTTTAACTGTCATGATTCGTTCCTTTTTTAACTATTTCATTCCCGGCAGCATGCCTTTCATACCGCGCATCATTTTAGCCATTCCACCTTTTGCACTAAACATCTTCATCATCTTTTGCGTTTGCTCAAACTGATTAAGCAACTGATTTACATGCATGACCTGCACGCCTGCGCCAGTCGCAATGCGCCGCTTGCGTGATGCTTTAATTAACTCGGGATGGCTGCGCTCGAATGGCGTCATCGAATTAATAATACCTTCCGTGCGATTGAATTGGCGATCATCCAATTTTGCTCCGGCTGCCGCTTGTGAAAGTTGCGCAGGTAACTTATCCATCATTGAACTCAACCCGCCCATTTTTTTCATTTGCACAATTTGCATCTTGAAATCATTGAGATCAAAGCCTTTACCGCTTTGCATCTTTTTCGCGAGCTTTTCCGCCTCAACATGATCAACGCCGCGCTGCGCTTCTTCCAACAAGGACAACACATCGCCCATGCCCAACACGCGCTGCGCCATACGATCAGGATGGAATGCTTCCAAGCCGGTCATCTTTTCACTCACGCCGACGAATTTGATCGGCTTGCCCGTAACATGGCGCACCGATAGCGCCGCACCACCGCGCGCATCACCATCCATCTTAGTGAGGATTACACCCGTCAGCGGTAACGCATCACCAAACGCCTTAGCAGTGTTCACGGCATCTTGGCCGGTCATCGCATCCACCACGAACAGGGTTTCAATCGGCTTTAATGCTGCGTGCAGATTTTTTATTTCATCCATCATCGCGGCATCCACCGCCAAGCGCCCAGCGGTGTCCACAATCAACACATCGTGATGATGCTTACGCGCAAAATCATGCGCCGCGAGTGCAATATCTTGCGGTTTTTGCGAAATATCCGAAGGGAAAAAATCAATATCGAGTTGCTGTGCCAAGGTGCGTAATTGCTCAATCGCCGCAGGACGATAAACGTCGCAACTCACTAGCAACACTTTCTTCTTATTTTGCTCACGCAACAACTTCGCGAGCTTACCGCAGGTGGTAGTTTTACCTGCTCCCTGTAGGCCTGCCATTAAAATTACCGCCGGGGGCACAGTGGCTAAATTAAGCGCATCGTTATGTTCACCCATCAGCTTGGTCAGCTCGCGATTCACAACACCGATCAAAGCCTGCCCCGGACTCAAGCTACCGATCACTTCTTGCCCTAGCGCGGCTTGCTTTACCTGTGCTGTAAATTCTTTGACCACAGGCAACGCCACGTCCGCCTCAAGCAACGCAAGACGCACTTCGCGCAACGCATCCTGAATATTATCTTCAGTGAGCCGCGCTTGCCCGCGTAGATTTTTAACGATGCCCGAAAGGCGCTGTGTAAGGTTGTCTAGCATGATATTGGGTTCCTGCCTTGATGCAGAATGAGTTAGTGTAGAATTCGCCAAGTCTAAAACATCTGCCCGCATCATGTCGAACTTAGTGCTCACACTCATTACTTTTATTGCTTATAGCGCACTCGCCTTTTTCTTTTGGCGCGCGCAAGTTGCAGGCAATGCAGAAAAGCTGAATCGCGGAAATCTAGGACATGCCGTCGGGATACCGCTTGCGTTTCACGCTTGGCTACTTTACGAAAACTTATTTGTCGGCGGCAGCCTCAACCTTAGCTTGGTGTACACCCTCTCATTAATTTTATGGCTCACCTTGCTGGTGTATTGGATCGGTCGCTTTTTCTATCCACTGTCATGCTTGCTCACCTTGGTATTGCCCTTGGCCGCATTCGGCGTTGCTCTGCCAAGCTTATTTCCAGCTGTGCACAAACTTGCCGAACCGACCTCGTGGATGTTTGATGCTCATGTGCTGGTCGCCATGCTGGCCTACAGCCTATTCACCATTGCGGCTTTGCACGCAGGCCTAATGTCACTTGTTGAGCGGCGCTTGCACCGCGCAACAATGCCAAAAATCTTGATTAGCCTTCCGCCATTGCTGACGATGGAAACCCTGTTATTCCGCATCATCGCAATCGGAATGGCACTCTTAACCCTCACCCTAGCTTCTGGCATTTTATTTTCAGAGCAAATATTTGGCAAACCTTGGCAATTCAATCACAAAGTTTTATTTGGCTTTATTTCTTGGGGCATCTTTGGGGTATTACTACTGGGACACTCGCTGCAAGGATGGCGTGGTCGTACCGCAGTGCGTTGGACACTCAGCGGCTTTGGCTTCTTGATTCTGGCTTATCTCGGCACAAAGTTTGTGCTGGAAGTCATCCTGCATCGTTAAGCTACAGCATCCCCTTCTCCGCGAACGACAAACAACCTGCACCTG
Organism: Gallionellaceae bacterium; assembly: GCA_037140475.1. Lineage (GTDB taxonomy): Bacteria > Pseudomonadota > Gammaproteobacteria > Burkholderiales > Gallionellaceae > PALSA-1006. The sequence goes on from JBAXEJ010000006.1 coordinate 11,473, forward strand.
CCACAATAAAGTGGTCTAACACTCGCACGTCCACCAACTGTAAGGCTTGCTTCAAGGCATCGGTTAGCAAACGATCTGACTGACTGGGTTCAGCCACACCACTCGGATGGTTATGCGCAAAGATCACGGCCGCACAATTCAAAGCTAGTGCACGCTTAACAACTTCGCGCGGATAAACACTGGTTTGTGTGAGCGTGCCATGAAACATTTCTTCCGCTGCAATAACACGATGTTGCGCATCCAAAAAAATCCCCATGAACACTTCTTGCTCACGGCCACGAAGTAGCAATTGCAAATAATCGCGTACCGCTGTCGGAGAGTTCAGCGCATCTCCGTTACTCATTTCCTCTTTCAACGCACGTCGCGACATTTCCAGGACCGCTTGCAACTGCACAAACTTCGCCTGCCCCATGCCATGCGTTTCACAAAACGCCTCTTCACTTGCGGCAAAGAGTTGCGTCAAATTACCGAAGCGAGTGAGTAATTCACGGGCCAGATCGACCGCACTTTTACCCACCACACCTGTACGCAAAAAAATCGCCAGCAACTCGGCATCAGAAAGTGCTGCTGCCCCGCGCTGCAATAATTTTTCTCTGGGGCGCTCCCCTTGTGGCCAATCCGTAATCGCCATCGCGTTCACTTTCTTGTTAAGATGCGCGGCATTATGGAACAAGCAAAACAAAAGCGCATCGTACTCGGCATCACCGGCGGCATTGCAGCCTACAAGGCAGCGGAGTTGGCGCGCCTGCTCATTAAACAAGGCATTGAAGTACGAGTAGTGATGACCGAAGCGGCAACACACTTCATTACCCCTGCCACCATGCAAGCGCTCAGCGGGAACCCCGTATTAATTGACCAGTGGCAGGACGACAACGGCATGGCCCACATTCAATCGAGCCGTGTTGCTGACGCCATTGTGATTGCACCCGCTACGGCTGATTTTATTGCCAAGCTAGCCAATGGCTTGGCCGACGACTTGCTCTCTACGTTATGTTTGGCTCGTAATTGCCCGTTGCTTGTTTCTCCGGCGATGAACAAGCAAATGTGGTCAAACGCGGCGACTCAACGCAACGTTGCACGACTCACAGCAGATGGCGTAAAAATGCTTGGCCCAGTCAGCGGAATTCAAGCCTGTGGCGAAGAAGGCATGGGGCGTATGCTGGAAGCAGAGGAGTTGGCGCGAGACATTCTTGCAATGCTTAATATCACGAGCGCCACTAATGAATTGAACGGGGCAAACATCCTCATCACCGCCGGCCCTACTTATGAAGCCATTGACGCAGTTCGCGGCATCACCAATCGCAGTAGCGGCAAGATGGGCTACGCCATCGCACAAGCCGCATTAGACATGGGTGCGAAGGTAACTCTGGTTTCTGGCCCAACTGCGCTCACCCCACCCCAGGCAGCACAAACAATACAGGTTTCTAGCGCCGCCGAGATGTTTGATGCCGTACAAAAAAATGTCACGGCTGCCGATATTTTCATTAGCGTGGCTGCCGTTGCCGACTATCGCGTAGCACAACCCAGCGAACACAAGCTCAAAAAAAATGGCGAAAACATAACATTGGAGCTTGTCCCCAATCCCGATATTTTGGCGCACGTGGCGGCACTTCCTAATGCACCTTTCTGCGTGGGCTTTGCTGCTGAGAGTGAAAATTTGCGCGAATACGCCAAACAAAAACGCCAAGCAAAAAAAATACCCTTGCTTGCCGCCAATCTGGCACAGCAGGCCATTGGCGCAGACGATAACGAAATTATTTTGTTCGATGATGAGGGTGAGCATCATTTGCCTCGCACCGACAAACTCACACTAGCACGCGCGTTGCTCTCTCATGCCGCAACCCTTTACCGGAAAGGAAAGTTGAAATGAAAAAAGTAGATGTCAAAATACTCGACAAGCGTTTACACGAACAACTGCCCAGCTACGGCACACCGGGGTCTGCGGGCATTGATCTGCGTGCCTGTATTGATCACAACATGATTATTCAACCTGGGCAATGCGAACTGATCCCTAGCGGCATCGCTATCCACTTGGCAGACCCGAAGTATGCAGCGATGATTTTGCCTCGCTCAGGTCTAGGCCATAAACACGGCATCGTATTGGGTAATTTGGTGGGACTGATCGACTCAGACTATCAAGGACAGATTTTTGTTTCTCTGTGGAACAGAGGCCATCATCCTTTTACCTTAATGCCGCTCGAGCGAATGGCGCAGCTGGTCGTCGTGCCAATCGCGCAAGTAGAATTTAATGTCGTGGAAGAGTTTCCGCTGAGTCAACGAGGCACTGGCGGCTTTGGTAGCACTGGCAAACACTAAACGAGGTAATCCACACACAAAAGCCCGCGAATGCGGGCTTTTTTAATTGATCGAGAATTTGTCGATTAACGCTCTAACACCATTTCCAATTCTGTCGTATCGCCTTTACGTACAGATATTTTTTCAACTGCCACTTTATAGCCGTCGAGCTTTACGCTAATTTCATGAATTCCGACATCCACTTCAGTGTGCAACGGAGACATGCCGAAATAAACGCCATCCAAATAGATCTTCGCCCTGCTTGGTTTGGTATTCAGCACCAGCGTTCCATTCGTCACACCGCTGGCTACAGGTGCAATCACTACGGGCTGGTTAGCGGAAGATGACTGCAACACAGTCACCCCTGCAATCGCTTTAGTGCCAGGCGTCATATTGAATAGCTCAGGACGTAATGCGATCAAGCTTGAGGAAATCGCATCCACTGTTTTTTGAATCACAATCTTCACTTCACGGCGCAAATGCGCTGCAATATCACCTTTGTTATTGCCTGAAACTCCGGCAAAGCGCTCATTCTTTTCCGAAACCACGCCAGACCAAATAACCTTACCTGTTGCGACTTCTTTGATCGTTGTTTCAATCAAAATATTGACTTCATCCTTGGCCTTTACGTTATAAGCAAACTCCTTAACAACGCCACTAATCTCATATAACGCGCCATCCTGAACAATGTTGAAGCCCGCATCATCAAAGACTTTTGTGAGTGACTCAGTAAAAAACTGCGTCAACTCACGATCAATCAACAATTCTTTTCCCCATATTCCCGATATGCGTTGGTTGGTAATACCAATTTTTTTCGGCAACATGTCTTTGCGCGCATCTACATAGCCCGCAATACGAATAGTTGCTGCATTTCTCACCACAGGAGCAGGCGCTGTGACGGCCACCTTCGCGTTCGATTTTTTAGCGGGCGTTTCGGCGAGACTAATCGTATCGTCAGACTTAAACCATTCCGCATGCAAATTGACACTAAAAAAACCCAGTGCCCCAATCAATAGTGACACTGTAAGAGTGCGCGAAAAAATTTGCTGCATATCGTTTTGGCCTTTTAATGAAATAAAGCAGCACGAACATCGCGCTGCTTGCTATCTTTCTGCAACTTGCATTTTTTCAGCAAGACGAAAATTCTCGCCCCGCACTTGTCCACTTCTAACTGCGGGCAAAAAACGCACCAACTCATTCAGGGCAAGTGTATAGACCTCGCGCTTAAAGTTGATCACACTTTCCATCTCAACCCAATAGTCATTCCAGCGCCAAGCATCAAACTCAGGGTGACCGGATGCTCTTAATGACACATCACAATCACGCCCTGTTAATCTAAGCAAAAACCAAATTTGCTTCTGTCCTTTGTAACTACCACGAGATTCTCGCTTCACCCAACTTTGCGGCACCTCATAACGCATCCAATCACGGGTTCGTCCCAAAATCTCCACATGGCAATTGTGCAAACCCACTTCTTCATGCAACTCCCGATACATTGCCTGCTCAGGAGTTTCGCCATGTTGTATGCCACCCTGCGGAAATTGCCACGCATCTTGGCGGATACGTTTACCCCAAAAGACCTGATTTTTTGCGTTCGTTAAAATGATGCCTACATTTGGGCGATAGCCATCACGGTCTATCATAATTCGCCCCACACATTTATTTTTAGATGGAACGGATTGTTCCATATTTCGCGCACTCAGGAAAGAACAAAGTCACTTACGGTAGAATGCGCGCTCGTTATTTTTAACTTTTGGAATTCGCCATGCGTGTCTCACAATTTTTCATCTCCACTTTAAAAGAAGCGCCTTCCGAAGCTGAATTACCTAGCCATCGCCTGATGGTGCGCGCCGGTTACATCCGTAAGCTTGCTAGTGGCTTATATACCTGGATGCCGCTTGGCTTGCGCGTGTTGCGCAAAGTTGAAGCGATTGTGCGTGAGGAGATGAATAAAAGTGGCGGCATTGAATTGCTGATGCCTGCCGTGCAACCCGCCGAACTTTGGCAAGAGACAGGGCGCTGGGAAGTGTTCGGCCCACAAATGTTAAAAATAACTGACCGCCACGATAACCTTTTTTGTTTTGGCCCAACACACGAAGAGGTCATCACCGACATCGCGCGTCGTGAAATTAAAAGCTACCGTCAATTGCCGCTAAACTTTTATCAGATTCAAACTAAGTTTCGCGATGAAGTGCGCCCCCGTTTTGGCGTGATGCGTGCCCGTGAGTTTTTGATGAAGGATGCCTACTCATTCCACAGCAACTTTGACAGCCTAGAGCAAACTTATCGTGTGATGTACGCCACTTACGCTCGTATCTTCACTCGCCTCGGCTTGCAGTTCCGTGCAGTTGCGGCCGATACCGGTGCGATTGGTGGTAGCGGCTCGCACGAGTTCCATGTGCTTGCTGATTCTGGTGAAGATGCACTCGCCTTCTGCCCTGACTCTGATTACGCCGCGAACGTTGAGTTAGCCGAAGCCATTGCGCCTGCCGCTGCACGCAGTACCGCCACACAGGCAATGCAAAAAGTAATCACGCCAGGCCAAAAAACCATTGAAGAAGTCGCTGCATTTTTTGACACCGCCGCAACAAATGTCGTTAAGGCCATTGCAGTGATGAACCACGAAGGCGAGTTTGTATTGCTCCTGCTGCGCGGTGATCATCAGCTCAATGAAATCAAAGCCAGTAAAGTCATTGGCGAATTCCGTTTTGCCAGCGAAGATGAAGTGCATCGCAATATGAATTGCCGCACCGGCTACATTGGCCCCGTGAGTAGCAACGTGCGCATCGTCGTGGATCGCGCTGTGGCGGCAATGAGCGACTTCATTTGCGGCGCAAACGAGGACGGCTTCCACTTTAGCGGCGTCAACTTTGGCCGCGACTTGCCACTAGACGAAACCAACGTGCACGATCTACGCAACGTCGTGTCAGGTGACGTTTCACCTGATGGCAAAGGCACGCTCGAATTGTGCCGCGGCATTGAAGTCGGCCACATCTTCCAGCTACGCACCAAATACTCCGAAGCACTACAAGCCACCTTTTTAGACGAAAACGGCAAAACCCAAGTCATGGAAATGGGCTGCTACGGTATTGGTGTATCGCGCATTGTTGCGGCTGCCATTGAGCAAAATTTTGATGAGCGAGGCATTACCTTACCTGTTGGCATGGCACCCTTCCAAGTCGCCATTGCCCCCATTGGCATGAAGAAGAGCGAAGCAGTGCGTGCCGCCGCCGAACAGCTTTATGCCGAACTCACTGCTGCCGGCATCGAAGTGTTAATGGATGATCGTGACGAGCGCCCAGGCGTAATGTTTGCCGACCTAGAGTTAATCGGGATTCCGCATCGTGTCGTGATCGGTGATCGCGGCTTGAAAGAAGGCAATGTCGAGTATCAAGGCCGTCGTGATTCCGCTGCTCAGCCGATACCCTTGCAAGATGTGGCGAAGCTCGTACAATCGAAACTATGAAAAGAGATAAATCAGAATTGAGAATTGAAGATCGAGGATGGGGCGTGAGCCTCCGCTTCGCCTTGAGCACAATCCTCAATCCTCGATCCTCAATCTTTTTACTTGGCTTACTATTCACTGCTAACGCCCACGCTGGTGCGCAAGCGGAAGAAGCACTCTCCGCTAGCGTGCAAGCAATGTTACAACGCGCAGTCTCCGATCAAGCGGCCCCTAAAATGGCGTTCGCCAGCCAAGCAGAGGCCGAAACATGGCTGGCTGAAATGTCGCAACGCTTAGCTAAGCGCATCCCTGACAAAGATTATCGTGAGGATCTGCTCAACACCGTGCATTACGAAGCCACCCGTGCCGGGCTCGACCCGCATTTGGTGCTAGGTTTGATTGAAGTCGAAAGTGGCTTTAGAAAATATGCAGTATCAAGTGTGGGCGCTCGCGGCTATATGCAAGTGATGCCATTCTGGACAAAAACACTTCGCGCGCCAGAACACAATCTGTTCCATCTACGTACCAATTTACGCTACGGCTGCACCATCTTGCGCCACTACCTAGATATCGAAAAAGGCAACCTTTATCGAGCGTTGGGGCGCTACAACGGTAGCTTAGGCAGGGCGGAGTACCCCAACATGGTTAAGGCCGCGTGGCATAAACGCTGGGCCAACCCACAACGCACAGCCAGTTCTCAAACAAGATCAGCTAGCTGATTGTTACACCCTCATTTTTTACTTTTGTTTTTCAGCACAATGTAGGTATCGATTTCTGCTGAAGTCACCATTCCCTCTTGGTAGCTCACCAATTTCCCCGTTGGATCGTACAAATAAGTTGTCGGCAGTGCATTAACCGGACCAACTTGTGCCTCAGCCATGGTGTAACTTCCCATGATGATCGGGTAGCTAATTTTGTACTTGCTTACAAACTCAGCGACTGAAGCTCGCGTTGAATCTAGTGCCACACCAACCACCACTAAATCCGTATTTTTTCGTGCGTTATGCATTGCCACTAAATCTGGCGTTTCCTGCTCGCAAGGGGGGCACCACGTTGCCCAAAAATTAACTAGTACCCACTTGCCGCGATAATCCGCCAAGCGCAATGTTTTGCCTTGCATATCCTTGAAGGCAAAGTCTTGCGCCGTTGCAGAAGCAACGAACAAAGATAGGCACAGCAGCAATAACACACGATATTTTTTCATTAGTGACGTGCCTTTTCTTCGTCGTGAGAATCTTCTTCTTTTTCGCTTTGCTCGCCGTGCCCCATTGCCTCTGCAGCATGAGACAAATAAAGAGCCGCTGCGATCAGCGCAATACTTCCACCGAGGTAGAGCAAATCTAATGGGTTTTCGATTTTGATATTTAGCGCCTCTTCAAATAAGGTCACGATCAAAATCATTAAAATCACTTTGGCCAAACGCGACTTCAAATCATCCAAGCTACTGATCACCAAAATCTTGCTCGATGCCTTGCTACCGTGCGCTTGATCAATGTCGCTGATAAACAGCTCATACAGACCGAGTGAGAAAATCAACATCACTGTTGCTAACAGATAACCGTCAACCACCTCCACGATGTGCGTCACCGTACTATCGTGCAGTGCTTTGCGTGCCTCATTGGTCAAATCAGAATCAGCATAGTGCAAGACATGCATCACCAAATTCCACACATCTACCGTTGCCATATAAAAAATGGCAAAGCCCGCGAACAGACTGCCAATCACCGCTGTCAAAATCACAAAACGACTATTCCACAAACCACCTTCAAATATACTTTCTAAATATTTCATACCTAACCTCCTAAAAGTTTCTGTTCTCATTTAAACGTAAAACTTGGACTGCTTCAAGCTACTTTCTTGGTTACTTAATCAGCGCCAATTTCTTATCTCGCGACAAACGCTTTATCTCAATTTCACGTTTTAGCGCCGTTGATTTATCTGCGCAGTCTTCTTGATAAATCAACTTTAGTGGTACACGACCTCGGGTGTATTTCGCGCCCTCACCAGCATTGTGTGCAGCAAGCCGTTTTTCAAGATCATTGGTGATGCCGCAATACAACGTGTCATCGGCACAGCGCAAAAGATAACACGTCCAACTCACACATTTTCTCCATTAGCCGATGAACGTTTAAATCTCCAAACAGCCAACAACATCGCCAGCAGCAAAGCTAACACAGCCCAGTTACCCCAGCGCACATAAGGTGTCGCGCCTGCATAACCTTGCACCTCCGCTGTAAGCACACCCTCCTCATGCTGAGGCAGCATTTTAATAATTCGCCCGTCGCGATCAATCACTGAGGTCACGCCCGTATTAGTGGCCCGCAACATCATGCGCCCCGTTTCTAGCGCCCGCATCTGCGAAATTTGATTGTGCTGTATTGCAGCATCCGAATCGCCATACCACGCATCGTTACTGGTATTCACCAGCAGTGTCGCTTGCGGCAACGCGCGAATAATTTCTTCGCCAAAGACATCTTCAAAACAAATATTCACCGCGATCTGTTGTCCTGCCAAACGAAGCAAAGGCTGACGATCACCACCACGAGAAAGGTCAGACATGGGAATGCTCAACACCTCATTAATAAACCAGCCCAGCAATGAACGTAGTGGAATAAATTCACCGAAGGGCACCAGATGATTTTTTCGATACACCTGCTCTGCCGAAACCCCCAATGAAGTCATACTGTTGTAGTAACGCCCACTTTCTTGCTCAAACGAACCAAGCAAAACATCGCTCGCGTTCTGCTTCGCTTGCTCACGCAAAAGTTCGGCATAACTGCCGGGTAAATTTTCGCGTAACAATGGCAACGCCGTTTCGGGAAAAACAATCAATCGCGCATCACTTTGCTGCGCTAAGCGGCGATACGTTTCTAGCGTATTCACAAATTGCGCATCATCAAACTTATCCCCTTGAGCGATATTGCCTTGCAACAAACTCACCTTGACCGGCTCACCTTGCGGCCGCGTCCACTCAGCCATACCCAACACGGTGGCCACTAACCACAAGGCAATCACACCCACCAGTACTAGCTTTCCCTGCCGATTCCAACGTTGCTGAGCCAGCAGCATGATTAATCCTGCACTCAGCGCAACCGCAAGAGAAACTCCATACACGCCGAACACCGTCGCATAAGCGGCTAATGGGCTAAGCGGCACTTGCGAATAACCCAATACCAACCATGGAAAGCCGGTAAATAAATAGCCGCGCAACATCTCCATCGCCACCCACAAAGCAGGAAGCAACAATGTAAATTTGAGTGCGTCTGATAATCCCAGTTTGGCCTGTAAATAGCCGGCAAGTGCGGGGAACAAAGCGTAAAAAGCAACAAACAAAAAAGTCGCGATAAACGCGAGCCACACCGGCATATTGCCAAATTCATGCAAGGCCACATAAACCCAACCGATGCCGACGCCAAACAAACCTAACCCAAAAGCGAAGCCAAGTGCTGCGGCGACACGTGGCGAATCAACTCGCGCCCATAAACCGAAGAGCATCGCCAGCGACAAGATAGGAAGTAGATAAAAGTGTGTAGGCGCAAAGCCAAAGACAGCGACAATTCCGCCCAGTGCTGCAAATAAAAAATACTGAAGTCTGAGTGCGCTCACAAAATTTGCTTAAGGGTTGATTGCGCGGATTATACGGTGTAACTTCTGCGCCACTCATTCCTCTGCTTACCGTTTTTCATGACACTCAATTCTGCGTTCCTCGATGAAATTAGCGACATGCTCATCGACTGCCCTCTTTTTAATCAACTACAGGCATCCGACATCAACGCCATTGCCAGACATTTCGGCATCAACAACATCTGTAAAGGCGAGACCATTTTTAAAGAAGGCGATGATGGCTCATTCATGTGCATCGTGCATGAGGGCCGCGTCTCCATCGTCAAGAACAATCAAAACGGCGACCCTATTGTGATGTCCACCGAAGGTCCAGGTAGGGTATTTGGCGAAATGGCAATTTTGGATGGTGAGCGTCGTTCCGCCGCCTGCGTCGCCGCCACGGATTGCGTGTTTTTAACACTCTCTAAAGAAGCGATGGATACCATGCTGGAAGACCAACCCCGTGTCGGCGCGAAAATTTTACGCGCCATTGCGGTCAGCATGTCACGTCGGATGCGCATGACGGCAGGCAAATTAGTCGATTTAGCTGAGTAACATCCCTATGCTCGACTTCACCGAATACACCAAAATATTTCTCAGCCTCTTTGCCATTCTCGACCCGATTGGCATCATCCCCATCATCATCGCTTTCACCATCGGTCTCACCGATGAAAAACGCGCCCGTGTCGGACGCATGGCCTCACTCTCCGTCATTGGGATATTGATGGTCGCATTGCTGATCGGTGAAATCATGCTGGAATTTTTCGGCATCAGCATCTACTCGTTTCGCGTCGCGGGCGGCATTTTGCTACTACTGATGTCAATTACCATGTTGTTTGGTAATAAAGAAACGCCCTCGCCTGAAAACAGTGAGGGCGACAACAGCGCTTCAATTGCGATTGTGCCCTTATCCACCCCCTTACTTGCTGGCCCCGGCGCGATTAGTACGATTATTTTGGATGCGCACAAAGGGCATGGTCTTGGACACTATGCCGTAATGAGCGTTGAAATCATTCTCTTGGGGATAACCGTTTGGCTTACCTTTCTCGTCGCGCCGTGGATTTCACAACGATTGGGGCGCCTCGGTAGCAGCGTGTTTTCACGTTTAATGGGCCTGCTCCTCGCCGCGATTGCGGTGGAATTTATTGCGGGTGGGCTGAAGGGGCTGTTTCCGTTGCTAGGCTAAGAAATATTTAGCCACAGAGGTCACAGAGGTCACAGAGGAGAAAAAAACTGTGGTCACAAAGTTGCATTTCACCCTTTACTAAGCCCGCAAATTTAGAACACCCGCTTCATTCTCGGTGATCTCTGTGTACTCTGTGGCATGAATTAAGGTTTTTGGTTTATTCTGCGGAAAGAAGCTTTTAAGGTATTAGGGTATTAATAAATGGAAAAAATCAGACTTTCAAAACTCATGTCCGCTCAGGGCATTTGCTCGCGCCGCGAAGCCGATGGTTACATCGAAAAAGGTTGGGTGCTAGTGGATGGCAAACCCGTGAGCGAGCTCGGCACCAAGATTTACGAACACCAAAAAATCACGCTGAATAAATCGGCGCAAAACCAGCAAGAAACGCAAGTCACTTTTTTGCTAAACAAACCGATTAGTTATGTTTCTGGCCAAGCCGAAGATGGCTATCAACCTGCGGTGGTGTTAATCAAACCTGAAAATCGCTGGGCGAACGACACCGCGCCACAGACCTTTAGCGCGATGAATCTACGCGGCTTAGCGCCTGCAGGCCGTTTAGATATTGACTCACAGGGTTTGCTGGTGCTCACGCAAGATGGTCGCGTTGCCAAACAGCTCATCGGCGAAGATTCCCCGATCGAAAAAGAATACCTCGTGCGCGTCACCGGCAAACAGAAGTTAATCGGCAACGGTCTGAACATGCTCAACAACGGCTTGTCGCTCGACGGTAAAAAACTAAAACCCGCTAAAGTGACTTGGCTCAATGACGATCAACTGCGCTTTATTTTGCAAGAGGGTAAAAAACGTCAGATTCGCCGCATGTGCGAATTAGTGGGCTTGAAGGTAACGGGATTAAAGCGCGTGCGAATTGGTAAGGTGAAGCTAGGCGATTTACCCGTGGGGCAGTGGCGCTATTTAAGGGAAGACGAACGTTTTTAATTTTTCTCGCACCATAAAAAACGCCCCGATTTCTCGGGGCGTTTTTTTATTTTTGATGGTGCATGAATGCATGCTACGCTTGTTTCTATTGGAATTAAATTCCCATGCAAACTGTGTAAGAAGTACCGTCCACGATCGCCGTTGTCGCTACCGATTTACTTGCCACTGTCGAATCATTCACACGCATAGAGCCAGTATCGGTATTGCCATCATCCATAGTTGTATCAAGCTGCTTCACATATTTACCCAAAATACCTTTTGAGCAGATGATGTAAGTTCCAGTCATCAGGCTAGCCGCTCCAGCTGCATTTTGAACAATCGTAACGAATGTACCGTTATTACTCTGAATGCCGATTGTGCCCCCCGCGGCATTTGTGGGCAGATAGGTTGGATCAGCCACCGCTGTCGGTCCCGCTGCAAGACCAGCTAGGCGAACATGCTGCCAGAACAAGAAGCTTTCATCCGTAGTAGTAAAGGAATCCCACAGTCCGTCAACTGTACCATTGCCGATTTTAGTTGCTGGAGTCGTTGCGAGGGAGCCCGCAACGTGAGCAACAACACCTGCGTCATCACCTGGCAAGGCTTTAAATTTATCCTGATAGCCATAAATGAGTACAGGGGTATTTCTAAAGTCAGTTGCAAAGTTTTTAACTTTTGCACTATTAATTAATTCTTGACCTTTCATTACGCCACCGAGTAGCAAACCAATAATCACCAATACGATGGCAATTTCGATTAGAGTAAAGCCTGATTGTTTGTTTTTCATAAATCCTCCGGTAAACCTTTAAAATTAGAATATGCAACCTTGCGTGGATATTAATGCAGTATTCGTGCCAGCACCAAAGGTGGGTGGCAAAATAACCTAAAATCTTTTTCAAAAATCGCGCAAAACATTATGTTTAAATTGAATTAATATAAAATTTAATCAAACCAAAAACAGTTTCGGAGATCATAATTTTTGCCGCACGCCTCCATAATCGACGACTTTTAGACAGCCAGTGACGAAATGCCGACAGCACTAAAAAGCAAATTTCTACCCAAAACAGGCTTGATTGCGATCGCCATGCTAGTGACTTTGCACCTAGCTTTAATTGTGGGCACGCAAAGTATCTGGTCGCGCCCTTTGTTGCTCGCCCACCTTGGCTTATTTTTGCTGTGGCAACCGCTCTGGCGTGGCGAAAGAAAATTAAGCGTAGCCAATACCGTGCTTATTGGCTTCTTCAGTTTGGCCGCCGTGCTCTGGTTAAATTGGTGGGTGTTGACATTTTGGGTGAGCGGGCTGTTTGCTTTGATGGGTAGCCGCATTCTCGCCTTTCCTTCACGTTTGCAGCGATGGCGTTATTTACTGGCAATGGTTTACTTACTGGCCGCGCTTCTGCTGTGGATCATCCCAAATTTGCTGCGCCTACCTATTGTTGCAGATACCAGCATTAGCTTGATGTATTTCGTGTTGCCCATATTAATCGTAATGATGGCTGCGCTGCCAAGTGAAACCGAGCAAGCTATCTCATCGCAATTCGTTGATTTTATTTACAGTTTGTTGTTGTTTTTGCTGCTCACGCTATTGATACTGGGTAGCGTCGTTTATATGCACTTAGCTGAAATCGAATACTTTGAAGCGCTTCTGCGTAGCTTGTTCCTCATCGCGATAGCACTGTTAACTTTGAGCTGGCTATGGAATCCACGTTTGGGATTTACGGGTTTGCAGCCTGTTTTTTCACGCTATTTAATGAATATCGGCTCGCCTTTTGAAGTTTGGCTGAATCACCTTACCGCCACTTCTCACCATGAGCAAACCCCGCTGTTATTTTTGATGCGAGCCGTTGAACACTTTTTTGAATTGCCATGGGTTTCTGGTTTGGCGTGGTCGTCAGAAGTGGGACACGGCAACTCCGGCCTTTCTAGCCAACATCGCATTGAGGTAGATGATCACGATCTGCACATTACCTTTTTTAGTCGCCAGCCCATTTCGCCCTCTACCGCAATGCACATTCATTTGCTGGTGCAATTGCTCGGCCACTTTTATCAATCAAAAAGACGCGAACAACGCCTGCGTGAATTTGCCCGCTTACAAGCTGTTTATGAAACCGGCTCACGTCTCACGCACGATCTTAAAAACATGCTGCAGTCATTATTGTCGCTCACCGCTGTGGCGCAACATCAGGGGGAGAAAGCTCAACCTGTGTTGCAACGTCAATTGCCCGTATTAACACAACGCATCGAACTGATTTTGAACAAACTTAAAGCGCCAGAATTAGAAAATGATGCTGCCATGTTTCCTTTAGCGACTTGGTGGCACGGGCTAAGACAACGCCATCAGCACGCCCATTTGATCTGGCAAGAAGATCTGCACAATGCCCAAATTAATATTCCCGCTGCGCTGTTTGACTGTGTTGCCGACAATCTTATCGATAATGCCTGCAACAAGCGCTTACGCGAGCCGGGATTACAAATCACCATCAAACTTTGCGCCTCACCTTTAAGCCTTAGCCTGACTGACAGTGGTGGCGCTATTCCAGCGGGGGTTGCCGAGCAACTGCTCAGCACGATTGTGCCTTCTGAAGATGGCCTAGGCGTGGGTTTATACCAAGCCGCACGCTGGGCAAAACAGATGGGGTTTAACTTGACGCTCGCTCACAATAAAGTTGGCGATGTGCGATTTGAGTTGAAGCGTCACTGAGTTATTAGAGTTCCTCGCGAAACGCAAACCCCCTCCAACTCCCCCTTGTCAGGGGGAGGGCGCAATCGGCTCCTCCCCTGACAAGGGGAGGTTGGGAGGGGTTTGAGCCGTTGTAGATATCAATGCTGGGATCGCTACGCCCCCCCCAACCTCCCAAATATTTCCTTGTTCCAAAAACAGCCGAATTCCCTTTTTCCTTGGGTATAATCTCGGCTATGAATAAACAGCTCTCCGCCGCGCCGCACGCACTCGATCTAGCGCGCAAAGTTTTAACCATTGAAGCTGATGCGCTACAGGCGTTGGTGCAACGCATCGACGATACCTTTTTACACGCACTCAACATCATCCTCTCCTGTAAGGGAAGAGTAATCGTCAGCGGCATGGGCAAATCAGGCCACATCGCCCGTAAAATTGCCGCCACCATGTCTAGCACCGGCACTCCCGCTTATTTCGTGCACCCAGGTGAAGCGAGCCACGGCGATCTCGGCATGATTACCGCCGAGGATGTTTTTATCGGCATCTCTTATTCTGGCGAAAGCGAAGAGCTACTCACGATCGTGCCGGTGATTAAACGCCAAGGCGCGAAATTGATCACCCTCACCGGAAATCCCAAATCAAGCTTGGCGCTGGCCGCCGATGCACACCTTAATGGTTACGTGGCACAAGAGGCCTGCCCAATGGGCTTGGCGCCAACCGCCAGCACCACCGCCGCACTCGCGCTGGGCGATGCGCTTGCCGTAGCCCTGCTCGATGCAAAAGGTTTTGGTGAAGAGGATTTTGCGCGCTCGCACCCCGGCGGTAGTTTAGGACGACGCTTGCTCACCCATGTGCGCGACGTGATGCATGCCGATACCGAAATTCCTTCCTTGCCACACAATGCAACGCTGGCCGATGCGGTACTCGAAATCTCGCGCAAAGGCTTGGGCATGACGGCCATCGTTGACGATGCGCAAAAAGTGATTGGCATTTATACCGATGGCGATTTGCGCCGCACACTGGAAAAACGTTTAGATTTCAGCGCGACACCAGTTGGCGCGGTGATGTCGAAAAATCCGCGGTGCATTACGGCAGAAGCACTGGCCGTTGAAGCAGTGCAAATGATGGAGCAATATCGCATCAGCCAAATGCTAGTAGTAGATGCCGAGCATCGTTTGGTTGGCGCCTTGAATATGTTTGATTTGCTACGCGCGAAAGTGATTTAAATGATCGAGAAAATTAAACCCATCCGCCTCATCGCCTTTGATGTGGACGGCATCATGACTGACGGCGGTCTATACCTGACTGACTCTGGCGAAGAATTTAAGCGTTTTCACTCGCTCGATGGCCACGGCCTAAAAATGCTCAAAGCCTCTGGCGTGGAGCTAGCCATCATCACTGGCCGCACTTCTCGCTGCGTAGAAATGCGCGCGAAAAATTTAGGCATCACTCATGTGTACCAAGGCATTCATAAAAAATGGGATGCGATGCAAGACCTGCTGAATAAGTTGCAATTGGCGCCTGAAGTCGCCGCCTTTATGGGTGACGATGTGGTGGACTTACCCGCCATGCGTCGTGCTGGCTTTTCGGTCACCGTACCCAAAGCGCCGCCAATTGTGCACCAATACGCGAACTACACCACTAAGCACGAAGGCGGTAATGGCGCAGTACGAGAAGTGTGTGAATTAATCATGTCGGCTCAAGGCACACTTAGCGCGCAACTGGCACCTTACCTTGGCGATGACTAACCGTACTTTTCTGGAGCGCCTACGCTCTTGGTTACCGTTAATTCCACCCTTGCTATTGCTTGCCGGAACTTATTGGCTCAACTTACAAGTGCAGCCGATCACCGCCAAGTCAGATAGCAGTGCGCGTCACGACATTGACTACTCGGTACAAAATCTTTCTTCGGTGACGCTGGATGAAACCGGCAAGCCGCGCCATTTACTTACCGCCGCAGACATGTGGCATTACCCAGACGACGACACTACGCATCTGCAGTCACCCCATTTGGTTAGTCTAGCGAAGGACCGTGCGCCCATTGTGATGTCGGCCGATATTGGTAGAGTGTCCAGTCATGGCGAGGAAGTGTTTCTCTATGACAACGTAAAAGTGACGCGCCTTGCCAATGACGAGCAGGGCAATATGGAATTTACCAGCGACTATTTACGCGTCGTCCCCGACAAAGATCAGGCCGATACCGACCGCCCTGTGACCATGACGACGCCCCACGATGTAGTACACGGCGTGGGCATGCAACTCGACAATAAGTTGCGCACCATCACTCTTTTAGCTAGCGTTCGCGCCATCCATGAGCCCGTTAAAAAATAAATTACTCAATATAATCAGCATATTGCTAATCTCCGTTTCATTGGCGGCACATGCCGAAAAGGACGATCGCAATAAGCCCATTCACATCGAATCTGATCGTATGAATGTGGATGATGCTGCGCATGTCAGCACCTTTGAGGGTAGAGTTGAGCTCACACAAGGCTCGCTACGCTTCACTGCCGAAAAATTAGTTGTCACCGAAGATGCCACCGGAAATAAATTCTGTGTCGCCACCGGACGCCTCGCCACGTTTAGGCAAAAGCGTGACGACACCAATGAATATGTTGAGGGCTATGGCGAACGTATCGAATACAGCACCGCTACTGAAACTGTAAATTTTTACACGCAGGCCAGAGTAAAGCGTGATCAAGACGATGTGCGCGGCGACCACATCACTTACAGCACGCAGACTGAAGTTTTTCACGTGAGTGGCAAGCCCAATACGGGCCGCGTACGCGCCACGATTCAGCCTAAAAATAAAGATGAAGCTGCGCCGGCAAAAACAACAGCGACTAAAACTAAACCATGAGCGAACTTCGCACTAGCACCTTAAAAAAACGATATGGCTCGCGCACTGTAGTGCAGGATGTCTCTATGTCTGTACGCAGCGGTGAAGTGGTTGGATTACTTGGCCCCAACGGTGCTGGCAAAACCACCAGTTTTTATATGATTGTTGGCCTAGTCGCGGCAGACGGCGGCGACATTTTTATCGACAATCAAAATGTCACTCATCTACCGATTCATCGCCGCGCACGTTTAGGCTTGGGCTATTTGCCGCAAGAGGCTTCGATCTTTCGTCGCTTGAGCGTGGCTGAAAATATTCAGGCCGTGCTGGAATTGCAAGGGCTCGAAAAAGAGGAGTTGGAGACACGACTGAATGAGTTACTTGAAGACTTACATATCTCCCACATTCGCAATAATCAAGCACTAAGCCTCTCTGGCGGAGAGCGTAGGCGTGTCGAAATTGCTCGTGCACTGGCGACTAACCCGCGCTTTATTTTGCTGGACGAACCCTTCGCCGGCGTTGACCCTATCGCCGTGCTAGACATCCAAAAAATCATCCATTTTCTCAAAGACCGCAACATCGGCGTTTTGATCACCGATCATAACGTACGGGAAACATTGGGAATTTGCGACCGAGCTTATATTATCAACGCTGGCACGGTGATGGCCGAAGGCAAACCCGAGGAAATCATCTATAATGAAGGCGTCAGAAAAGTCTATCTCGGCGAAAACTTTAAGCTATAAAAGTCCGACACATCCCACCGTAAAATGAAAGCTGTACTTCAACTTAAACAGTCGCAACAACTGACGCTCACGCCGCAGTTGCAGCAGGCTATTAAGTTACTGCAACTCTCGACGCTGGAGATTAATCAAGAAACCGCGCGCTTATTGGACGAAAATCCATTTTTAGAGCGCGAAGACGACGATCCCACGCAGCCTTATGCTCACGGCGACGCACCGGCCTCCTCTGCCACCAGCGAAACTAAAACCTCAGAAGATAACGAGACGCAAGCGGCTGAAACTGACTGGGCCGAGCCTACTTTTACCGCATCTGGCATTTCGGATGACGAAGACGATGGCTATTCAGAGGTTGCGGCAGATCGTCCCAATATGCGCGAACATCTCATATGGCAAGTTAACTTGAGCCAACTAGATCATCGCGACAAAACAATGATTGGCTTGCTAATCGACGCGCTCGATGACAATGGTTACCTATCGCAGCCACTCGAAGAGATCGTTGAGTTATTACCAGCCGAATTAGAAATTTCCTTAGATGATTTAGAGACTGCGCTGGTGCAACTGCAATATCTAGACGAACCGGGCATCGGGGCACGCAATCTAAGCGAGTGCCTTGCGCTACAGATTAAAGCGCAGCCCGAAGATGTGCCGGGACGTGATTTGGCGCTGAGCATCGTTACAAGTCATCTGGAATTATTGGGCAATCGTGATTTCGTCAAACTCAAAAAGTTGCTGCATTGCGACGATACCTCGTTGCGCTATGCGCAGGAAATTATTGTGCATCTGCAACCCAAACCCGGCGCGGCATTTGAACAGCGTGCAGCCGATTACGTCATTCCAGATGTATTAGTTTCGCGCGTTGGCGGCATCTGGAAAGCGCGCCTCAATCCAGAGGCGATGCCCCGCTTACGCGTGAATCAGATTTACGCAAACATTATGCAACGCCGAAATGAGCAAAGCTCAGAACAAATGGCGGGACAATTACAAGAGGCACGCTGGTTCATCAAAAACCTGCAACAGCGCTTTGATACAATTTTACGCGTGTCACAAGCCATTGTTGAGCGCCAGCGGCAATTTTTTGAACATGGCGACATCGGCATGCGCCCACTGGTGCTACGTGAAATCGCCGATCAACTCGAATTACACGAGTCCACTATTTCACGCGTGACCACGCAAAAATTCATGCTCACACCCCGTGGCATCTACGAACTTAAATATTTTTTTGGCAGTGGTGTAGCAACTGAAGCAGGGGGAGCATGTTCATCCACTGCGATTCGCGCTATCCTTAAACAACTCATCAGCGAAGAAGATTCAAAAAATCCTTTAACTGATAGTCGCATATCCGAAATCCTGGCACAGCAGGGCATCTTAGTTGCTCGGCGTACCGTGGCAAAATACCGGGAATTATTAAGCATTCTCCCGGTTAATCTTCGTAAGTCCCTTTAACCTAATAGGAGCAGGCTATGAACCTCAACCTCACCGGACGTCATCTAGAAATCACTCCAGCCATTCGCGAACATGTGCTCGCCAAACTGGACAAAGTGAAACGTCATTTTGACAACGTGATCGACGTAAACGTTATTCTTTCTGTTGAAAAGCTTGAGCAGAAAGCCGAAGCCAGCTTACATCTGAGCGGCAAAACCATTGTGGCAGAAGCCATCGACGGCAACTTGTATGCTGCGATTGATACACTGATCGAGTCACTGGATCGCCAGGTGCTCAAACACAAAGAGAAAAACACTGCGCGTCGCCATGACGAAACTGGCAAAAACGCTGCCGTAGAGTAATGAACAAGGGCGACTGACTGTCGCCCTTTATTTTATTGTCGGTACCCGAAACGATGAACCTAATTAGCAAAATCCTTCCGTTGGAAAATGTCTTGCTGGATGTCGAATCCAGCAGCAAAAAACGCGTTTTTGAACACGTTGGTTTGTTATTTGAAAATGGCCAGAGCATTGCTCGTAGCCAAGTATTTGATAGCTTATTCGCCCGCGAAAAACTGGGCTCTACGGGCCTCGGACAAGGCATTGCCATTCCGCATGGGCGCATAAAAAATTTACGCGATGCCGTGGGTGCTTTTGTGAAAACTGGCAACCCAATTCCATTTGACGCTCCCGATGGCCAGCCTGTGAATTTAATTTTCGTACTGCTCGTGCCTGAGCGTGCAACTGATTTGCACTTACAACTTCTTGGCGAGCTTGCGCAAATGTTTAGCGATGCGGCATTCCGCACCCGCCTACAAGCGAGCAATGATGCGACTGAGATCCATAAAATGCTGACTGAGTGGCAAGGCTAAATAAAGTGGCTCGCGTCAATATTCAAAAGCTCTTCCAAGATAAACAAGAACGCCTTGCGCTATCTTGGGTCGCCGGTAGTGACGGCGCTGATCGAGTATTGGAAAGCGATGTTGTGAATGCGTCAGACAAAGGTCTGATCGGCCACCTCAATCTCATTCACCCAAACTGGGTGCAAGTCATTAGTAACACCGAGCTTGATTATCTACGCAACCTCAACCCTGCCGCACTGGGAGAGGCTTTCGCACAAATTAAGTCATCGGGTTCGCTGTGCTTGATTTTGGCAGGCGTAAAAGAGATTCCGCCAGAGCTAATCGCTTATGCCAATGATTCGCGGACACCGCTCTTCCGCTCACCACAAAGTAGCGTACATCTCATGTGGATGGTGCGTCACTACATCGTCAAAGAGCTGGCTGAATCAACTACGCGCCACGGCGTTTTTCTTGATGTGCTTGGCGTCGGCGTGATGATTACTGGTAGCAGTGGTGTCGGAAAAAGTGAATTGGCACTGGAACTGATTACGCGCGGCAACGGCTTGGTCGCCGATGACATTACCGAACTTTATCGCATCTCGCCTGAAACCTTAGAAGGTCGTTGCCCTGATTTATTGCGCGACTTTCTTGAAGTACGCGGACTTGGCGTCCTCAACATTCGCACGATGTTTGGTGAAACCGCCGTGCGTCGCAAAAAAAGCTTAAAACTGATCGTCCATTTAGAGCGGCCTGAACGCGGTGAAACTCCGAACGTAGAGCGCTTGCCATTCAACGCCAGCTTCCAAGAAATTCTTGGTGTAAAAATTAGCACCGTGACCATTCCCGTGATGGCGGGCCGTAACCTCTCCGTCTTGGTTGAAGCAGCCGCACGTAATTTTGTTTTACAAATGCGCGGCATCGACACCATGCAAGAATTTATTACTCGCCACGAACTGCAAATGCAGGAGCAAATGGAATGAAGCTATTCTTAATTAGCGGACTATCTGGTTCGGGCAAGAGTGTGGCGCTCAAAGTGCTGGAAGACAGTGACTACTACTGCGTGGATAACTTACCCGTGGAGTTACTGCCTTCGCTCATTGCCAATTTACAACAAGCTGGACGCACACGTTGCGCGGTGAGCATCGACGTTCGGAGCGGTAGTAGCATTGATGAACTACCGCACTACATGGATCAACTCAAACAACGCGGCGTTGATATTCACCTACTCTTTCTCGATGCGCAAACGGATACTTTAGTTAAGCGATTTTCCGAAACTCGCCGTCGCCACCCTTTGAGTGACGACCAGCTAACACTGCCCGAATGCGTTCAACTTGAAAGAGGATTACTAAATGAAATCAACGAGCTAGGGCATCATATTGATACCAGCGACATCAGCGCAAACACCCTCCGTGCCTGGGTGAAAGATTTTGTGCAGATCGACCGTTCGCGCCTGACCTTGCTGTTTCAATCTTTCGGATTTAAGTACGGTGTGCCACTCGATTCAGATCTGGTATTTGATGTACGTTGCCTGCCCAATCCTCACTATAGCGAAGTACTGCGCCCATTGACCGGACGTGACGCACCTGTGATCGAGTTTTTAGAAAACACGCCCAGCGCACAAAAAATGTATGGTGACATTCTGCACTTCGTGGACGAATGGCTCCCCTGCTTCGTCGCCGATAATCGCAACTATCTGACGGTTGCCATCGGTTGCACGGGCGGGCAACATCGCTCTGTTTATCTTGCTGAAAAATTGGCTAGCCATTTTAAAGCTACGCAACAAGTACTGGTGCGTCACCGCGAGTTCACGAAGTCTAATTAACGGCATGGTGTTCAAACTCGGCGATGGCGTAGTGTTATTGCTGGGTGGCCTTTTCATTGCATGGCTCGCTGCAACTATTTGGCAAGGTGGCGCTGCAGACAAGGCGATCATTCGTAGCGGCGGCAAAATCTTTCGTGAGCTTCCACTCAATGGTGATATTGAAGTATCTGTCCCAGGCCCTCTCGGCACGAGCATCATCGCGATACATAATCAGCAAGCTCGCATCGCCTCCGACCCGAGCCCTCGTCAATATTGCGTACGCCAAGGCTGGCTCAAGAGCGCTGGCGAGATCGCGATTTGCTTACCCAATCAAGTGAGTGTCGAATTAACGGGTAGTCAGAAAAAATATGACAGCCTCAACTATTAAGCTCACTACCACCTCCGAAGATCATCATATTGCGCGACTTGCCGCGGTGGCGCTTGGCCTCACGGTACTGGAAGCCGCCATTCCATCCCCCCTGCCCGGCGTCAAACCTGGATTGGCAAACATCATCGTACTTATCGTACTGGCACGTTACGGCTGGCGGGTTGCGGCTTGGGTTTCACTGTTACGTGTCGTGGCAGGTAGTTTACTCATGGGCAGTTTTTTAGCGCCAGGATTTTTTCTTAGCTTAGCTGGGGCTATATGTAGCCTTTCCGCACTGGGCGCAAGCATGCACTTACCACAACGATGGTTTGGTCCAATCACACACAGCGTCTTTGCCGCTTTCGCACACATCGCGGGCCAAATGCTAGTGGTTTATCTGTGGCTTATTCCCCACAGCGGTATTGCATATCTACTCCCTATCTTCGCTACTGCCGCACTGATATTCGGCACAGTGAACGGATTGATCGCGGCGAGATTCATGGATAATGGTGCCAAGCAAAATTTGGAGTCCCTGCAATGAAAACAATCACGCTCGCCTTCACCGGCGCCTCTGGCTTGCCTTACGGCATGCGCCTACTCGAAACGCTCTTGCACAGCGGACAGCGTGTGCATTTAGTCTATTCTCAAGCAGCTCAGATTTTGGCGAAGCAAGAAATTGATTTCGTTTTACCTTCGCGCCCAAAGGATGCCGAACAGCTGCTCACCGAACGCCTGGGTAAATTCAGCGGAGAGTTAAAAGTATTTGGCATTCAGGATTGGTTCGCACCGATGGCTTCAGGCTCTAATCCGGGTGATGCAATGGTGGTGTGTCCCTGCACCATGGGTACGCTCGGCAAAATTGCCGGTGGCATTAGCGATGACCTCATCGCACGCGCCGCAGATGTGATGCTCAAAGAAAAACGGACGTTGATTTTAGCTCCTCGCGAAATGCCCTTTTCAGCGATTCATTTAGAAAACATGTTGAAGCTCGCCCACGCTGGCGCAGTGATCATGCCGCCCAATCCGGGCTTTTATCATCATCCGCAGAGCGTGCAAGACATTGTCGATTTTGTTGTCGCAAGAATTTTGGATCACCTCGGTGTGGAGCAAACGTTGATGAAGAAGTGGGGTGAGTAAAACTTTTCTCAGCGGATTTTTTCTAGCAGCGTTCTCACCGGCGTTGGAATAGCAGCACTTAACGCCTCTTCAATATCCAGCCACACACTGCCCGCTTGCGCAGCACGAAAAGGTTTAGCTGCTAGTGAAATTCTTAATGGCGTTATATGCAACTTGAAATGCGTAAAAGTATGCGTAAAAGTCTCTAGTCGCAGGCCTTCATCCGCACTCAATCCGCTTTGTACAAACCAGCTCTTGGCAGCCACCTCATCCTCAAATTGCGGCGGACACCACAATCCGCCCCAAATTCCGCTACTGGGGCGCTTCTCTAGCAAGATGTCGTTGCCATGTTTCAATAGTAAAAATATGGCGCTGCGTTCAGGCACAATTTTTTTCGGCCGTGCAGTAGGTAACTGAGCGATACGATCGCTTTGCAATGCAACGCAATCTGACTGCACAGGACAAAGTGCGCACTTGGGTTTACTGCGGGTGCAAATGGTGGCCCCCATATCCATGAGTGCCTGAGTGTAGATAGCAACATCGACACTTCGATCGACGTTTCCTCCCTCAGATGTGCGAGGGAGCAAGACCTCAGCTTGTCGCCAGAGTTGTGTTTCGATCCTCTTATCACCTGCCCATCCTTCTATGCCGCAATAGCGCGCCAACACACGCTTTACGTTGCCGTCTAATATCGCGCGGCTTTCGTGAAATACCAATGCACAAATCGCCGCAGCAGTAGATCGTCCGATGCCGGGGAGCTCGATGATTTGTTCAAATTCACGAGGAAATTCGCCTGCATATTTTTCCACGATGATGTGCGCCGCCTTATGCAAATTGCGTCCTCGAGCGTAGTAGCCGAGTCCACTCCAGTGCGCGAGTACTTGCTCTTCGGTTGCAACTGCAAGTGCGGCAATGTTTGGGAAAGAAATAACGAAGCGTTGAAAATAGGGAATGACGGTGGAGACCTGCGTTTGCTGCAACATGATTTCTGATAGCCAAACGCCGTAGGCATCAGCGCCTTGCCAGGGCAAGTCATGACGACCGTGTGTACACTGCCAAGCAATGAGTTGAGAGGAAAAATCGTTCTTCATACTGAAAATAAAACGAGGCCAGAACGGCCTCGTATTTTTTGCTGTTCCCGCAACTTATTCCGGCAAGGCAACTTTGTTGTCAGTGCTGAATTGGTAGTCTTTAAAAACGTGTTCGGCTGACAGCACTTGATAGCTACCATTATCTAGTTTGCGTGAGGTGTCTTTTAAGCGATAGGTGTAGTGACCACAGGTCCACAACTTAAAGTTACGCATGTGGGTACATAAACAGGTTTTATCGAATACTTGGATTTTTTTCTCATCAGGATGTAACTCTACTTCGCGATTGTATGCATCGATGTATGAGCATTTGCCGCTAGCATCCAAAATATATCCATACGACTCGCAGCCAGGGCGAATCCCAGAACCAATAGCAGGGCTGTTTTTCAGCATGCGCATCGGATAACCCGTGGGCGACACACCGTTCACTTCGATATCAGACTCGCTGGCTCTAAAGTATTCTTGTTGCACATCGCGTGGCAAGCCACATTCTTTTGCCACCGTAAAACGAGTGGCCACTTGCACTGCAGACGCCCCCATCTCAAGGAAGCTAGTTGCATCACTACCCGTAAAAATACCGCCCGCAGGGATCACTGGGATGTCGAGCTTTTCGGCTTTCATGTAATCCATGACCTCTTGTGTAATCGTGCGCAAGTCGTACTGCGCCCAATCCATGCCAAAACCAAGGTGACCTCCTGCTAGCGGGCCTTCAACTACCACGTAGTCTGGCAAGCGATTTGAGCGGGCATTTTTGCGAATGAAAAGTTGGAGCGCACGCAATGAGGAAACGATGATGCCTAGTTTTACGTCATGAAAACGAGGATGATTTTCAATCATCGCAAACGAACCGAGGTGCAAGCCGGCCGCCAACGTAACGCCATCAATACCCGCCGAAAGCGCCTCATCCAAACGCACTTTGAGCGTTTCTTTCGGCGCGTTCATGGTAAGTTTTTCCATGACATTGATAAAAACCATGCCCGAGCCGCGCTTGGCATCCATCGTATTTTGCACATGTAAGCGCGAAGATTCTGCCACCTGACCTAGGTCAAATTTGATGGCCGTTTTATCCGAGTTTTCGAGATTGTATTTGTACTGAGTTAGCTTTGTTTTGACGAAATCAGTGTCATAGCGACGGTCGGCTACGGTAGGTAACATGGCATCGGAAATATGGCCAATGCCACCGAGGCGTGCGGCTTCAAGTGCTAATTCGGCTGTGGAAATATCCACACCCATACCGCCGATCATAATCGGAACCAGCTCTTGCTTGCCAAAGCGCAAGCGGAAGTCATCGACACGTTTCATACAGTGCTTTCGTTACAGTTAAGTTGCTATATTACCTTGGAATACCGCGCATGTTCCTTTTTGGTGCGCAGATATTTGTCAAAAACCATACAGATATTACGGATGAGCATCCGCCCCTTCGGAGTGACACTAATCCACTGAGGAGAGATGGTTAATAAACCTTCCCGCTCATATTCAGCCAACTCTTTGAGTTCTGTCGCAAAGTAATTATCAAAACTAATCAAATAAGCAATATCAAAAGACTCTTTCGATATTTCAAAATGACACATCAATGCTTGAATGATGGCTCGTCGTACCAGATCATCGGCATTCAGCTCCATGCCACGCATGATTGGCAGCATATCGCGATCTAAGGCATCGTAATAATCTTCTAACTCGCGGAAATTTTGATTATAGGTCGGGCCTATTTTGCCAATCGCACTCACCCCCACTGCAACCAAATCGCAATCGGAATGCGTGGAGTAACCTTGGAAGTTGCGATGTAACCTGCCTTGGCGTTGCGCCACCGCCAACTCATCTTCGGGCTTAGCGAAGTGATCCATGCCGATGTAAACATAGCCGGCATCCGTTAAGGTTTTTACTGCCAAATTAAGAATGTCCAATTTTAATTGAGGCGCAGGCAAATCTTCCTCATGAATACGACGCTGCGGCTTAAACAAGGTTGGCATGTGGGCATAGTTATAAATCGACAGTCGATCTGCACCCGCAGCGATCACTTTATCCAAAGTCGCTTTGAAGCCCGCTAGATTTTGCTTCGGCAATCCGTAAATCAAATCTATGCTGACCGACTTAAAGCCATTAGCCCTCGCCGCCTTGATCACTTGCAATGTTTCTGCTTCGCTTTGAATACGATTAACCGCTTTTTGCACTTCGGGATCAAAATCCTGCACACCAATACTGATGCGGTTAAACCCCATCTCTCCTAGTAGCGCAACGGTTTCATCGCTCACTTTACGCGGATCAATTTCAATAGAATATTCTCCGTTTTCAATCAGTTGAAAATTCTGACGAATCGCGCCCATCAGTTGGCGAATCTCATCATTATTTAAAAAGGTCGGTGTACCACCGCCAAAATGCAATTGCTCAACACGGCGCTCATTACCTAAAAGTGCGGCCTGCATACCCAACTCTTTGGTCACGTAACGAACGTATTCAGCTGCTTTGCTAAAATCTTTGGTAATAACTTTGTTGCACGCGCAATAGAAACACAGCGTGTTACAGAATGGGATGTGAACATACAATGACAGCGGTCGACTTATGCCGCCGATCTCGCGCTTACCTAACCAAGTCGAATATGTTTCCGCGTTGAAGGCCTCAACAAAACGATCCGCCGTAGGATAGGACGTGTAACGCGGGCCATTTTTATCTAGGCGGCGAATTAGCTCTAAATCAACTTCCACATTCCCAGCCACTTGTTCAGAATTTTTGCTCATCATTATTTCCAACTTAATTGAATCTTCGAACTATGCCTGTAGCACTAAAATTGCGTTTGATATAGGTCAAAATCCGTGTCATATTCACACCCCGAGGATGCAATACCCATATAAAAATAAAGTGCAAAAAGCCCTTTCCAATAACCCAACACAAATAGCTTGCTCTAGTTGCAATCTGCGGGAATTTTGTCTCCCCGCCGATTTCACTGAAGATGAGGTGCTCCAACTCGATCAGCTCTCCAGCATTAAGCGCTCCTATCGACGTGGCGACTACCTGTACCGTAGCGGCTCCAAATTTGCATCGCTCTATGCCATCCGCACTGGTTTTTTTAAAACACAGGTGTTGCATGAAGACGGCCGCGAACAGGTAACCGGCTTTCAGATGCCTGGCGAGATCATTGGCTTTGAGGCGATTAGTACCGATTTGCACTCCTGCGATGCGGTGGCGTTGGAAGATAGTGAAATTTGCGAACTCCCCTTTGACAAGCTTGAAGAGTTAAGCCGTCAACTTCCCACCTTGCAACGCCATTTACACAAAATTATGAGTCGAGAGATTGTGCGCGATCAGGGCATCATGTTGCTACTTGGCTCGATGCGAGCAGAAGAACGTCTCGCCGCTTTTTTACTAAACCTGTCGCAGCGTTTTGCCGCCCGAGGTTACTCTTCCACTTCGTTTCGTTTGCGCATGACACGACAGGAAATTGGTAGCTATCTCGGCCTAAAACTCGAAACAGTCAGCCGCACGCTCTCTTCTTTTCAAGAGGCAAAGTTAATTGAAGTGCAGAATAAATCGATCGAATTGCTCGACCTACCTCTTTTGAGAAGAATGGTAGGGCAAGAACCGGTTGCACCACTTTAAAAGTGGTGGGCAGACAGGCCCTGTGGTAGTGTCTCTCCCTAATTTTTAACCCCCTACCTGAGGAATACATCAATGGATCACCAAGCAACTGCAGCTGAAATCAAACGGGCACAATCATTACACTCTGCTTTGTTATTCGACTTTATCGTTATCCATGTTTTTCTTTTCGTACTTGCTCTTAGCGTGCTTAAACTCAGTCTTATTCCGATCACGCTCATGCCATTACTTTCGATCTCATTGCTCGCTTATGTATTAATCAAAGCACACCGATCCTTAACTCTTGAACCTTCCTACTTTGTTCGTTGCCACATGTTGTTAGCTGCAAAACGCGCGCGGATGTTTCTCATCTTATTTCTTGTGACCGGCACCTTCACCACGGTGATGTTCATGGGCGGCCCGCAGCTTGGCATTTCTCCCATCGCCTCAAAAGCCCTCGCCGTAGGCATTGGCCAACTGCCCTTTATGGTGACGCTGCTAGTGTTGGTTGTGATGGAGTTCGACGCTGAACATCAATGCAAATCAAGCAAAATTCCCGCCGCCGCAATCGCGCTTCACCCAGCACCAAAGGAGGCGTAATTAATCATGGATAAAAAAATAATTTTTTGGGTTTTTGCCTTTGCGGCAATTGCCATCTCAGCACTACTCATGATACCCGCCGCACCAACGGACAAGCCCGAGACCCTGCCATGGAAAATCTCTCACCCGACAGCTGACACTTCCCGTGTGTTCAACATCACCTTAGGCGTTAGCTCTCTCGACCAAGCCGAGAAAGTATTCAAAGAAACAACCGAGATTAGTTTATTTAAAACTAACGATGGAAAAATGTTGGTGGAAGCGTTTTTTGACGAACTCAATCTAAATGGCTTAAAGGCAAAGTTTGTTTTCACTGTGGCCATTCCTGCGAATGAAATCGAGGGGATGTTTAAGCGTGGCTTGCGCATAAACAACACACCAAGCGGTAAGCGCATTACGCTCGCAGCTGACGATCTTTTACGTGTGCGCCAGCTACCGGTTTACAGCATTACTTATCTGCCGACAGCCAAGCTAGAAGAGGCAATTTTCACCAAACGCTTTGGTGTACCCGCAGAGCGCGTGCGTGAAACAAAATCTGGTGCTGTGCATTGGCTTTATCCGCAACACGGCTTAGATATCACCTTAGGCGACGGTGAGAAACCGCTATTGCAATATGTGTCGCCCAGAGATTTTGAGTTACTTAGAGCGCCGTTACTTGCTCAGGGTGAGATGCTGCGTTAGCCCTACTTGGCTAAGTTAGGCGTTTCAATCAGCACGGTTTGCGTGGGAAACGCCATCTGAGCACCATGCTGCGAAACGATTGCAGCGACGCTAAGCAATATCTCTTGCTTGAGTTCTGCAAACGGCGCGAGCTCTACGGGCTTGGCAAAAGCAATAATCGAAATACTCAACGATGAGTCAGCGAAGCGATCAAGACTAACGCTGTTTTTTTCGGCACTATCAATTGCCAAGTGGCTATCCAACATAGTTTTGACTGCTTGTGCAATCACCTCAATTGACCTCATATCGGCATAACGCAAACCGATGGTTTCATGAATACGCCGATGCGTAATGCGAGAAATATTTTCAACCACGATGGTGGTAAATACGGCATTAGGAACATAGATAGCACTTTTATTGAGGCCCCGTATTCGCGTTAAGCGCCAACCAATATGCTCCACTTTTCCTTCAATCGCTTTTTCAGCAGAGCGGATTGTTTCACCCACGACAAATGGCCGATCCATGTAAATAGTCAAGCCACCAAAAAAGTTAGCGAGTAAATCTTTTGCGGCAAACCCCACGGCAATCCCCCCCAAGCCGCCGAATGCCAGCACCCCAGAAACACTAAAACCCATCACTTGCATGGCCATGATCACTGAGATCACAACGACTGCAAATCGGCTTAACTTGCTCAGCGCATCGATGGTGGTTCGATCAACCACCGCCTCTTTCTGTGTGCGTAACTGAATAATATTTTCGGCAACGCTCTTGATGAGCCGAAATAAAAACCACGCACCGCACACGATAATGGCGACATCACGGACTAAAGATGCGTGCTCAAAAATGAACATGCCTTTTTCTTGATGTATCAAACGTGCGGCATAGGCTAAGCCAATCACCCATGACACTACTAACACCGGCTTTTGGGCCGCCTCAATTAGTGCATCATCCCAAATCGTTTCTGAAAGCCTAGCCGCCCGCTCAAGGCGATACAAAACAAAACGAATTGCCAAATTAACCACAACGACCAAGGCCAAGATCAAAATAACTCTAGGCACAGTTGGATCCGAAAAACTGCTGAAATCTAAAAAGTGTTGGCTCATCTTAACGCTTTAGAAAACCATTAATTTGCGGAGTTGGATTCTTTTTTCTGACTAGGTTTTACATCGTCGCGCAACATCGCGTCCTCATCGTCGTCCAATAGAATACGGCTGGCGTTGCCTTCCATGTCTTCATACTGCCCGTGCTTCACTGCCCAAATGAGGATACCAACAAAGATCAAACCAAAAAATGTCATGCCGGGAATGAGACTGTAAATAACTTCCATTATGCTTTTTCCTTAAAGAGGTTACGGATGCGCGCTGCATTACCAATCACCAATAGCGAACTGATTGGCATAGAGATCGCAGCCACTAGCGGGGTCACATGCCCCATCATCGCCAGTGGCACCATGATGATGTTATAGACAAAAGACAACCCAATATTTTGCTTGATGGTACGCAGGGTACGGCGGGAAAGTAATGTAGCTAAGCGCACTTTATCTAATTCGTTTTGCATCAGCACAATGTCGGCACTCTCAACAGAAACATCCGTACCGGAACCCAGCGCGATCCCTACGTTCGCCCGTATTAAAGCCGGCGCATCGTTCACCCCATCGCCTACCATTGCCACGCACTCGCCGTTTTGTTGCAATTGTTGAATGACGCTATCTTTGTCTTGTGGCATAACTTCAGCAATGACTTTCATGCCGCCTAATTGGCGTGCAATCGCTTCCGCTACTGGTTTACGATCTCCACTCAGTAGCGTCATATTAATGCCGGCCGCACGCAGCGCATTTACCAAGCCTTGTGCATCAGTGCGCAATGTATCCGCCAAAACAAACATAGCAACGTGCTCGCCAGACACTGCACAATGCACGCAGGTTTTTGCCTGCTCTTCCAATTCATTCAATTGCGCTTGCAAGTCATCACTCAGCTGCACTTGCTCACTACGTAGCCAATCGAGCTTGCCAAGCAAAATGCGTTGCCCGTTTAGCTCCGCCTGCACCCCCGCGCCGGGCAAGGCTAGGAAGTGTTGTATCGCTTCGTTGCGATGGCCTAAACGCTGTTCATCGGCGGCAGTCACAATGGCATACGCCACGCTGTGCTCTGAGTATCGCTCGACTGCAGCGGCCATCCCCAGTAATACAGTCGCATCTTGCCCATTCGCAACGATCACTCGCTCCATGCGCATCTTGCCTTCGGTCAACGTACCGGTTTTATCAAATACAAAATGCGTTACGTTAGATAGCGTTTCGAGCACTTCGCCATTCTTTACCAAAATGCCGTACTTAGCCCCTAAACCAGAGGCGACCGCGATCGACATTGGCGTCGCCATGCCCAATGCGCAAGGGCAAGTGATAATCAACACAGAAGTAGCCGCCATTAGGGCAAATTCAAAATTGCCTGACCAAATAAAATAGGTGGTAGTCGCGCAGATCAATGTGACCAACACAAACCACGGCACGATGCTGTCTGCAATCCGCTGAATGGGTGCTTTCGATATTTGCGCCTCTTCAACCAAGCGAATAATCTTTGAAAGCGCGGAGTCTTGCATTGCCGCCTGAACTTCAAGCACCAGCATGCCACTGCCATTAAGCGTACCCGCCGCCACATGATCGCCCACATGCTTGCTAACAGGCATCGACTCACCACTCAGCATTGATTCATCCACCGAGCTATGGCCTTCTATCACCACGCCATCCATTGGAATTTTGCTTCCTGGTTTGACTAGGGCATGATCGCCTACTTTAACCGCACGAATAGAAGTCATCTTCTCGATGCCATCTTGCAACAGCGTGGCTACGCGTGGTTGTAATTCCATCAAACGATTTGTCGCCGCAACGGCTTGGTGGCGGAACATGCCTTCCAAATAACGACCGATCAAAATAACAAAGGTAAGATTTGTGACCGTATCAAAATACACTTCGCCAGGATTGCCGACATCCACGGTTACATAGACTGAATAAATATAGGTTACCGTTAAACCAATTGAAATTGGCAAATCCATCGTTAGACGCATATTGCGCAAGCCACTCCACGCGCCTTTAAAGAACGGGAAGCCTGCATACAGTAGGGTAGGTGTTGCTAGAGCACAGCCCATCCAGTGGAAAAATCCGCGGAACTGACCTTCACCCGCACCGCTGTATAGCGCGATCGAGATCAAGGTGAGGTTCATCATGCCGAAGCCAGCGAAGAATAGTCGGAATAGCATCGCGCGATTGGCACGCTTCATCGCGCCTTCCGCCGTCTCAGGGTCATACGGCACACCGGAATAGCCAACCTTTGATAACTCTTTAATGATGTATGAGAGCTTTACTTTTTCGCCATTCCAGCGAATATGCAATCGCTTACCGGCCAAGTTGACGTTAGCTGAGTACACACCAGGAATGCGCATCATGCCACGTTCAATCAACCAGACGCAGGCCGCACAATGAATCCCCTCTACCAGCAAATGAGCGTCAAGCATTTCTCCGCGTGAATTTACAAATTCCTGCTGCACGTCCACCAAGTCGTACATTTCAACATCTTTAGGTGGCACTGGCGGCGGCGCGAGCAAAATGCCTTGTGGTGTGCGCTTGTAGTAACCCTCTAAGCCAGCCTCATAGATAGCTTCACACACTGATTTGCAGGCGAAACAGCAAAACTGGCGCTGCGCATTATCGAGCTGACTATGAAAGTCGTCTCCCGGTGCGATCTCTAGTCCGCAATGAAAACACCCCGCATGCGCGAGGTGATTGTTTTTAGTTTCTTGCATGAGTTTTGCCGCTAAATTTATTTAGATACTGAAACAAAGACCTTCTGCTCCATGTCAAACATTCGCCCATCTTGCGTCACTTTGATTAGCATATCCCAATTACCTGGACGAGGAAATTTCATGCTCCCCGCATATCGACCTGGCGCTGTTTCATTGAGAGTTATGGTCGCATCAAATTGAGGGTCGCCTGGCCATTGCGCGTTGATCACAACCTGCCCTCCTTGCACGGGTTTACCCACATTATCATTCAACTCGAATTGCAATTCTGCCGGATTACCAATCAATATAAATCGTGCTGCACTCTCCATCGCCATGCTGTCATTCGGTAGCCGGCTGGGCGAATGTAATTTGGCTTGCCATCCTAACGTCGAGCGCTCGGCTTGTTGCTTAACCCAATTCGCATCGTACTGATTATGCTTTTTGACATTGTAATTTTCATCCAACACCCGCGTAGGATGCTGCATTACATTCCACAAGAAGCGCATATTAATAAATATCCCTGAAAGGACAATCAGTATTAAACCAATCACCCAAGGATTACGCCAACCTTTGTTTTTTTGCGAAATCATTTCTTCTTTCTAAATCTAGCTGCCCAATTAATGCTTTGGGCCATTAAACATCGTAGTGTATTCGGCTGCCATCGACGGCTCATCCACATTAAATACGCGGAACTCAATCTTAGTTACTTCTTTTACGATACTGGCTTCTGGTGCCTTCACAAACACCGTAAAAGCTGTCGACTTCCCATGCAAAGCTAATTGCTTCTGATCTGCATCCACAATGATCTGATCTTTAACGCCACCCTCAGCTGATATTTTGACGTACACATCTTTATCAGTCTTGTTGAGCACCTTAAAGGTATATTTGTTTTGTATCGAACCATCACTCATCCGCACATAGAGTGGCTGACGTTCTGGGGCAACGCGCAAAGTAAGCGCTACCAAATGTGTTAAACCAAAGATAATTCCCGATAGCGCCAGGAACAGAATCCCAACATAAACCCAAGTGCGCGGATGCTGATACAACTTTTTAACTGGGCGTCCCATCAATTCGTCTAACGAAGCATATCGAATTAAACCGCGAGCGCGGCCAACTTTATCCATGATCGAATCACAGGCGTCGATACACAAGCCACAGGTGATGCAACCTAATTGTTGCCCCTGCCGAATATCAACGCCCGTTGGACACACCTGTACACACTGGAAACAGTCGATACAGTCTCCCGTTTTTTTATCTTCATCTTGACCCTTGCGAATCTTTCCTCGCGGCTCTCCGCGTCCTTCATCATAGGCCGGCAAGATGGTCTGTGAGTCGCCCATCACGGCTTGAATACGCGCATAGGGACACAGCCACATACAAGCTTGCTCACGCATAAAACCAGCCAAAATATAGGTGCCCAAGGTAAACATTAGCAACACAACCCAGCCGATTACCGGAAGGCTAAACGTTACTAACTGATGCCAATAGTTGAACGCATCCACAAACCAAATCGAAAAGCTAATGCCTGTCAAGATTCCTATGGCAAACCATATCGCATGCTTAATAACCTTGAGGCGAATCTTAGTTGCTGTCCACGGTGCTTTTTCAAGCTTTTGCCGCTGAGTGTGATTGCCTTCTATTTTTTCCTCGAGCCATGTAAACCAATCAACCCATGATGATTGGAAGCAGAAAAAACCGCAAAACACACGCGATGCCACCGAAGTTACCGCAAACAAAGTCATTGCTAGCAGAAGTAGCAACAAGGAAAGCATCCAAATATCCTGCGGCAAAATTGTGATGCCGAAGAAGTGGAACTGGCGATGATCAATATCAAATAAGATCGCCTGTTTATCGTTCCATCGAAGATAAGCCCCGAAAAAAAACAGTAACCAGAACGACTGCGTATAATTTTTGAGAGTCCGAAAGCGGCCAGGCATTCTTTTGGCATGAATAGTAGACTCACCTAAATTCACATGCCACTCTTCATGCTCTTGATAAAGCCCTGTTACGGCTCCAGCTTCAACACTGCTTTTTTTTACCGAATCATTCACCAGATACTCCTAACTTTAATTTTTTTATAATTTTTCAAGAAAACTCCACCTAACCTCTGCGATATAACTTGCAAAAATCACGTAGCGATTCCCTTTTTCTAATCTTTATCAGTATTAAGATAAAAAAAGAGGAGGCAAGCCTCCTCCTTCCTTGATCCAGCAATATTACTTCTCGCCAGATTTTTTTGTTGTCGCGTTTTTGAACAGCCAGATCAACGCTGCAATTACAGCACTAAATGCCCCCGCCGTAGCTATCATCAAGGCCCACCAAACAAAGTCATGATCGTTCAATTTAATTCTCCTTTCAACAAGTCTGCACGGATGGCACCGTGCAGAGATATGAGTTTTTACTTAGCTGCCGGAGCTACTTCTGGTGTTGCAGCAACTGCTACAGCATCAGCTTTTCCGCCGCCCAATTTATAAACGTAAACAGCAAGCTTTTTCATCTCATCAGCAGACAACTTACCACCCGCTGTGAAGTTAGGCATAACGGCAACGCGAGCCATTGGATCGCCCGAGTTCACGCCATACTTGATGGTTTGCTTGATGCCGTCTATAGATCCGTCAAAGCGCCAGACTTTATCAGTCAGATTAGCAGAACCCATCGCAGCCATGCCTTTGCCATCAGCACCGTGACAAGCAACACAACCTTTTTCCGTAAACAACGGAGTAGAAGTTGGCTTGCCTTCAGCAACCGCATTAGCCAAAGTATCTAGCTCTTTTTCAGACAACATGTCCTTGTGAGCGATCATCATGCCCTGACGTCCGTTGCTGATGGTTTCATGAATAGTGGCAATTTCACCGCCATACAGCCAGTCATCATCCAACAGAACTGGCGCCATCAAACCTTGCTCACGTTTCGCAAACTTGGCACCTTGAATCGTTCCCACACCATTTTGACCATGGCAGGCAGCGCAGTTATCAGAAAACAACACCTTACCGGAGGCCAAAGAGTACTTGGTCATCTCTTCGTCAGCCAATATAGCTGCAGGAGTCATGCCTTTTAACTTGCTTTCCCACTTACTACGGTACTCATCGAGCACCTTCTGGTCTTCAGCCAACTCTTTAATAGCAGTCCACTGACCAGAACCTGGCAAGCCTACGCCTTTGAAGAAAGTGCCATTAGTTGCAAACGGAATACTTGGGTACATCAAGAAATACACACAAACCCAAACAGCACTCGCAGTCAAGCCAAGCATCCACCACTTTGGTGGCTGATTGACGAAATCGCCTAGATCGTCATCCCATACGTGACCCGTGGTAGGCACGCCACCAGCGGAGTTGTGATTGTCACTCATTTTTTATCTCCTAAATTGTTGTACTCGACTTCGTCTCGCAGAGCCATATCACTCTGCGAGTCGAATGCATCCTTGTTCTTAGGATTGAAAACCATCACATAGACCACGACCATTGCCACCACTGCTGCAAGTGTAAAAAATACGCCTTGCCAGTCGTTCATGGACATGGCTGCCCAGTCCGTGTGAAGGTAATCCATCAGCTTAGTCACGGTAGTTCACGCCTTCTTCGAATTTCACGTGATTACCCAAGGATTGTAGATAAGCGATCACTGCGTCCATTTCTGTCTTACCTTCAACTTCTTTAGCTGCACCGGCAAGATACTCGTCGGTATAGATAGTCTTAGGCACAGGATTGAATGGCATGATCGTCATCACATGCAAAGTCTTAAGCGTTTTTTCCACATTAACTGGATTGTTCTCCAGCATGAAGAAGTTTGGCATCACAGACTCAGGCACAACATCACGAGGATATTTCAAGTGCTTGCGATGCCATTCATCAGAGTACTTTCCTGCCAAACGGGCCAAGTCAGGACCTGTACGCTTAGAACCCCACTGATAAGTGTGGTCGTACATCGACTCTTCAGCGATTGAGTAGTGACCATAACGGTCTTTCTCATCACGGAACGGACGAATCATCTGCGAGTGACACAAGAAGCAACCTTCGCGGATGTAAACCTGACGACCCGCTGTTTCTAGGGCTGTGTAAGGACGCACACCATCACCAGGCTGCCAATCAGCCAAGGTCTTGTGTGCCGATGTAGCTGGGTTCCACACGATCTTGTCCATTGAAATGGTGTTGCCTTGCTTGTCTTTGTGCTGCGTATTGTTGAAGGTTCCGTCGCCGCTACTCATACCGGTATTAGGTAGGTAGAACAGTGGCACGATTTCAACAATACCGCCAAAAGCCACAGCAATCGCGGTTAATACAAACATCAGGAGCGTGTTACGTTCAATCTTGTCCTGAAATTTAGTTGAATAAATTTTGTCGTGATCAGACATTTTTTCTCTCCCCTTATGCTTTAGCTGTAGCGGCATTTACACCGCGAACAGCACTAGCTTGACGAACTGTCATCACCACGTTGAATAGCATGATCCACGTGCCCAGATTGAAAATCGCACCGCCAACAGCGCGCATCACATAATAAGGATGCATAGCAGATACAGATTCAACGAAGGTGTAAGTCAAAGAGCCGAATTCATCGTAGTCACGCCA
The DNA here is from genome assembly GCA_037140475.1 of Gallionellaceae bacterium. Taxonomy (GTDB): domain Bacteria; phylum Pseudomonadota; class Gammaproteobacteria; order Burkholderiales; family Gallionellaceae; genus PALSA-1006. The sequence goes on from JBAXEJ010000006.1 coordinate 48,971, forward strand.
CATCAGACCCTGCATAATGCCGGACACCCACATCGCAACGATGTAAATAACCGCACCAACCAAGGCTACCCAGAAGTGAATATTCACCAGACGGTCAGAGTACATTTCTGTATTCCAGAGCTTCTTAACCATGTGGTAAATAGCGCCGAAGGAAATCATCGACATCCAGCCTAGCGCACCTGCGTGCACGTGGCCAACTGTCCAGTCAGTGTAATGAGACAACGCATTCACAGACTTGATCGCCATAACTGGGCCATCGAATGTTGACATCGCATAGAACGCCATCGCAGTTACCAGGAAACGCAGGATGTAGTCAGTACGCAACTTGTCCCATGCACCAGACAAAGTCATCATACCGTTCATCGCGCCACCCCATGATGGGATGATCATCGCTAAGGATACTGCAGCACCCAAGGAACCAGTCCAGTCAGGCAGTGCTGTATATTGCAGATGGTGCGCGCCAAGCCAAACGTAACCGAAAGTCAATGTCCAGAAGTGCAACACAGACAAACGATACGAGAACACTGGACGACCAGATTGCTTAGGAATGAAGTAGTACATGATGCCGAGGAAACCACCTGTCAGGTAGAAACCAACCGCATTATGACCCCACCACCACTGAATCATTGCGTCTTGAACGCCTGAATAGATGGAGTAAGAGGTAAACATGTCTACTGGAATCGCCAAGCTGTTCACAACGTGTAGGTAAGTAATCATTACGATCATACCCATCGTGAACCAGTTAGAAACGTAGATGTGAGATGTCTTACGGATCACTGTTGTCATGATGTGGTTCAGACCAAATGACAGCCATACAACCGCAATCATAATGTCAACCCACCAAGGCAACTCTGCGTACTCTTTACCCTGAGAGAGGCCCAATGGCAAAGTAATCACAGCCAACACGATGATCAAGTTCCAACCCCAGAAGGTGAACCATGCCATGCCGTTGCTCCACAACTTGGTCGCACCTGTGCGTTGCACAATGTAAAAACCAGTTGCCATCAATACACAGCCACCGAATGCAAAAATCACCGCATTGGTATGCAGTGGGCGCAGACGGCCAAAAGTAATTTCTGGAATGTCAAAGTTTAAGAACGGCCACGCTAATTCAGATGCCACATACACACCTATTAGAGTACCTACAACTGCATAGATCACGGCCGCGATGGTGAACCATCGAACCACGTCCATATCATACTTTACTGGTGTCGCTTGAGTCGCTTCCACAGTATCTCCTCCCTAGAGCTAGTTAATAACAAATGCATTAATCACGTTTCTGAATACCTAGAAATGTGATTAATGCACCCTTCCTTTGATGCACAAGCCAAAAACGGACGCGATAATCGCATGAGCTGTATCCACGAGTAAAGCGTAAGTTCCATTTCAGCGGGCCATACCCAACAATTCCAGTCGGGATATATTCCGCAACAGCATGGAGATACTAGAGAAATTCAATTTATTGGGTTTTGATGTAAATCAAAGAAAAGGCTGGAGCGGGTGATGGGGATCGAACCCACGTCTAAAGCTTGGGAAGCTTTCGTTCTACCATTGAACTACACCCGCATGTAGAATGTGCGGCCATTTTACACGACAAAATGCTCAACGTGATTACAGTCCACATCAACGGCGCCTCAAGAACATTTGAACAGCCCCTAAACGTTGCCGAGCTGGTTACGCAGTTAGAACTCACCGGCAAGCGCGTTGCCATCGAACGCAATGGAGAAATTGTGCCGCGCGGTTTATTTGCACAACAACAGATCGCCGATGGCGACAAAATTGAACTTGTCGTTGCAGTAGGCGGCGGCTAATTTAGCGCCGCAAAATATTTCACATAGAAAGCATTCACATGAGCCAAGACAATTTGATCATCGCGGGAAAATCTTATGCATCTCGCTTATTAGTAGGCACCGGAAAATATAAAGACTTTACTGAAACGCAAGCCGCTATAGAAGCAAGTGGCGCTGAAATCATCACGATTGCGATTCGGCGTAGCAATATCGGACAAAATCCCAACGAGCCCAATCTGCTCGACATTCTTCCTCCATCAAAATACACGCTACTTCCCAATACCGCCGGTTGCTACAGCGCAGATGATGCCGTGCGCACTTTGCGCTTGGCGCGCGAGCTTTTGGATGGACACAGCCTCGTTAAACTCGAAGTATTGGGCGATCCGCAATCACTTTATCCCAACGTCGTTGAAACTATTGCTGCGGCAAAAACACTTGTTGCCGAAGGCTTTCAAGTAATGGTTTACACCTCTGATGACCCAATCATCGCGAAGCAACTCGAAGATATTGGCTGCGTTGCCATCATGCCTTTGGCCTCTCTCATCGGTTCTGGCATGGGCATTCTTAATCCTTGGAATTTGCAACTCATTATGGATCGCGTACAAGTACCCGTCATTGTTGATGCCGGTGTAGGCACGGCCTCAGATGCAGCCATTGCAATGGAGTTAGGTTGTCACGGCGTTTTGATGAACACCGCCATTGCGGCCGCACAGAAGCCTGTACTCATGGCAAGTGCCATGAAACAAGCCGTTGAAGCCGGGCGCTCTGCCTATCTGGCCGGCCGTATGCCACGCAAACTTTATAGCGCCGCACCTAGCTCCCCGACCACTGGGATGATTGGCAAAGCCTGATGGAACATCGCCACATACGAAGTTTTGTTTTACGTCAAGGGCGTGTTTCACCCGCGCAGCAACGCAGCTTAGAAACATTAATGCCGCGCTACGGCATTCCTTACGCGACCAGTCCACTCAATTTAGACGCCGCCTTTGGCAGAGCCGCTCCCAAAATTTTAGAAATTGGCTTCGGCATGGGTGAGCCCACCGCACAGATCGCCCTTGCTCACCCTGAAAACGACTATCTCGCGCTTGAAGTACACCCGCCTGGTGTTGGCAGCCTACTAAAACAAATCGATGCGCAAAATATCCAAAACATTCGCATCATTCAGCACGATGCAGTTGAAGTACTGCGCGACATGGTCCTCGATGCGACACTGGACGGCGTTCATATTTTCTTCCCAGACCCTTGGCACAAGGCTCGCCATAACAAACGCCGCCTTATTCAGTCGCCCTTTGTTGCAAAATTGGTACAAAAATTAAAGCCTAGCGGCTACCTGCATGTTGCGACAGACTGGCAAGACTACGCGGAGCAAGTGCTTACGGTGCTTAGCGCAGAGCCTTTGCTGAATAACACAGCTTCGGAATATGCTGAGCGTCCAAGCTATCGGCCTCTAACAAAATTTGAGAAACGTGGCTTAAATCTCGGGCATGGAGTGTGGGATTTGATTTTCACCAGAACCTATGGCAATGTAGCGGCACCTGAGACACCGACTTAACGAATAATTAACTCAGCGCAAAAATTTTAACCCATTATTTTAAGGAGGCTTAATGAAAGCTATATCACTGATTTCTGGAACAGCATGTTTGTTATTAGCGTTTGCAGCGAACTCTGCGTTTGCCCACCACGGCAATGCCTGCGTGCAAGAGGCTGAGGTAGCAAAGACGTCTAAAGAACGCACCGCAATGTTAAAAAACTGCGTTGCTGAAGAAGCGATGGAAGATAGCGTAAAAGCAACTTCACAAATGCAAAAAGAGGAGCGTTGCCAACAAAACTCTAAAAACTTAGGTTTTACTGGCGACAAGAAAAGCGACTACTTGGTTCGTTGCTTCTATGCAAACGATTTTGAGAAGCGCGGCCCAGATGGTAAGCCACTAGAAAAAGCAGCAGCTAAGTAATATTTAGCTTAGAAATACCTGTAGCAAATCGTTTAAAAATCGTCGCCCCGACTCTGTCGGGGCGATTTTTTTATGGCTCTGAAATAACAGCCCTTTCTTTTCTGCTGCATCCAGTTCATTGCGAATTGACAACAAGCTTAAACTCGTTCGTTCTTGAAATAGCGAGCTATCGAAGCCCTCATTCAAGCGCAACGCGTTCATCATAAATTCAAAGGCAACATCCTCGTGCGACACGACAGCTTCATCTTGTAAAGGTTCGCCTCGCGCGACCCAGTCCATATACGCCTGAGGCTGTTTAAATCGCGCTTGCCGCAACACTTTGTCATAAAAACTCAGCTTGCTATGCGCACCCGCACCAATGCCCAAATAATCGCCAAACTGCCAGTAGTTCAAATTATGTTTAGCGCGGCGTTTGGACAGCGCAAACGCCGAAGTCTCATAGTGCTCATAGCCCTGTGTTGCTAGCAATTTTTCAATCTGCTGCTGCATATCACTACTCACATCGTCATCTGGCAATGGCGGCGGATTATGATGAAATAAGGTATTCGGCTCTAAGGTGAGGTGATAGCAAGACAAGTGTTGCGGCTTAAATTGCAGCGCAACTTTTACATCTTCTAGCGCTTGGATTAAGGTTTGCTGCGGTAGCGCATACATCAGATCAAGATTGATATTATCGAAGTGCTGTTGCGCAATATTGATCGCGTGCTTCGCTTCTTCTGCACTGTGAATACGGCCCAACGCTTTTAGATGCTGATCATTAAAACTTTGTATTCCCATCGACAAGCGATTCACGCCCGCCTCGCGATACGCCGCAAAGCGCTCAGCCTCGACTGTTCCAGGGTTCGCCTCTAAGGTGATTTCCGCGTTGTGATCCAAGGGCAATAGCATTCGCACTTGACGCAAAATCTCCGTCACGCTTTCGCCACTGAGTAAGCTCGGTGTGCCACCACCAAAAAACACCGTGTAAACCTTGCGTCCCCAAATTTGCGGCAATGCCATTTCTAAATCGCGAATCAATGCCGCGACATATTCTTTTTCTGGAAACGCGCCACGCGCCTCATGTGAATTGAAATCACAATAAGGGCATTTTCGAATACACCAAGGAATGTGGATATAAAGCGATAACGGCGGAAGCGCTTGAAAGCTCAGTGCCTGAGATTTCACTCCAACAGGGTGAAGCGTGTGCTGCGTCATGCAGTACGAAGGCGCTGCAACAAAATGCTAAGCGCTTTGGCACGGTGACTCAAAACAGCTTTTTCATCACGTGACAACTCAGCGCTCATCTTGTTTATTTCAGGCAGCCAAAACAACGGGTCATAACCAAAGCCACCGTCACCTCGCTCGTTTAGCGCAATCTCGCCGCGCCACTCACCCTCCGCAATCAAAGGCTGTGGATCCTCGGCATGACGCACCAACACCAGCACACAGTAATAATGCGCACGACGATCAGCCACGCCTTGCATAGACTGCAATAGTTTTTGATTATTTCGCTCGTCTGATTTAGGTTCGCCTGCGTAGCGTGCAGAAAGCACGCCTGGTGCGCCACCTAATGCTTCGACACAAATCCCAGAATCATCAGCCAATGCTGGCAAGCCACTCGCAAAACTTACATGACGCGCTTTAGCCAACGCATTCTCAACGAAGGTGCAGTGAGGTTCTTCCGCTTCAGTAATACCAAGTTGCGACTGTGTCAAAACCTCAATGCCCAGCGGCGCTAGCATGTGCTGAAACTCGCGCAACTTGCCTTGATTATTAGAAGCTAAAACCAGTTTCTGCACGATTTACCCTGCCAAGTCTGCGCGTTGTTTTTCAATCAATTGCTCAATACCTGCCTTAGCTAAGTCCAGAAGCACATTCATTTCATCACGGGAAAAAGCATGGCCTTCGGCGGTGCCTTGCACCTCAACAAAATGGCCACTTCCCAGCATCACCACATTCATATCGGTATCGCAGGCAGAGTCCTCAACATAGTCCAAATCCAACACGGGATTGCCTTCATAAATTCCGACAGAAATCGCGGCGATAAAATCCTTCAGCGGATTTTCTTTAACCAACCCTTTGCTCATCAAGCCGCTGATCGCATCGTGAAGCGCCACAAAAGCGCCCGTGATGCTAGCTGTACGCGTGCCGCCATCCGCCTGAATCACATCGCAGTCGAGCTGAATGGTGCGCTCACCCAGTTTTTTCAAATCCACCACTGCGCGCAGACTACGCCCGATCAAGCGTTGAATTTCTTGCGTGCGCCCCGACTGCTTACCTTTCGCCGCTTCGCGCCCCATGCGTTCATTGGTTGAGCGCGGCAACATGCCGTATTCAGCTGTCACCCAGCCTTCACCACTGCCTTTCTTGTGCGGCGGCACGCGCTCTTCAACGCTAGCTGTACAAATCACTTTGGTATCGCCACACTCAATCAGCACTGATCCCTCAGCATGCTTGGTGTAGTGGCGAGTGATTCGAATATTGCGGAGTTGGTTTGCTTGGCGTTGACTTGGGCGCATGATCTCTGGATTTATGATTAAAAACGGCGCGCATTATAGCGTGAGCCGCTTAGATTAGCGGCCTCATACAATGCCCGGAGCCCATCATAAAATCAGTTAAAAAAACAGAGGCCAAACAGATTTCAACATCAGAATGGCTTAGGAAAAAACGCCAATATGACCTTGCTCATCCCTCCTTGGCAAACTATTCCTCATCTGGATCCCTATACTCCTTGGGTAAATTATGAGCGATACCTTTATGACAATCGATACAGGTCTTTCCCTCCGCCTTAGATTTCATATGGTTCTGGTACGCGGCCTGCTTTTGCACCGTACTGCTCATTGCTTCCAAACTATGGCAATTGCGACACTCGCGTGAATCACTGGCTTTCATACGATTCCACTCGTTGGTCGCCAGCTCCATACGGTGAGCCTCAAATTTTTCAGGTGTATCAACAAAACCAGTCAGCGTCCCCCAAACTTCTTGGCTAGCCTGAATTTTGCGCAACATTTTATGCCCCCAGTCTTTCGGCACATGACAGTCTGAACAAATGGCACGCACCCCAGTACGGTTGGCGTAATGGATGGTTTCTTTATATTCTTTGTAAACGTTATCGCGCATCTCATGACAAGAAATACAGAACTCAAGTTTGTTGGTGGCCTCCATTCCCGTATTAAATCCGCCCCAAAAAATGATGCCGCCAATAAAACAAACGGCGGCAATCAGCAAAACGGAATATTGGGAACTAGGTTGTTTTAGAAAACGCCAAACACGTCTTATTACATTCACTTTATTATTCAATGTATTCTCAATTTTCAAAAACTGAATGAAGGGATTTAATCACCCCCCATGCGATTTAAATTTCCAACTATTTGATTAAAGCGAAAGAATCCAATTCACCAAGTTTTTAATTTGATCAACATCTTTTGTATTGATAATTTTGTGTTCCTCTAAATGGCCGTCAGTAAACTTAGCCACTTCACCTGAAATAAGATGGTTAACCAACTTAGCTTCGGCATCTTTATTGCCTCGATATTTTTCAGCAACCGATCTATAGGATGGGCCGTCTTTACGCTTATCAACACCGTGACACATAAAGCAATCATTCTTACGAGCCAACGTTCTCGCGGTATCCTCATCAAAGGCATGAGCTTCAAGCGGTAGCACAAGCAATACAAGCAGACTAATTAATGCACTAAAAACATTTTTATACGCCATTGCAATTCTCCCTAGGTTTTTTAAAATTAAAGCGATATAGCAGGTTAATTATATTCCTCTACTCGGACAACGGTAAAAAACCCTATCACGAGTAATATAACGCCCCTGGGAAGTTTTTCCCACACAACTCACGGAACTTACAAATGATTTATAGCATGACCGGTTTTGCCGTCACTAGTACCGAGCTTGAGACAGGCTCCCTCAGTTTAGAACTCCGCTCAGTCAATAGTCGCTATTTGGATTTAGTCTTGCGCATGCCCGATGAAATGCGCGTGCTCGAGCCGGCCATGCGCGAAGCAATTTCTGCACACGCCAGTCGAGGAAAAATTGAATGCCGCATTAACTTTAGTTCGCGCACGACCAACAGTTCAGGCGCACAACTCAATCAAATTTTGCTTCAGCAATTAGCCAAATGGAATAGCGAAGTACAGCTTGCCATTCCCAACGCACAAACACTAAGCGTGGCAGATGTGTTGCGCTGGAACGGCATGCTGGAGAGCAATACGGCGCCGTCCGACAATCTCGGCGAAATAATAGTTTCTCTATTAAATCAAGTTGTTACAGAATTCACCGCGTCCCGCGCTAGGGAGGGCGAAAAACTAAAAGATTTTTTACTGCAACGTGTCACCCAAATCGAAGGGCTCCGTGTGGCTGTCGCGCCGCACATCCCCGCCGCCATCGCCAATTACGAAGGAAAAATGCGCGCGCGTTTACTTGAAGCCATTGGTAGCGATGACGACGAACGCGTGCGCCAAGAAATTACGCTCTACGCCAGCAAGATCGACGTTGATGAAGAGCTCTCACGCCTACAGGGTCATCTCACTGAAATTCAGCGTATCCTCGCCAAAGGCGGTGCTGTCGGCAAGCGCCTCGACTTTTTAATGCAAGAGCTAAACCGCGAGGCTAATACGCTCGGTTCAAAATCAGTCGATGCCGAAGTCTCACGCACCGCGATGGAGATGAAGGTGCTGATTGAGCAAATGCGCGAACAAATACAAAACTTGGAATAGCCACCTTCAAAGTTCAACCCGCAGGTGTAAAATTCTGCCTGAGCATCATCCAACGCCCCGACCGGCGGATACCACGAGCCAGAACAACTATGAGCGGAAATTTATTTATCGTTAGCGCGCCTTCCGGTGCGGGCAAGACCAGTCTGGTTAATGGCCTGCTGACCCAAAATAAGCAGATTGATCTGTCTGTTTCTTACACCACGCGAGATCCTCGTCCAGGTGAAGTTAATGGCACGGACTATCACTTCGTCACTCGTGAGCAGTTTATGCAGATGGCGCAGCACGGTGATTTCTTAGAAAGCGCTGAGGTGTATGGTAATTTATACGGCACTTCGCAATCTTGGATCAGCCAAGAAAATGGCAAAGGCCGCGACATCTTGCTGGAGATTGATTGGCAGGGCGCGGCGCAGGTACGCAGCAAATTCCCTGACAGCATTGGCATCTTTATCCTGCCTCCCTCACTTGAAACCCTTGAGGCGCGCTTAAAAGGCCGCAAACAAGATAGCGAAGAAATTATCACCAAGCGTTTGCAAGCCGCTCGCGAGGACATCTCCCATGTCGCCGAGTTCGACTATGTTATTATCAACGACAAGCTAGAAGTTGCATTGCAGCAACTCAATTCAGTTGTGGTTGCAGCTGGTCTGCGTCGCAATCGCCAACTCACCCGTCAAGCAAATTTAATTAATCAGTTACAGAAATAAACAGGAGAATCAGATGGCTCGTATCACCGTTGAAGATTGCATGAAGTTCATCCCTAATCGTTTTGAATTGACTTTGGCTGCGGCTTATCGTGCCCGTCAACTCGCTAATGGTGCTAGCCACCTAGTCGATGAAAGCAAAGACAAGCCAACAGTTGTTGCCTTACGCGAAATCAGCGAAGGCAAAGTTGGTATCGAGATTCTAAATCGCGGTATGGCATAACCAAGCCACAAAGTTCTGGCTGTTCATGACCTCTTCCAGAATTTTTTCACCTCCTGTGTGCGTCCCAGCATACAAAATTCATTGCTGGGAGCACATCAACTGCAGCATCAAATTTAATTGAGTCACCCCCATGGCCCAACTCGATGCTCAGGCCCTATTAGCGGAAGTCGCCGCCTACCTCAAACCCGAGGACGTTGCAGCGATTGAAGTTGCCATCTCTTTTAGCGCCAACGCCCATGAAGGGCAGAAGCGTCAATCAGGCGACCCTTACGTTTCACACCCCATTGCTGTTGCACGGATTCTCACCCCCTTGCACCTTGACGCACAGGCGATCATCGCAGCCTTACTGCATGACGTCGTTGAAGATACTGATATTCACATTGAAAAAATCACTGAAGCTTTTGGCAAACCTGTCGCGGACATGGTTGAAGGCTTAAGTAAATTAGACAAACTGCAATTTGAAACTAAAGAAGACGCACAAGCAGAAAATTTCAGAAAAATGCTCATGGCAATGGCGCGTGATGTGCGCGTCATTCTGATCAAGCTCGCTGATCGCCTGCATAACATGCGCACGCTGGGCTCGGTTGCTCCTAGCAAGAGCCAGCGCATCGCTCGCGAAACAATGGAAATTTACGCACCCATTGCCAATCGTTTGGGCTTGAATACCATTTTCCAAGAGCTGGAAGATTTGTGCTTCATGCACATACATCCCAATCGTTATAACGTTCTTTCCAAAGCGATCAAAGTTGCACGTGGCAACCGACGCGAAGTCGTCAGCAAAATTTTGGAATCGATCAAACAGCGGCTTGAGGAAAATCATATTTCTGCAGAGGTGAAAGGCCGCGAAAAACATCTGTACGGTATTTATAAAAAAATGCAGGCAAAGTCCCTCGCATTTTCACAGGTGTTAGATATTTATGGTTTTCGTGTGCTAGTTGACGATGTACCCTCCTGCTACTTGGCACTAGGTGCCTTGCATAGTTTGTACAAACCCTTTCCCGGAAAATTCAAAGACTACATCGCCATTCCAAAAGCCAACGGCTATCAGTCTTTACACACTGCACTTTTTGGCCCTTTCGGCACGCCAATCGAAGTGCAAATTCGCACCACCGAAATGAACAAAATTGCCGAAGCCGGTGTTGCCTCGCATTGGCTATATAAAACAGCCGAAACGCCCATTAACGAGTTGCATCAAAAAACGCACCAGTGGCTACAAAGCCTGCTAGAAAGCCTATCGCAGAGCGGTGACTCGGTTGAATTTTTAGAACATCTCAAGGTCGATCTGTTTCCTGATGAGGTGTATATCTTTTCACCTAAAGGCAAAATTTTTGCGCTGCCTCGCGGCGCCACCGCAGTCGATTTTGCCTATAACGTGCACACCGATATCGGCAATCGCTGCGTTGCGGTTAAAGTCAATTTAGAACTTGTGCCTTTGCGCACGGAATTAAAAAATGGTGATCGGGTAGAGGTGATTACTGCGCCACACTCTCACCCTAATCCTGCATGGCTCAATTACGTTGTCACCAGCCGTGCGCGTAGCGAGATTCGGCATTCGCTTAAAACACTTCATTTGGACGAATCAGCCAAGCTTGGTGAACGCCTACTCGCGCAAGCGCTGACGACGCTCAATATCAGAGCGCAAGACATTCCAGAATCGTGTTGGGAACGAGTAGTCAAAGAAACCAGTGCCAAATCGCAGCAAGAAATCTACGCCGACATTGGGCTTGGTCGCAGACTGAATATGGTCGTAGCGCGTCAGCTCGCACGCATCGGCGAAATGGTTGGCATGGACGCTTACAACGACAAAAGCGTGGTGAATATTCTTGGCAACGAGGGCATGGCTATTCAGTTTGCCAAGTGTTGCCGCCCTATTCCCGGCGACCCTATTATCGGCCTGATTAGACCGGGGCATGGCTTAGTTGTGCACACACATGACTGCCCAACCCTGCGCAAAGGGCGAAGCGGCACAGATGAATGGATTGATGTTGCCTGGGATAAAAACATCAACAAACTATTTGATGTCAGCATCAAACTGATCGTGGCAAACCAACGGGGCGTGCTGGCTAAGGTTGCCGCCTCCATCGCCGAGGCCGAGTCAAACATTGAAAATGTTCACTTCAGCAATGAAGGTGAGTACACCGCCCTGTACTTCACCCTGCAAGTGAATAATCGACTGCACTTAGCCAACGTGTTAAGAAATCTCCGCAGAATTAGCGAAGTGATTCGCATCACCCGTGTAAAGAGCATTCCCGCTTAACTGATTTAGTCGTTCAACTCATTATTGAGAGTCGCTAAGCTAGCTGCAATCTTTTCATCACAACATTCGGCCGCCTCTTCCCACTCAAACTCATCGTGAATTGAACTTTCGCGCATATTTAACTTTGCGAAGTCTTGTGGCGCAACGGAATACAACAAACCATAGGGAATCGACTGGTGAATTTGCATGACTATCTCCTTGATTAAGTTGAGTTACATTAAATTTGTTAAGCCGCAATCGCATCCATCAGTGCTGCTTTTTTGGTTTTGCCAGCGCGTGAGGGTGGACGGCAGATACCGCACACGTAGTTTTTAGTCAGTTCGTCAGTGTGAGTCACAAAGTGACCACCACATTCGGTGCAAGTTGTAAGTTCGAGCATCTTGGCATCGAAGAAGCGGATCAGGAACCAAGCACGGGTGATGCTGAGTTCAGGTTGACCTTGGGAGATTTCAATCTGCTCCAAATACAGGCGGTAGCTTTTGATCAGGGCTTCTACGCCGGTCACGCTAGTGTGCTTGATGAGGTATTGGTAGATATCCATGAACAGGGAGGAGTGGATATTGGGTAGCCAGCTCATGAACCAATCAGTTGAGTAAGGCAGCATGCCTTTGGAGGGGGATTCTCCTTTGACTTCTTTGTAGAGCTTGAGCAAACGTTCGCGGCTAACTTGGGTTTCGGACTGCAACACTTGCAGGCGTGCACCTAGGTTGATCAGTTCGATGGCCAGTTGGATTTCGCGGGCTTCGTTTACGACGCTTTTGTTTTTCATGATGTTTCCCCTATTTCTTTCTACTTAGTTATTTACTTCTTCCAGTTTCATTGCGAAGGTCAAACAAGGCGGCAAGGAGCGAACGACGCAGGCAGTGCATTTAGCACGACTAGGAGTTCGGGAGGAAGCCAACGCAGTTTCACCGAGCAAATGGAGCTGGAGTTAGGCGGCTAAGGCTTCGACTGGACGACCTGCCATGAGGATGGTGGCATGGGCTTGGCTCATCATGCGGTCTTTGTTGTAGTCAGTGACCATGTTCAACAAGAGGCGTTCGTCGAAGCGGAAGGCACACAGCAGCATGTTGCTAGCAGCCATTTTGAGGAGTTGGGCTGGGGTTAAGCCTGCCAACAGATCGGCCATTTCTTCGCTGATACCTAGGCGGAAGATGGCGCTAGTTTTATCGTCGTTGATCATTTGTTTGGCTAACATCATGTAGGAGAGGTTGGCTTCTTTGATTTCTTCGTGCAGTTGTTGTGCGTTCATTTTTAGCTCCTAGGTCTCAAATGCATGTTGTGTTTCGATGGCTGCATTGTGAAGAATCGAGCGTGTAGGAAGAATCAGACGAAAGCTAATTCTTTTGTAGGAACTTGTTGCGAAGTTTTTGTAGGAAAAAGTCTTATGACTTTAGGGGGAGCATGTTGCCATTATCCTGATTGAGCAGCGTTTCAATCGGGGGAATAGCGGGGGATTAGCGTATTTGTTCGCATAAAAAAAGAGAACCGTTTTCACAGTTCTCTTTTTAACTTGCCGACGAGGTATCTGTTACTTAACAACCATCAGCAGAAATGCCAGTACCACGATAACCACAATTGTCCATGCAGGCGACAATTCAAATTCTGATTCATTAGTAAGACTTTCGCTTAAATCCATATTCATGCCTTTACGGGATTGATAGCTCATTATTTTGCCCTCCTGAAAAGTGAACTGCGGAGCCAGCATAACACAACATATAGTATTTAATAACCTCAGAAACAACTAGATGTAGTGTTATTGCAACACCTTCGGTCGATATAAAATAGGCAGGAATAACAAAGAATTGCGGCTTATTCTTCGTCCGAAAGAAGAAGAAAGTTGCGCAACTAAACCAAAGTGAGGTAATTCACGTTTCCGCTACGTTCCAAAATAAAAAAAGACCTGCATCGCTGCAAGCCTTTGATTATTTGGTGGTGGAGCGGCGGCTACAACCCTACAAATTCTATCTCATGCTTATCGTTGATTTAACATCATTGCCGTTGCCTGCAATGTGTGCCTAAAACCCATGTATGGAAAGCATCTTTTCAGAAATTTTTGCTGCTATTGCATGGGTAGTTGAGTGCTAACGAACTCCAGTTCAGTTGCGACTTTTGGAATTGAACCCGTGCCCTGCATATCTGTATTGCCTTATGCTCAGAACAGAGCGTTCATGTGCTTCCATTAATATTTTGAAAGGAAGGCTCAAAATGGAAGTCATACAATTTACTACGGAACGTCTCGCAAAACGTTGGGGTGTCAGTACACATACTCTGCAGCGTTGGCGAACCACGGGAATCGGTCCCACATTTTTGAAGTTAAAAGGGACTGTCGTTTACAGAGAGTGCGATATCGAGGCCTACGAAGAATCCTGCTCGTCGACTTTTACCAGATCTGTCGTGGCCGAAAATGTCGCAGCCTGAATTAGCGCCGGCTCTAGTTTTGTTCGAAGCACAGTGACCACTTCGAGCAGAGGCGTAACAGCAAGCTGATTCTTCTTCAGGAACGACAGCCACATGGCCTGGCGTGATGGATCGGTCGCAAATTCATCCGTCAGGCCAAGGGGCAGCGCAACTGGAACCGTCATTCCCCGCCGCACGAATGTTGCAGAGATCGCTCTGGCCAAAGTGTGAGCATTGAGCACTTCGCGATCGAGCAACACCCACAGATCCAAGTAATCTTTCAGGCGACTGTTGGTCATGCCAAGTAATGCAATGGCATGAAGCTTTTCTGATACAACGGTATAGACGGGGTATGTTCTCAGCCGAGGTGCTGGCAAATCTTCGATCATTACTGGATAAACTGCGTGAACCGGGCCAGGCGTCACCGCATCCCCGAACCCAATGTCAATCTGCGTCTTGCACCGTGCCTTGGCAATTTCACTCGTGATCAACACCCGAGCTCCGGCGTACCCAGCATCCTTACGAATTTCCTCGACGCTAACTGATGCTGGATCAAAGGTAATGCCGTCCTCAACCTCGACGCTGGCGATGTCACGAAATGTCTGCGCGATTGATTCAAGGTCGCTATCCCCGAAACCGAGCAGGTCGGCATCCCGCGTGGTTCGGTGTGGCATGTCGTACCAGAGCGTGAACAGCAAAGCCCCCTTGAGCAGAAAATGATCGGCATATGCCGACTGACTCAGTCGGTAGAGGATTCGCTCAAGGGCAAAGCGCACGAGCACTTGGTTGAAGTCTGCACCCTGAGCTTTTGCGATGTTCAGCAGGCGTGCTCGTACCGAGGCGGCGAGGTCCTTGCTCATTCGACCGCCTCGAGATACGGACGCATCACATTGGCAACGCGACAAATTTTAGCGAAGCGCCATAGGTCGTCGGCCGATGCCTTTTTCTTTGCGCGTGCATCTTTCAGCGCCTCCAGCGCGACATCGAGCCCAATCTTATTACGATGCTTGAAGCAGTCGGCAACGGTCTTGGCAACGCAGTAGACCCGCAGCTTGACCTTATCCCGCTCAACGATCTCAACCCCTTCTGAATAGGCTTCACCAGCAAACTGAACCATCTTGATCGGAGGGTAGTTTATCTTGGGCGTATGACTGCCACGGGGCATGGCGATCCATACCTCTCGCGGTAGTTGGGTGGTCAGTTCATGGAACTGCAGGGCCGTGAGCAGACAGAAGACCGCCTGCGGCACTTTGGTTGCGATGGTGATCAGGCTCTCATGCTCGGAAGCGTGGCTATCGGGTAAACGATAGATGCCGCGCCCTGCTTTCTCCAGTTGACCGTTGGCCGTCATGCGCGTAAGCACCACCCGGGGAACTCCGATATCATCGAGATCGCTGGGACGCAGCATCCCCTTCTGACTAAGCAGATCAAGGACGCGTTGGGTGTGGGTGTCGTGGCGCATGGTTGATGAAGTATGTTCCATATATTCGTCGAATGCAAATAAGTGACGAGCTATAGGAACATTCTAGACATTGGAGGCAACTGCATCCGGATTTGGTAGTGATCCTTCGCTTTGTCGTGCCATTCGGACGGTTTGCTGCTCAATTGAAATAAGCATAAATAACCTCACTTGCAAAAAGACAAGTCATAAATCATCTTGAGTGCTAAAATAAATTGACTTTTTGCATATTTGCGGCAATATACGCAAATATAAACAATAACAATGAGGAAATACCATGTTGCTCGAGTTCCGAGTTCGTAACTTTCGCTCACTGCGGGATGAGCAGGTTTTGAGTTTCGTCGCCGCCACTGACAAATCGCTCGCTGCGACCAACACTATCCAGTCCGGTATCAAAGCAGCGCCTTTGCTAGTTCGGAGCGCAGTCATCTATGGTGCAAACGCCAGCGGCAAGTCAAATGTCATCAAGGCACTGCAGTATATGCGGGGTGTTGTGGCCGAATCTGCCTCAATCATCCAACCGGGGCAGACATTCGGCGTGCAGCCTTTCCGGCTTGACACTATCTCTAGTGATCAGGCCACCGCCTTTGAAGCCACCTTCATTCTTGATGGCGTGCGCTACCAGTACGGATTCGAAATGACCACTGAGCGCATAACCAGCGAGCACCTGCTGGTGTACAAGGCGTTCAAGCCACAGCAATGGTTCGAACGTACTTACGACCCTAAATCCGGGCGGGACAGTTACGACTTTGGACCCGGCCTCGCCGGTCAGAAGAGCGTCTGGGAAAAAGCGACACGGCCTAACTCACTGTTTTTGTCGATGGCAGTCCAGCTCAACAGCGAGCAACTGCGTCCAATCTACGATTGGTTTATCAGCAAGCTGGCAATCTACAATGAAATCGCGCCGCTGAATCCGCAGCTCTCGGTTGACATGCTACGTCAGCCTGAGGGTAAAAAGGCCATCTGCAATTTTCTTACGGCTGCCGATATCAGTATTAACGATATCAATGTCGTCACCAACAAGGTGATGGGGCAAGCAGTTCGATTAGATTTCGCTACGGGTAAAACCGAAGTTCGAAACGAAGAGCAGGAAGTAAATGAAATACAGTTCCAACACGTTACGGATAGTGGCAAGGCCATGTTTGGTCTTGGCGATGAGTCATTAGGTACGCAGCGCCTGCTATTCCTGGCTGGGCCAGTGCTCGATATTCTCAAGCGAGGTCTTACGCTTGTGATCGACGAGCTGGACAGTAGTTTGCATCCGCTGTTGGTACGTCGGCTGGTTGAACTGTTCCACTCCCCAGAATTTAATCCCAATGGTGCGCAACTGCTATTTAGCACACACGACACCTCACTCCTTGATCCCGAGTTGTTCCGTCGCGACCAAGTCTGGTTTGTCGAAAAAGACCGCGATCAAGCATCCAAGCTTTACCCGCTGACTGATTTCAGCCCGCGCAAAAATGAAGCGCTAGAGCGAGGCTACCTAATTGGTCGTTACGGTGCGTTGCCGTTTTTCAGCGACATGCAGGCGAGCTGAGGTAAGCCATGGCCAGAGAGCATTCACCGAAAAACAGGCAGCGCGCCGAACTTGAACGAAAACAGAACAAGCGCGCCAGCTACGACCGCATCCTGATTGTCTGCGAAGGAGAGAAAACTGAACCGCTGTATTTCGATGAGATCCGGCAGTTCTACAGGCTCAGCACCACCAATATAAAGGTGAGGCAGAGCGAATATGGTACACAGCCGCAGAAGGTCGTCGACTTCGCCATTGATGAGTGCTTGAAAACCAAACGTTGGGAACATGTCTACTGCGTCTTCGACCGCGATGACCATCCGGGTTTCCACAATGCCCTGCAAAGCGTTGCGGCCATCGATCAGAAATATAAAAACGATCTTAAGCAGCCCATTCGGTTTGCAGCTATTCCATCCATCCCCAGCTTCGAAC
>JBAXEJ010000007.1:0-61929 GCA_037140475.1 Gallionellaceae bacterium
ACCACAAATCCAGATAAGGGTCAGCATTGCCCGTGCGCTCGTAGCAAGAAAATACTGCCCAAGTGGATTCGGCTAAACAACGTCCGCCCGCACTGGAAACCAATGTAAAGCGACCCAAATCATCTACTTCGCAACGCAGCGACCAATCAGCTTGGATGTTTTCGTTGTGCGCCACGGTGTAGCGCAGACCGCGGCCTGCCAGCAAATACAGTGGACGCACTTCGCCGACGACAGCGCTTGAAAGCGTGGCGGACTCTTGCGGCACATGGGCTAATTCGTAACGTGGCGCTTCATTGTGTTCAGAAACCAATATGCTCGCCAAATGAAAGGGAATCGTGGCCGCCGCGATTTCGTCACTAGCTTGCAAATGTAAGTGAATGTGCGGCTGCGGTGAGCGCCCAGAATTGCCGCAATAACCAATGAAATCTCCCGCCTTAATCCACGCCCCCGGATATACCGCTACTGTGCCCGGTTTAAGGTGAGCAACCATCGCGAATTTGCCATCGTACAAACGGATCAAGACATAGTTACCCCAGTTCGCTGCGACGTTGATGGTGCCTGGTGCGTTGTCTGGAACGTCATTCGCAATCATCCATACTTGGCCGTAGGCTGGCGCTAGCACAGGTTTGTTGTAGCAGTAGAAGTCGGTAAGCTGATTGCCTTTGTTGGCAAAACTTTTATTTTCATATAGCACAATAAAATCAATGGCATAGCGCCATTGGCCGCGATGTGTATATTGCCCAGAAAAGCCTTGTGAAACGGTCCATACGCCCACAAAAGGCAACGCTAGCGGGATGCTGCCGGGATTGCCGATGCGCGCAATACTGATCTGCATACGTTCATACGAGCGCTCAGGGAAATCAGGCAAAGCTAGATTGAAACTGCTCACCATTTTGGTGTTGCGTACGGCGGCATACAGCACGATCCATGCGGCTAATACAAAAGGCGTCGAGAACGCAACGAGGTGAGCAACGTCTAAAATGCGCGATAGTGCTAGCGATAACCAGCTTGCGATGACTGCGGCGAGCGCCGCCAGTGCCGCCGTTTTCCAAGTAGGTGTGGCGAATAAACCGCCCACCAGCAAGGCCGCCAGAATTGCGTTGCTATCCCACGCCGAAGTGGCGAGATGTTCAGGCGCCGCCCCCATGAGTGAGAGCCAGTACATCGCGGTTAAGTATCCCAGCAGCGCCACGAATAAGTAGTAGCGAGAAAAAACCAACATCACCGCAACAATGACCAAGCCCACATAAGGGTTCGGCATGAAATAAAAATTGCCAAACGCGCTAAAAAATTGATCGACCTGTGTGCTGAATAAATCAGGCGGCGCAACATAGGGATTAAACGTGAGCGCAGAAAGACTGGAACCCGCTGCGGCAGTGAGCATCGCCACCAGAGCGAAGGGCATACTCAAAATGGGCAAGCGGACGAGGGACCATGCCAGCCGGCCAAGCACTACCGTCAACCAACCAGCAAAGACACCGCATAAGATCGCCAGCACCAGCACACTGACACCCGCGGCCCAGACATGTGCAACGAACAGGCCAATCAATAACCCATTGAACACACACACGGGGCGCTCGTTTTCATCGGCACCGGCGATCTCTCCGGCATACCACGCAACGATGGCAGCGACTAGACCAACTGCTCCCACATAAGGCTCAACACAGGTTAGCAGCAAAAGCGGGATGCCCGCTTTCCAAGTGGGCAATAGTGATACCCAGGCGTAACCGCGCAACACCTCTTCTAAAAGCTGGAGTAAGTGGCGACGGAAAATTAAAAACATATCAGGGAGCCTGTATCGATGAAGGTGATCGGAGGCTATTAAGGTTCAGCTCAAGCTAAAAAATAAGCTCTTCGCCCTCGCGCGCCAACTCAACAACCAGCCCGTTGAGCCTACCTTCAAAGCGCGCTAGCGCTGCGGCAAAAACAATTTCAAGTTGATCATCCGAACGCGTAGGCTCATGGTGAGTGCAATACAAACGCTTCACTCCTGCAGCCAAAGCCATTTCAATCGAGCTATCAAACGTGCCATGTCCCCAGCCTTTTTTAGCGGGATATTCTTCAATCGTGTAGGCACTGTCGACCACTAACACATCAACACCCTTAACGGCAGCAACAATGCTTGCACGTTGTTCAATGATGAGCTGCTCGTATTCGGCAAACCCTTCGTCATCGGGACCATAAATATTGAAGTGAGGTTCATGGTCACCGGTGAAAAACATCGCCTTACCATTACTCTCAACGCGATAGCCCAAATCAACCACCGGATGATTGAGCATGATCGGCATAATGGACGTGCGGCCAATGGTGATGGCCTGATGTGGCATTGCCGTAACGTACTCAAACTGCGACTTCATTTCCGCTTCGCGCACAGGGAAATAACTGTACTGCATCTGCACATTCATGATGCGATCAGGACCTTCGTTACTAATCGGATCAAACGCACCGTACAAATATATTTTGTTGCCGGGAATAAAAATCGGAATGAAAAAAGGTAAGCCTTGAATGTGATCCCAGTGACTATGCGTATTAAAAATATGCGCCTTAACCGGCAATTCTTTTAATAATGACTGCGCCAAGGGGAAAATGCCGGTTCCGCCGTCCAGTATGATTAAATCTCCGTCATCTGAACGCACCTCGATGCAAGTGGTATTGCCACCGTATCGAACCGTATTGGGGCCCGGCACAGGAATAGAACCTCGCACGCCCCAAAATTTAATCTTCATCTAAACGCCTCAACTCTATTCTTTACTGGCTTGTGCATATAGCTGTGCTTCATCTATCAGCTTAGTTATATCACCTAGACTCTCAATCACCTCTGGTAACTGGCCGCCAAACCGCTCAGCCAAGGCTGGCGTCAACTCATCCACCGCAGGGTAACCCGGTGCACCGTAGCCTAGATGCTTGGCAATTTGATTGCCCAAATACAAACACACACCCACTCCACTAACGCCTGCTTCCGCATTGTGATGCTCACGAATAAGCGTTGAAATATCGCCAGGGAATTGCCATTTTTCAACCAACATCGCGCCGACCACGGAGTGATCAATGCCGATCACCTGCAACTCCGCGCTGTGCAACGAAATAGACTCCGACTCACTCAACTCCATCGCACTTCTAAATTCTGCCGGCATGAATTGCGCGAACACGACCTTACCAAAATCATGGAGCAATCCTACAAGGTAGCAATCCGTGGGATCAGCATCCGCCACTTTAAATTTTTGACACACCAAGCGAGCCAGCCCTGCCGTCATCAAAGAATGCAACAAATACTGCTGCACATCAAACCCCGCCGCATTATTTTTGGGCAGGGTACCCAATGCGGCGAACGAAAGCGCCATATTTTTCACGGTGTTTAAACCGAGATAAACAACCGACTGATTCACTGAAGTGATCTGTTTGGGAAAGCTGTAATAAGCCGAGTTGAGAACGCGCAATAATTTCATCGTCATCACCGGATCTTTTTCGATGACGGAAACTAAATCTTTCGGGGAGCAATTAATGTCGCGCGACAATTCCAAAATGCGCTGCACGCTTTTTGGAAACGCCGGCATTTTTTCAACCGCAGTCGCGAGTCTTTTATTCAGGTCTGTAGAAGTTTCTGACATGCCCGCATTGTACAAACATTTTGCATGCATGGGCGTAGATTCAGAAGCGGCTATAATTCGCCCCCACAGCAATATATTGATCGTCACCCCATGAGCGACAACGTACACAAGCAAACTGGCGCTGCTAAAACCGCACGCAACCCAATCAAAATTGTTCCCCTACAAGAGCGCTTACGCAAACCCGAGTGGATTCGCGTTAAGTCAGGCAGCGGGCAGGGTTATCACGATGTGAAACGAATGTTGCGTGAACACAATCTACACACGGTGTGCGAAGAGGCCTCTTGCCCCAACATTGGCGAGTGCTTCAGCAAAGGCACGGCTACCTTCATGATTCTGGGTGACGTTTGCACACGACGCTGTCCTTTTTGCGATGTCGCTCACGGCAAACCTTTACCGCCCGATGCCAATGAGCCTGCACAATTAGCCCGCTCTATCGGCTTGCTCAAACTGAAATATGTCGTGATCACCAGCGTTGATCGCGATGATTTACGCGATGGCGGCGCAACCCATTTTTCAGATTGCCTAACCGCGATCCGTGCCAGCTCACCTCAAACCAAACTTGAAACACTTGTGCCGGATTTTCGGGGCCGCCTCAACATTGCGCTCGACGCAATGAGCGTCAGCTTGCCTGATGTGCTTAACCACAATTTAGAAACCGTGCCGCGCCTCTACTCGCTCGCTCGCCCGGGTGCCGACTACGCGCACTCGCTTAAATTGCTCAAAGAATTCAAAGCACGCTTCCCGCACGTCACCACCAAATCTGGCTTGATGCTAGGCTTGGGTGAGACCGATGACGAAGTGCTGCAAGTGCTAAGCGATATGCGCGAGCATAATATTGAGATGCTTACATTAGGACAGTATCTGCAACCTTCAGAAGGCCATCTACCCGTATTGCGCTATGTTGAACCCGCCACATTCAAAATGTTTGAGGAGGCTGCATTGGCCTTGGGCTTCTCCCACGCTGCGTGTGGCCCAATGGTTCGCAGTAGCTATTTCGCAGATGTGCAGGCTGAAAAAGCGGGTGTGTAATTGTCTGACCCTTTTTGTTGCAGTGGCGTTTGTGTTGCTTGAAGGGGCCTCGCTCTAGCATCCCTGCTTTCATCAAACGGCCTAACTTTCTAAAGATAGGCCGCTTGGCATATTGACCCAGCCTAGACTGGTGGTTAAGGTTCTGCCATGAACTTTGCTACCAATCTTTCCGTGCAACGCTTGGGTGACTTGATGAACTCCTCGTTTGAAAAACATATTGTGATGCTGATCCCTTTGATTTCAATATTCAGCGCCACATTGCGGCCATTCACTACCCAAAATCAGATTGCTAGATAGCTGACGGTGACCACGGGCAGAATCGTGGACGAAGCGGTCATCGAAAAGCCCGAGCCGCCAACCGTTCAGATTGCTCAATGACATTTTTTAGCACGGCTCTTTGAGATAAAGATTCGCTGGCGTTTGCGTTTCAGGGTATTAGCTTGTTAATTTTCGCCCATTTGGTGATGGCTTCACGTGCTGTCGGAGCGGGGCCGAAAAAGTGCGCCTGCTTAGTCGTATCAGACACGAATCTGCCCGTTCTGAAGAAGAGGAACATCCTGATCAGGTCATAGCCCAATTCTGAAAATGGCTTGACCAACCGCACCATCACACTAAACACTATCCAAGGCACCACCCACAGCGAAAGGGGCTTACCCGTAATCTGCGCGATCAATTCTGCAATCTCGTGCTGGTTTTTCGCGCCGTCCCGCCAGCCAATGTCGATAGTCTGGTTGGTGATGTCTTCGCTAGGATAGGTTGCTGCTTTTGCAATAGCGAAAGCCAAGTCGTCGGTCAGCACATAGGACCATTGGGTGGTTTTGTCTCCAAGCGCATAGAACCGCCCCACCTTCACCCCATCTGCAACATAGTCCGCGCTCTGATCGAGGAACGCTGGTGCACGAACAAAGACATAGGGCAGTCCTGAACCCTTGATCAAGTCCTCTGCCACCTTTTTGGCGTGGAAATGCGGTACCTCAGGTGCTGCCTCGCAAGCCACGATACTTAGAAAAACAAAGCGTTTCACGCCCGCCCGAGCCGCGGCCTCGATCAGGTTCTTGTTGCCTTGGAAGTCTGCGTCAATGGTTTCCTTCATATAGCCGTTAGCCGAGCTGACGACAACATCCACGCCCTTGAGCGCTGCATCTAGCGAAGCGGGATCCATCAAGTCTCCGTGGACCCATTCCACCGCTGCGGTGGCATCTGCGGGCGCACCTCGGCGCGACATCGCACGCAAGGTGATCGTGGGGTTCTGCTCCAGTTGGCGTTGGATTTTGCTGCCGAGAAAACCGGTGGCACCTACCACAAGAATTTTCGGCTTGCGCTGGTAGGAGGTGTTCTGCGAGGCGGTGGGCGTGATGGGGGGTTGCGTCATAGCGATGTCCTTTTTGCTTGGTGTGGCGTTCTGCACCGCCAACCAAGTTGGCAGCGCATCCGTGGGGAAGATCAACCGTGGCTCAAAATTTCTTCGCCAATGATCTGCATGAGCTTTTGCCCGTCTGCGCTCGCCCAGTTGTCGGCCAATTCCGACAACAGTGCAGTGGTGGTGTTCAATTTGACCCCGCCGCGTTCCATTCTTCGAAAGGCCATCTCATCGGTCAGTTGTGTTGGAGAGCCCGAGGCATCAACTACCGCCGTTACGGTAAAGCCCTCCGCTGCTGCGCTAATCGCTGGGGGCGCAAGGCAGACATCAGTCGTGATTCCCGCCATGATGAATTGGGTACGACCCGTGTTGCGGCATGCCTCGGCAAAGGCTTTGTCATCCCAGCAATTCACAACACCGGGGCGCTTCACGCGCGCGGCAAAGGCTTCAGGCGCAATCGCTTCTAGTGCGGGCAACAACGGCCCTTGTTGATGGTCCTCCATGCTCGTCGTGAACACCATCGGCATTCCCAAAGCGATTGCAGCACGGGCCAGCGCACGGGTATGGGTCTCAATCACAGCACGATCTATCGATTTGGCAAGGTTCATTGTGCCGACCTGATGGTCTATCAGAATCATTGCGGCATTGCTTGAAGTAAGTTTTGAAGTGGTCATAGGTATTTCCTTTAATGGTTGATATTTGGTTGGTAAAAATTAGCAAATTCAAAATTGAAGAAACTTAATCGCTGTTTCACATTTGGAGCAATCCTCCTATTTCAAGGAGATTCTATGGATTACCTAATTCGAGATAAAGACACAAAAAGACAAATAACTTATCCATAAATGGCATAATCAAAAAGTGGAAATCTTTAAGAACATGAGCCTATTTGTTGAGGTCGCCAAGGCGAGCAGCTTCTCGCGGGCGGCAGAAATATTGGGCGTCCCCAATTCCACCGTGTCACGGCGTGTCGCTGACTTGGAGCGTGAAATGGGCTTGCGCCTATTCAAGCGAACTACCCGACGTGTCGAATTGACCGAGAGCGGGCAAGCCTATTTCGAGCATTGCAAGCGCCTTATCCAAGAGGCGCAGTTTGCCTATGAAGAAGTCGCCAATATCCAAGCGAAGCCGAGTGGCTTGATTCGTATTTCGATACCGGGGGATTTGGCGGTGTTCTATCTCGGCGATATGTTTTCTGAATTTTCGCGCTTATATCCAAGTATTCAATTTGCTTTGGATCTCAGTCCGACACACGTCAACATGGTTTCAGATCCTGTCGATGTGGCAATACGAATTGGTCCGTCAAAAGATCAAAACTTAATCGCTCGACCGCTTGCCACCTTTTCGGTTGGCTTGTATGCATCACCTGATTATTTGAAAAAGAGAGGTGTACCGAAGAACCCTCAAGAATTGCTTGAACATAACTGTCTTCGCATCATTGAAGCTCCTTGGATGCTGAGCGATAGCGAAAACAGTCAAATCGTACCAGTGACAGGCACTTTCATTGCCAATAATCCGGGGATGTTAAGAAAGCTGGCAATCAGTGGAGTGGGAATTATTAGTTCAACTGAAAAGTTTGTTGAAACCGATCTCCAAGAAAGGACGTTGATTCGTGTGCTGCCCAAATGGTCTACAGCTCCTGTAACCGTGTATGCGATCACGGAAACAAGGTTGGTTTCAGCAAAGGTCAGAGTGTTTTTGGATTATTTGAGTGAGTTTTTTTCGAAGGTTGAATGACTCCTTCGTCACACCACACTTGAGACGAATGAGCATGCAAACTGCCTGCCAGATAGCGGTCATCCGCGATTGAATAGTCAGTTGCACGATAGCTGCCGGTGGCGAATTCTCACTATGTGGACACAGCGGTCATGCAACTGATTGGGCAAATAGGGAGTTAGAACAAATACAAACAGCACACTAGCAATGCAAGAATGTATTTGTAACGACTAGAGGAGTTTACGATTACGTTACCACGGGAGCGAAAAGTTCGACCGCACCGCACGGCTCAGCAATCAACGCTCAAGTGTTAAATTTAATTGGACAGGCGCTCCATTTTCAAAATTTATCAACGAGTTGGTGAGAGTCGACTTATAACCATCTGTAGCCACCTTAACTTCATGAACGCCAGCCTCAATTTCTACACTCATCGGCGATCGCCCAAAATATATTCCGTCAATGTAAACTTTAGCTTTTGATGGTGTTGTATTTAGTAGTAAAACCCCTTTGCCTAAAGAGCTTTTGCTATCGTTAGTATGTCCGCTAGCCAAACCGCTTGATGAAGCTGACATTGGTGCTCCGTCAACTATTGGGGTCGAATTTAATCCTTGTTGCTTCATTATCGCTTGTGCTTTATTCAGATCTTCCGTGGAATGATATGGTCCAGACACGTTCCGATAAAACGTACCTTTATCTGGAATAGCAATAATTTTGATCAAAGCTTCAATTCCTAGTAAAGCCAATTTGGCGTTAAGTCTTTTCGCATCATCCTCATCTCGGAACGATCCGATACTTAAATAATACGCAGCTGCATTAGTAGTTTGTTCTGAAGTAATGCGTTCAGATGCATTGCCTTTGACCGCGGGTACGAATGGCTTAGAATCCACGACGGAAATTGCAGTAATATTTTTTGTCTCGTTACTAATTATTTCTTGTTTACTAGCCGCAAATAGAAACTCTTCTTGAAGTGTCGCAGGGCCGTTAATGTATGGCGTTTGTTTCTTTTCGCTACCTTTCTCAACTTCTCTACTCGCACGAACTAATACCCCATGAAGGCTCAAGTCTCCCCCCTTAAAAGCAGTAAGCAATCCTGCCGTAAACAAGCCATTACGACCATTCCCATCGGCAGCCACATTGCCGGGATCGGTCGCATACACGATGACCGTTCCTTTGGGCTGACTAGTTGGTGCGGCTAGTCCGCGTGTTGATCCAGATCGAAATTTTCCACTGATTGGGTTATTGCGACAGGCATCAAGCATTACTATATTTGCATGACTCTTACTGTTATCCATCTCATCTAATAGTTGGTTAACATTTATTGCCTGATATGGCACTCTCGCTTCTGAATCAATTTTAGCGTTAACAGGAACAAGGTAGTTTTGCCCTTTAACCTGTAGTCCATGTCCCGCAAAGTAAAATAACGCGGCTTCGCTATCCGTTATTTTTCTACCAAACTCAGAAATTGCCTCACTCATTTCTTCTAAGCTCAGATTTTTCTTTTCGATTACCTCAAATCCAAATCCTCTCAATGCTTTTGCGATGTCTTCAGCGTCATGTGTTGGATTTGCTAGCTTCGGGAGGCTATCGGAGTGTTGGTAGTTACCGTTTCCGATTACGAGTGCCACTCGTTTTCCAGAGCTAACACGATCATTTTGCATTGCCTTGAGCGCACGATTATCGGCGGCGTGAGATAGAAAGCTACACAGGAAAAATGATGTGAATAGAACGCGTGAGAAGGTGCGCATGACGTCATCCCAGAAAAATGAATGCTCAGAATTGTAGCTGATTCAAAACAATTTCGTATGACCGCTCCGTCCACTTAGCCGAAGTTCCTCCTTGCGAACTGCCTGCCGCGAAGGAGTCATTCAGCGCAAAAAAAGTAAACTGCCCAACTGCGAAAATTCTGTCTGCGCTTGGCATTAGCGCAACCTGCGTATCGCGTCATCGTGCACACATAGCAGGCTAGGTAGGCCAATTAAGGCCCCGAGCCAAGAGAGTGATGATGTAGGGCAGGTTGATTTTGCTTTTTGAGGAACCACTAAGCCGGCTTGTAATTGACATTCAACGGCTACTTGACCACACTAGATTCATGTACTGCTATTCTCAAAAAATAATTGCTGTGTTCATGCTGTTATGGCTGCCCCTTTTTACGGGCAGTGCAATGGCTGTTGCAACATCCATGCAATTGGCCCAAGGTAATCTCGATAAGCTCTCTATTTCGCAAACCATGTCTGACGAAGACATGACAATGGATGAATGTCCCATGCAACACGCGGATGGTTCGTCTTCGTCTAGCGCTCATAGCACTTGTGAAATTTGCCACTTTGTTGGCGCTGGTTATTTGCCAGTAACAAACATTGATGTTCCTACAGCACGAACCGCTGTGACATTGAACCCAACCGCTTCAATTAGTTTCATCTCTACCACCACTACTCCGCTACTCCCACCACCTTTGCTTTTCGCTACGGCAGGGTGAGTCCGTCTATCGATTTCGTAAACGCAATTTCGTTACATTAATCTCATCCTGCTTCTCGGCGCCTAACCTCGCCGGTCTTTTGTATCGCACAAAAAAGGATGTGAGAAATGAGAGCTTCATTATTAGCTATAGCCCTGCTGAATATTTTTTGGCTAGCTCCTGCCAATGCAGATAATTCATTGGGGAGCAACCTCCATGAATTGCTAGATTACGCGCGTCAGCATAATCCCGAATTGGCAACCGCTCGATACGAGGCTGAGGCTGCTCAACAACGAGTTGCCCCAGCTGGCGCATTACCCGACCCAGTCTTACGAACTGAATTGATGGATATCACTCGGCAAGGCACTGCTGAGCCTCAACTATTACCCTCAAGAACTGGTAGCACTCGATACCTTCTAATGCAAACAATCCCTTCGTATGGGAAGCGCGATTTGCAACGCAAGGTCGCCGAAGGACAGCTTGCTCAAGCTAATGACCAAATCGCCTCCAGTTGGGCTGACCTAGCAACGCGAATCAAACAGGCATTCGCAATGCATTACTTTGCCTCATCCAGTGAGCTGCTTGCACGCCAGACGCTTTCTTTGCTGGATAACTTGGAACAGATTGCGCAAACACGTTATGCCAACGGCTTGGGGCAACAGCAAGACGTGATTCGTGTGCAAGTTGAAAAAACCATGTTGCACAGCGAAATTATTGCCCTTCAAGAAGATGAGCATCACGCGCACGCTCGTTTGAACGCATTATTGTCTCGGCCGATCAATGCGGCCTTGGCAACACCCACAAAGTTGCCTTCACTGCCCTCTCCCGCTCAGCTGGATGAGACTACCTTAATTGAACGCTTGCGCTCGCAAAACCCTCAGCTTCTTATCGCTGAAGCAAATATTCACACCTCGGAATCAAGCCGTGATCTCGCGCTAAACAACCGCTATCCTGGGTTCACCTTAGGCATTGCGCCAAATCAATTTGGTGACTCGGTCAAAAGCTGGGACTTAATGGTGGAATTTAATATTCCCTTGCAGCAGTCAACGCGGCGCGCGCAAGAATATGAAGCCGCGGCAATGCTTTCCGCCTCTAACTCTCGTAAAGAGGCATTACTTAATCAGCTCCAATCTGAACTGTCTGAGAACTTGAACGCATTGCACGCTGCGCAGCGTACTGAAACATTGATTGCCACAAGTTTAATCCCGCAAGCCGAACTGACCTATCAGTCTTCAATGGTCGGCTATCAAACCGGAAAAGTGGATTTCGCCATGCTGATTGAAGCGCAGAAACAAATACTCAGGGCAAAGCAGCAGCAACTTAAAGCGCAACTGGATATGCAATTTAGATTCGCTGACATTGAAAAATTATTGGGAGGTTCGCTATGAACACATTCGGGAAACTATCTATGGCCACCATGGTCTTGCTCGGCGTAGCCTCGACTGGATATTGGCTTGGATCACATTCCGTCGCCACTACAAAGGAGGAAGCCCAAACGCCTCGTGCTGAACGCAAGATTCTTTATTACCGCAATCCTATGGGTTTGTCTGACACCTCAGCGACCCCCAAAAAAGATTCGATGGGGATGGATTACATTGCGGTCTACGAAGGCGAGGAAGCTACCGCCGGACAAATCAACATCAGTAATGAGAAGGTACAAAAACTGGGGGTAAAAAGCGAGCCTGCTCAGTTCCGCGAGTTGGATAAAAATTTGCGTGTCACAGGGCGAATCGAAATTAACGAAGGGCACGTCTATGCGATTGCGCCAAAATTTGAAGGATGGGTTGAGCATCTCTACGTCAACAACACGGGGCAAACTGTTCGCCAAGGCCAGCCTTTGTTTGATGTTTACAGCCCCGAGCTACTTTCTGCGAAAGGTGAATATGCCCTAGCATTACAAGGCTTAGCCAACTTAAAAGACGCCGATGACGAAACCAAGGCAAGCATGCAACGTCTAGCCGATGCGAGTCGCGCACGACTCAAAAACTGGAATATTGCAGACTCTCCTGCTCTGCCAAGCAAAGATCAATCACGCATCGTTTTTTCTTCCCCAGTCTCCGGTGTCGTCTTAGAAAAGAAAGCCGTGCAAGGGATGCGCTTTATGCCCGGCGAGGCCCTGTTTCAAATTGCCGATCTTTCGACGCTGTGGCTTATCGCAGATGTTAATGAACAAGATATTTCACAAATTACAATTGGCAGTCAGGCTCAAATTACCGTCGATGCCTTAGCCGGACGAGTGTTCGATGGCAAAGTGAGTTTTATCTACCCAACCTTGAATAGCGCAACTCGCACCGGACAAATTCGCATTGAGTTAAATAATTCAAAGGGAGTCCTTAAGCCCGCTATGTTTGCCAATGTACAAATTGGCCATAGCACGAGTAGCAAAGTGCTTACCGTACCCAGCTCTGCAGTTATCGATAGCGGCACAAAACAAATCGTTTTAGTACGCCTTGCCGAGGGTCGTTTTGAACCTAGAGTGGTATCGCTGGGCAAGCGTGGCGATAACTATGTCGAAGTTCTTACTGGCATTAACGAAGGCGAGCAGGTTGTAATCTCAGCTAATTTCTTACTCGACTCTGAAAGCAATTTAAAAGCCGCCTTGAGCAATATGAAAGAGCGCACCCAGCCTTCTCCTAGCGTCAGCGAACCCAGCAAGCAAGTCCACAAATCAGTTGGGCATCAAGCGAAGGGCATCCTTGAATCTATCAATGCTGGCGGCATGGTCAGCATCACGCATGAGCCGATCAAGTCGCTCAGTTGGCCAAGTATGACCATGGACTTTGCGTTAGCGAATACCTCCTTGAGTTCGGGCGTAAAACCCGGCAGCAAAATTAGCTTTGAAATCGTTGAGCGCACTCCGGGTGAATGGGTGATCACCAAGCTACAAGTTCAGCACGGGGGGCATTGAGATGCTATCCAACATCATTGATTGGTCGGCCCGCAATCGTTTTTTGGTTTTGCTGGTCACCTTGTTTGTCACCTTGGCGGGCATCTATGCGCTGATCAAAACGCCGTTAGATGCGCTCCCTGATCTTTCTGATGCGCAAGTGATTGTTTATACTGAGTATCCTGGGCAGGCACCCCAGGTTGTGGAAGACCAAGTCACCTATCCGCTCACCACGGCGATGCTGTCTGTGCCGAAATCCAAGGTTGTGCGTGGCTTTTCATTTTTCGGAGCCTCGTTTGTCTATGTGATCTTTGAAGATGGCACCGACATCTATTGGGCACGCTCTCGCGTCTTAGAATATTTAAATAGTATTGCCGGACGCATGCCCAGTGGCGTAGCACCTCAGCTTGGCCCTGATGCCAGCGGCGTAGGCTGGGTGTATCAATACGCTTTATTGAGCGACAAACACAATCTTGCTGAACTACGCACCCTGCAAGATTGGTATCTGCGCTATCAGCTCACCAAGGCTCACGGTGTCGCCGAGGTAGCCTCTATTGGTGGTTTTGTGCAGCAATATCAAGTGACCGTTGACCCCGTCAAATTGCGTGCCTATGGAATTCCCCTCAGCAAAGTTACGCAAATTATTCGTGATTCAAATCGTGATGTAGGCGGACGTGTCATTGAGATGGCTGAAACTGAATACATGGTTAGAGGCAAAGGCTATTTGCATGGCATCCACGACATTGAAAACTTAGCGCTAAAAAGCGAGCGTGGCACGCCTGTTCTGTTGCGTGATATCGCTCGTGTAGCGCTGGGGCCGGACGAACGACGCGGCATTGCTGAATTGAATGGCGACGGTGAGGTGGTTTCTGGTATTGCAATGGCGCGCTACGGACAAAACGCTCTAGAAGTTATTCAAAATATCAAAGACAAAATTGCCGAAATTGCCCCGGGGCTACCCGAGGGCGTCAGCATTCAAGCCGTCTATGACCGCTCCGAGTTGATT
The DNA here is from genome assembly GCA_037140475.1 of Gallionellaceae bacterium. GTDB lineage: Bacteria > Pseudomonadota > Gammaproteobacteria > Burkholderiales > Gallionellaceae > PALSA-1006. The sequence continues at coordinate 14,059 of JBAXEJ010000007.1, forward strand.
CAACGCGCCATCACCACCCTCAAACATACCTTGCTCGAAGAAGGGCTGATTGTTGCCTTAGTCTGCATGGTTTTTTTGATGCATGCGCGCAGTGCACTCGTCGCAATCGTCATGCTTCCGATTGGGGTGTTAATCGCATTTATCGCCATGCGTGCCCTTAATCTCAACTCCAACATTATGAGCTTAGGTGGAATAGCGATTGCCATCGGCGCAATGGTCGATGCTGCCATCGTGATGATTGAAAATGCGCACAAGCATCTCGAACGAATTAAAGAAAATGAAACTCGTTTTGATGTGATATTGAAAGCATGCAAAGAAGTTGGCCCGTCTCTCTTCTTTTCTCTACTGATCATTACCGTTTCTTTTCTGCCCGTTTTCACGCTAGAGGCACAAGAAGGTCGGCTATTCGCGCCACTCGCTTTTACCAAAACTTTTGCGATGGCGGGTGCGGCACTCCTCTCCATTACCTTAGTTCCCGTACTGATGCTGCTATTCATTCGCGGGCATATTCGTTCGGAGGCAGAAAACCCGCTGAATCGCTGGCTAATTGCTTTGTATCGCCCAATGATTGAGGTCGTACTTCAGCGCAAAAAAACCACTCTCACCATCGCTGTTTTAGCCATGCTGGTATCTATTTATCCCGCCATAAAACTCGGCAGCGAATTTATGCCAACACTGAATGAAGGAACCTTGTTTTACATGCCGACTGCATTGCCAGGGATGTCAGTGACCAAAGCAGCAGAGCTGCTGCAAACGCAAAATAAAATTATTAAAAGCTTTCCCGAGGTCGCTTCTGTTTATGGCAAGGCAGGACGTGCGCAAACGGCAACCGACCCCGCACCAATGGAAATGTTTGAAACCGTGATCAACCTTAAGCCGCAAGAACAATGGCGTGCAGGAGTAGATACTGACAAGCTCATTGCTGAGATGGACCAAGCTTTGCAATTTCCCGGCATTGCTAATTCGTGGACCATGCCGATTAAAGCCCGTATCGATATGCTCTCCACGGGCATCCGCACACCGATCGGCATCAAAGTATTCGGTAAAAATCTCAATGAAATGGAGCGGCTTGCCAAAGAAATTGAAGCCGTGGTGGCTAAAGTTTCGGGTACGAGCAGCGCCTATGCGGAGCGAATTACCGGCGGCTACTACCTCGATATTGAACCTGATCGCTTGGCATTAGCTCGTTACGGCTTATCCGTGAACGAGGTACAAGATGTGATCGCGACTGCGCTCGGTGGAGAAAACGTCACCACAACAGTTGAGGGATTAGAGCGCTTTGGCGTCAACGTGCGCTACCCCCGAGATTTAAGAGGCACCCCAGAGCAAATCTCAAGGGAAGTACTTATTTCAACCCCTGACGGCGCAAGCATTCCATTCGGCCAGCTTGCCAAGGTCAGTATTAGCAAAGGCGCGCCCTCTATTCGCACCGAGAACTCACTTCTTTCTGCCTACATTTATGTGGATATTCGTGATCGTGATATTGGCTCATTTGTGGCCGAGGCTCGTCAGGCGGTAGCTGAACAAGTGAAATTCCCACCCGGGTATTACGCTACGTGGAGTGGACAATTTGAATATATGGAACGCGCCGCAGCGAAAATGAAAGTGGTCATTCCAATCACCTTGCTGATCATTTTTTTGCTGCTCTACCTTAATTTCAAACGTGTCGCTGAATCACTGATTGTCATGCTATCCGTCCCATTCGCACTGATTGGTGGAGTATGGTTACTCTGGCTGCTTGGTTACAACTTGAGCGTCGCGGTTGCGGTGGGCTTTATCGCTTTAGCTGGCGTGGCAGCTGAAACAGGCGTGGTGATGCTGATCTATCTCGAGCAGGCTTGGAAAGAAATTTGTGATGCGCGTGCCAAACAAGGTGTGTCGCCGACCGCAGCGGATCTGCGCGCCGCAATCATCGAGGGTGCCGTAGAGCGTGTTCGACCCAAAATGATGACCGTGGTGGCCATTATGGCTGGCCTACTACCCATACTCTGGAGCAGCGGCACAGGCTCAGAAGTCATGCGCCGCATTGCTGCACCGATGGTGGGCGGCATGATTTCTTCTGCCCTGCTCACCCTATTAGTGATCCCCGCCATTTACATGTTACTCAAACAGCATCAGTTTGCTTCTGTCTTTCGAGGCGAGACAAAGCAACTGCCCTCTTCATCGCCTCTTCCAACCACAAAGGAATCACCATGAAAACACTGACACTGGCACTCAGCATCATCTTCACTCTCACTAGCGGCACAGCACTTGCAGAAGCAAGTGCGCATGATGCCTCGCAACATCAGATGCAATCAACCAGCAAAGCATCAAGCATTCAAGGCATGGGCGTGCTTAAAGCAATTAACGCGAAAGCAGGCAAAATTCAAATCAACCATGAAGCCATTGCCGCCCTTAACTGGCCACCCATGACCATGTGGTTCGTTTTACATGAGCCGCTCCCTCAAGACATTAAAGTGGGTGACTCGGTCCATTTTGAATTAACCCAAAACGAGAAAAAACAGTGGGTAATCGTCATGATCATGAAAATGTAGGCTGTCTTCAATATAAGGTAATTCGTAACTGGTATTATGAGCAACACCTTCACAACGGAGTATTTAAGTAATGAAAATCCTATTCACTATCGCAATTATTTTGATGCCTATCCTCAGCTGGGGGCTTGAGCAAATTTCACCGGCAACGCCATCGATAACCGTCACGGGCGTCGTGCAGGAAGTCATTGATGTAGAAAATTTTACCTATCTAAATCTCAAAACCAAAGAAGGTGATGTTTGGGCTGCGATTATTAACGCCAGCATTAAAAAAGGATCTCAAGTCACCCTTGAAAATGTGACCGTGATGAAAAATTTTGAGAGCAAAGCACTAAAGAAGACTTTTCCTACCGTTTTATTTGGCTCAATAAAATCTGCCGATAGCGTCAAGCCTTCATCGCTTGGAATTGAAAAGTATATGGCGATCGCACATCCTGCCTTGGCAAGTCCGAAAACAATTCAAACTCAAAATACCCCGCCAACGGGCATTGACGACAAGATTCCCAAAGTGATAGGTCAAAATACTTTCACAGTCGCAGAAGTCATTACGAAAAGTGCTGCGCTCAAAGGAAAGCCAGTCCTCATTAGAGGAAAAGTTGTGAAATATAACGCTGGAATTATGGGTAAAAACTGGATTCATCTGCGTGATGGGTCGGGCAATGAGACTTCAAATTCAAACGACATTCTTGTCACGACAGACGCCCAAACTCAGCTAGGCGAAGTTGTAACAGTGAAAGGGATTGTTGCAATTGACAAAGATTTTGGTGCTGGCTATTCGTATAAGGTGTTAGTCGAAGAAGCTACGCTGCAGTGATATTTTTAGCGAAGAATTAGCTCGTAAAAGAGCCCGCTCTCACAAGCGGGCTCAAGCTAGAATCACCATAAACCCCTCATGACAAAGGCTACATCTTTACGATCGTTCGAGCAAAGTCGTCTACTTTATTCCAATCCGTAAAATCGATGACTGCATCTCTATGTGTCGGGCCATGTGTCATCCACATAATGAACCTGATCATCAGGCGATCAAGGAAACGGTAACTTGGATAATCAATCTTGCCTGCAAACACCGCTAAGTTTTTAGGGCGCCAATCTATCTTGCATAAAAATTTATTCAGATAGGGATTCGTTTCAGGAGTGCTTTTTTCTGGCTTGCGTGCAACCACGTTTACCGAAAAAAAAGCGTTGGGTTTGCTCTCCAAAACCGCCTGATTTCTTTCAATGAATTCAATTACCCGCGGACTATGCCTACCGTAACGAATGCTGGCGCCAATGACAATCTTGTCGAATGAGCGCGGATCAATTTTTTCTACTTCTTTCAAGTCCACCAAGCTCACCTGGTTATGCGCTTGTTCATTAATTGCCATCAGCTGCTGGCATATTTCAAGCGTGTGGCCATCAGTGGTTGAATACAGAATGAGAATATTTGCCATCAGTCGTATCCGATTAACTTACAAAATTCCGAGCCAAGATTGACGATTACCTCTGCTCGTAGGAACCCAGTTTTAAGCATCGAGTGATATCCACAACATTCAGCGGTTTATCATAGAAGTAGCCTTGAATAATTTTTGCGCCCACAGAGGCCAGATAGTCACGCTGCAACTTCGACTCAACGCCTTCCACCACCACCTCTACCTTAAAGTTTTCGCCGAGTGATAAGATCGTTTTGACGATGGCCGCATCTTGTTCGTTATCTGGAAGGTGGTCGATAAAACTCTTGTCAATCTTAAAGCAGGTGATGGGGAAATTTTTGAGATGTCCAATCGAAGAATAGCCGGTACCAAAATCATCAATCGAAAGCGAAATGCCTAGTTCACGAAGTTGACGCATGATCGGCCCAACCTGACTCTCTTGGGCAAGCGCCCCTTCGGTCAACTCTAGCTCCAGATGCGACGCGGCTAAACCATGTTCCGCCAAGGTGCGCTGAATAAACTCCACCAACTCATCGTTAAACTGGGCTGGCGCGACATTCACCGCCACTCTTGGGAAGGGAACCCCTTCTTTTTTCCAAAGCGCCATTTGAATACAGGCGGCTTGAATCACCCATTTGCCAATCTGATTAATCAAACCTAATTCTTCTGCCAAAGGGATAAAGGCTGCAGGACTTAATTGGCCGCGTACAGGATGATTCCAGCGGATTAGCGATTCTAGTCCAACTATCTCACCCGTATCCGGTTTAACCTGTGGCTGAAAATGCAGCACAAACTCATTTAAGCGTAACGCACGATTAATCTCACTCACGATCTCAAAGCGCTGCTTAGTAACATCGGCCTGATGCTCCGTAAAGAATGCGTAGCCATTACGTCCACTCTCTTTCACACGATACATAGCGGTATCAGCGGCCTTAACCAGATCGGTCGTATTGTCTGCGTCATCAGGAAAAATACTGATACCAACACTCAGCGTCGGTACTAATTCATGCCCCTCAATAATCAGCGGTTGCTGCACCAACTCCATAATGCGGCGAACCACTTCTAGCGCAGAATCTTGATTTAGAACATGATCCATCGCCAATACAAATTCATCTCCTCCCCATCGCGAGAGCAAGTCATGACTACGGCAAGCAGAAGATATTCGTGCGGCAAGCGCTTTTAAATACAAGTCACCGATTGCATGGCCCAACGTATCGTTAATAATTTTGAAGCGATCCAGATCAATAAAGGCGACCGCCACTTTTTCGGTTCTAGCGCGGCGAGCCCGATCTAATGTGTAATTCAGAAAATCGACAAATTTAGTTCGATTGGCAAGTCCTGTTAACGGGTCATGATTCGCCAAGTAATAAAGCCGCTCGTCTGCTTGCTTAGCCTTGGAGATATCGGTAAATACGTTGATGTAATTTTTGATTTTCCCTTGCTCATCAAAAATGGGGGTAATGCTGCCCCATTGCGGGAAAATTTCCCCATTTTTGCGGCGATTCCATATTTCACCTGACCAATAATGGTGCTCACTAAGTGCCGTGTACATTGATTCATAAAAATTTTGTGTATGCACACCTGATCGAAGTAGCGTTGGCGTTTGTCCAATAGCTTCCTCAGCGCTATAGCCGGTAATGGAAGTAAAGGCCCGATTCACAGAAACGATTTTGCGTTTTTCATCAGTCACCAAAACGGCTTCTGCTGCCTCATTAATGATCGCCCTACTGGTTTGAGAAAGATCTTTCTCTTGCTCATTTTTCACCCTGAAAACAATCACTGCGCCATTTACCTGATCATCGCCACTCATCGGTGTGCAGGTATATTCAACACTCACCGCCTGCCCTTGCTTGTGCTTAAAGACCCCGTGAGCGAGGCCTCCACTGTGATGTGATTCGGAATTAATGAGTGGGCAGGCTGCTGGATAACCGTTCAAAGGGTGACCACATTCACTTTGATGAAACAAGCTACAACAGGCTTGGCCAATCAATTGATCACTTGTAAAACCAAGCAGGTGACCAACACGATCATTGAGGTAAGAAATCATCCCTTTTTGATCGACACTAATTAATCCATCACCCGCAGCTTCGAGAATCCTCGTATTACGGCGATGCAAGTCTTCGATGGCTAATTGGTAGGTATGACGCTGGGTCACGTCTCGACCATTAGCAATTATTTCGATTCGATCTTCTTTAGCGTTAACAATTCGTTTGAGCGTATATTCAATCCACGTTTCTTTGCCTTTACCATGCAGAGGGCGAAATAAAACCTTGTCTGAGGAATTTTCATTTTGTAAATCTTGAACGGCATGCATAAAAGATTCGCGGTCCTCTGGAACAACAAAATCCAACACCGATTTCCCCACCATTTGATGGGATGCATAACCAAAAAGATTGACGCAGGCTAGTGACACGAAGGTGTAGAGATAATCCTCACCAAATCGAGCGACCATATCATTCGAGTTTTCGGCGATAAAACGATAGTTTTCCTCGCTTTCTGTGAGCGCGTGCTGCGTCAACACCTCAATAACAGATAGCGAAAGGGCGTGCGCCGCATCAATTTCCAGTTGCGTCCACGGATTTGATTTTCCTTTAAATATCTCCACCCACGTTTGAAATGACTCTCTAGGGGAAATCGACAATCGTCCCTGCTCATCCTTCACCAACTTTTCTGGACTTCCTGCCCATTTAATGGTTTTTGTAATGCCAGAACGAAACCAAGCAATATAACTCTCATTTTTTGAATCGAGTGGCGCAACCATCAAACCACACAAGGCCCCTAGTTCAGTTTTTAATTCCGGATTAAGCGCAGGTAAACTGTCAGTCTGAAATACATTTTGCTCAGGTTGAATCCGCAACCATTCTTCGATCTTTGCTTGCTGATCTTCAGTAGGCGTTTCTCCGACATGAATATGCTTGCCACGCAAATTGATAAGCGCACCATCGGCCCTCACGAGGGATAATAAATCACCGCGATATTCATCAATCACCGATTGAATGTCACGTTGCTGTTTAATTTTTGAAGTAAGGTTTTCGAGCAGTGCGCGTATCTTTTGGTGATACTGCATCTGTTTTGCATTCTCAAGATTGGAAAGTTTCAGCGACACCGTCTTTCCAATAAACTCATCTAATTCACGAATTCGTAACGGAATATATTTAGGCGTGAAATGATGACACGCGATCAGTCCCCACAAACGTTCATTTTGAATCAACGAAATTGTCAGTGTGGCGCACACACCCATATTGCGTAGATATTGCAAATGCACGGGCGAAAGTGCGCGAAATGCCGAGTAAGTCAGATCCAACGGTTGATTTGAGTGATTGTTTATCACTGGCTCAATTTCAATCGACACCGCATCCACATCGGCGATCAGTCGCACCAAGTTTTTGGTGTACAGTTCACGAGCCTGAGGTGGAATGTCGGATGCGGGAAAGCGATTTCCCAGATACGATTCAGCGTCATCGGATTTACTTTCTGCAACGACTTCACCATCCCAATTACTATCAAACTGGTACATCATTACTCTGTCATAGCCCGTCAGTAAGCGAACCTGCTCAACGACCTTTTGAGTGTATCGAGACAGATCGGCTTCCGCATCTAACTGCCACAAAGAGTCACGAATGGGAATAAATAGTTTTTGAAATAAATCGCCTTGTCCCGCCACTTCCTGTTCGATTTCAACTAACCATTTCCCTTCCGAATAGGAGACTTGCGCATCCAGCACCGCCGCTCTGCCTTTTTTGAGAATATTAAAGCTAGTAATCGCCGTCCGACGCCAATCATTTAACCCAATCAAGCTGTGAAGTTTTTGTGCCTCCTCTTCACCGACTAAAATCGCAAAGGGTTGGCCAACCAAAATGGCAGGGGTGTAATGAAACCACTCACCAATATTCTCACTCACTTGGGTAATGATGAGGCCATTCCCTTCGAGCACGAATAAAACCCCCATCGGCTGTATACGTCCAACTTGATGGATGCGCTCACGCTCACAATTCTTGAGCGCTTCTTCTATGGCGCTCAGTTTATTATTGATTTCAGACGTGCTCATTGAGGGCCTCCTCAAATTTTTCAAATAGTTTGATTGCCGTAATTTCAGCTAATTTACATTCTGTTTCATCTCGCAAAATTGAGTTCGCGAATTGCCCAAACTCATTCCATAACAATGGCGTATTCTGTCCGTAGCCACTAAAAAATCGAGCGCCGCCTTCCCGCGTCAATCCCAAGTTGCTCTGCACATGCTTCAAAATCACTTGACCACCTAAAGTCGAGCCTTCAATTGGGTACAACAATCCAACCCACTCGCCCACAGATTTTATTTCTTGAATTTCGATTGCAGAGTCAGGCAAATAGTTTTTAGGATCTACTTTTAGATAGTCCAAATCTTCTTGCAACCAATGCTGCTTTACCCGAGTTGAATAATCGAACGGCAATGAATGCTGTGAAGCAAATTGCAAAATTTGCTTTTCTAGTTTTTTATAAAGCGGAAGATAAGTTGCTAAAACGGCAATGTAAGATGCAAGCTGAAGGTCTTTTTTTAAAAGACCCAGCAACCGGGGATGATGATTAAGTCGAACGTGCATCGGATGAGTAGCCGACCTCAATCGCGCGAGTACATTATTCACAACTCCTCCTAACCTACAGACACGACTCTATGGTCTTTGTCTTGAGTATACACTCACAAAATCAGTTTGCTTCAACAATGGCGCCTGCGGTCCGACATGTCGGGCTGAAGCCTCACCCACAATGGATCTTGATCCCACTGGACAATCCGAGTTTATTGCTCGTGTGGGCCGCCTCCAGTGAAAAACAGATGGGCAAATTCTTTGGGATCAACCGGCTTACCGAGGAAATAGCCTTGGCCGCTATGACAACCAATTTCACGCAATAGATCTAACTGCTCTTGAGTTTCGATGGCCTCAGCGATTGTCTTCAAATTAAGCGCCGCACTGACACCTTGAATAGCCGTGGCGATCGCCTTGTCACTCTCATCCTCGATAATTCCGTCCACAAACTGATTCGGAATTTTGAGGAAAGAAATCGGGAATGTCTTCAGATATGACAAGGAGGAATAACCCGTGCCAAAATCATCTATGGCAATGGGAATATCTTCCAATTCAATTTTGTGCAGTTTGCGGGCGATGTCTTCACTGCTGTTCATCAGTGTTCTTTCGGTAATTTCAATACCGATGGAACGGAGTGGTAAGTGAAATTTCTGCAATTGCCGTTTAATGATCGCCAATAAAGGTTGGCGCATCAGTTGTCGTGGCGCCACGTTCACAAACAGTGTGCCGGGTAATGGCGTGCCATCCTTGCGCCATTGATTCAATTGAGTTGCCGCCGTCTCAATGACCCATTCGCCAATCTCTAAAATGAGATCAGACTCTTCGGCTATCGGGATAAACTCTGATGGAGAAATGTTTCCGTATATCTTGCTGTTCCAGCGTATCAATGCTTCCGCACCAATCAGTGTGCCAGTTTTCAATTCAAATTCCGGCTGGTAAACCAATCTCAATTCATCGCCAGCAATCGCTTTGTGCAATGCATTTTCCAATTCGATGCGATGACTGATTTGCTCTTTTAAATCTGCTGTAAAGAATTGGAAGCTATCCTTGCCTTTGTCTTTTGCCTGATACATGGCCGAATCCGCATTTTTAATCAGTGTTTCCATATCCTCGGCATCTTTGGGGTAAACCGCGATACCAATGCTAGCGGAGACAAAGGCCTGCTGATCTTTTATGAGATAGGGCTTGGAAATATGATCGAGAATACGCTGTGCAGTATTGGCAATCTGCGTTTCAGTCACATCTTCTAACAACACATTGAATTCATCTCCGCCAATTCGCGCAACCGTATCTTCCCCACGGACACAGATACTGAGTCTTTCAGCAGCTTGTTGTAACAATAGATCACCCGCTTCATGCCCCAAGCTGTCATTTACGTTTTTGAAGTTATCCAGATCAATGAACATCAGCGCAAATGTGCCACCTCGGCGTTTCGCCCGGGCATAAGTCTGCGCCATACGTCCTTTAAGTTCATTACGGTTGGGCAGCGAGGTCAATTCGTCATGCGTGACCATATACTCAAGCCGCTCTTGCGAAGCCTTAATGAGTGTAATGTCAGAGAAAATAGCAATGTAGTTGGTTAACACCCCTTTCTCATTCCGAACGGAATTGATGGTCAGCCATTCGAGATAGATGCTGCCATTTTTATGGCGATTCCATAACTCGCCTTGCCACCAACCATGATTTTTTAACCCTTCCCACATCTCACGGAAAAAATTGGCATCCTGCTTACCAGAACTCAGTATTTTTGGCGTTTGGCCAATTACGTCGGAAGCGTCATATCCGGTCACTTTGGTAAAGGCAGGATTAACCTTGATGATGTTTTGATGGATATCGGTAATGATAATCCCCTCGCTAGCGGCATCGAAAAAAGTAGCCGTCAATCTCTTCTGTTCATCTAACTCCCTACGCTGGGTAACGTTAATCATCTGACTGCATACCGCTTTGACTGAGCCCTGATTGTCATTTAGCGGATAGCAAATGAAACTAAACCAGTATTTTTCTTCTCCGATAGTGATGAGCTCTTCAACCTCGATACGAGTTTTTTTATGCAGCACATCAAAGTGGAGTTTTTCAAACAAAGTCGCTATCTCATCAGGCAATATCTGTGTATCTGCTTTGCCGATAATTGCGCTTTGTTCTAGGTCGAATGTTCTTTCAAAGGCCGTGTTCACAAACTGGTAATGGCCCGCTGTATCTTTAATGCTGATGAGCATCGGCGAGTTTTGCATTACTCCGATCAGTCGCTCTTGACTTGATACGGTGTCGTGCTGAGCGGTGATCAATTCGGTCTCGTCAATGAAAGTAATGATTACACCACCTAGTGTTTGATCCTGCGAGGTGTAGGGAAAACAAATCACGTTGTAGTGCTTGCCGCCAAAACCAATTTGCTGCTGCCGCTTAATGCCGTCGGCCATCGCCTTTCTTGCGGTATCCAACACTTCGACAACCGGCAGAGAGAGTGCTGGAATCGACTTGCCGAGGGTGTGTAAACTGAATCCGAATAAAGTCGCGGCCTCTTTGTTATAGCGTTGCAAACGCAAATCCTGATCGAGTAACACCAACGAAAATCCGGTGCTGTTTTGCAGATTTTCCAGCTCAGTATTCACTAAGCTTAACTCGCCCCCCTTAACAATCAACTCTTCATTGACCGTGGTTAGCTCTTCGTTAGTTGACTGGAGCTCTTCATTGGACGCTTCCAATTCCTCGTTGGAAGATTGGAGTTCCTCATTCGCCGCCTGCATTTCTTCGTTCAACGCCTGCAACTCCTCATTGGACGTTTCCAACTCTTCAATCACAGTCTGCAAATGCTCGCGGGTAGCAACCAACTCTTCTTCAATTTCGCGACTATTTGCAGGCAGCTGATCCGAAAGGGGAGCATCACCTGTTTGCGTGTCCTGCAAGATAAAACTGATCAAAAATTGCTTTTGGTCATCACGCGACAGAACCGGATGTACTTCAATCTTGACGCTGTGACCTGATCTGTTTTTGACAGGGCGAACTCGTCCCATCGCGGTCGTGTGTTTGAGATCCGCATGGTGAATGAGGGTTTGAACTTCTGTGCGCCATTCACGGCGCAACAGTTGCGCTAGATTCATCTCAAACTTGCCCGATGGAAACTGCAAGAATGTTTGCATGTCGCCGTGTATTTCGACTACATCCAATTCTTTATTAATGAGCACGCTAGGCGGTGCATATATCTCAGAGAGTGCTTTCTGTAACTTACTTTCATGCTTGCGTTGCGTCCGTTCTGCGATGGTAATGGGTTGCTTAGCACCAGCACTGGAATCCTGACTGGAATAAAGCGGAATGGGAATGATCTGATCTTTTGTGGCGACACGCTTAAAAATGCGCGCCTCCTTGCTGACCGGTGAAAACAAATTTTCCTGATGTACGATACTTTCTGATTTTCCCAAAAACAAATAGGCTGACGGTCTAAGCGCAAAGTGAAAAATTGACAACACTCGTGTTTGCAATAGCGGTTGAAAGTAGATCAACAGATTGCGGCAGCTCACCAAATCTAAACGCAAGAATGGCGGGTCCAAAACCAAGTCTTGCCGAGCAAAAACCACCATGTCACGAATAGGTCGCGCAATTTCATAGAGATCTGCTCTCTTGCTAAAATATCGCGAGGTCGTTTCGGCGCTTACTTCTGCTAGTGAAGTTTCCGAATAAATACCCTTGCGCGCTACGCCCATCGCATCCATATCTATGTCGGTAGCGAAAATTTGAATGCGATAGTCGTTGAGTTTTCCACCCAAAATATCTGACAGCAAGATACCGATTGAGTATGCCTCCTCTCCGGTGGCGCAAGCCGGAACCCAAATTCTAATTTCATCGCCAGGTTGTTTTTCTGAAACGAGTTCTGCCAAAGTTTTGCGCAATCCCTCGAAACTATTTCGATCACGGAAAAATGCGGTCACCGAAATTAATATGTCTTTACTAAGCTTATTCAACTCATCCGGATTTTTTTTGCAATACTCGAAATATGCGGCAAGATTATTGAGCCGATTTGCAGCCATGCGTCGTTCTACGCGACGCGACAAGGTGGCTTCTTTATAGCCAGAGAAATCAATTTTTGATTGCTTGTACACCATTTGCAACAGTCCCTTCATGGTGACTGGTGCATTTTCTTGTTTTGCGGTTCTGTTGATCAATCCGTGGGCACGTGCGATTGCCGTAATTTCCTCAGCGATCCCTTTGCAGGTCAACACCCATTCAACACAGCCTGTGCTGATGGCCGCCTGTGGCATCCCGCTGTATTTTGCCGCTTCCGGGTCTTGTGCAAACGTAAACCCACCTGCCGCTTTAATTGCAGCGATACCTGCCGCGCCATCCGACCCCGTGCCAGACAAAATCACGCCGATAGCGTCTTCACCTTTTTCTTCGGCTAACGAGTTAAACAAAGCTGTTGCGGAAGGTTTTGGCAATACCGTTTTGCCCGGCACTAGCAGACGCATCACCCCGTCCTTCATGATGATGTTCCAATTGGCGGGGGTGACATAAATGACGTTGGCTAAAGGCGTTTCACCGTCTTCCGCATCTTTCACCAGCATCGACGTTTCACGTGCAAGTAGCGGCACCATCATGCTGCGATGCGTTGGAGACAAATGCTGAACGACGATATAGGGCACACCCAAATCATCGGGTAGATTGCTGATCATATCCGACAAGGCTTCTAGCCCACCGGCGGACGCGCCAATGCCCACGATAAAATTTCGCGCCTCTGCTGCAATGAGCACTTCAGGGGTTTTGGCCGGTTGTTTAGCTCGCGAGGCGCGCGGTTTTTTACTTGCTTTTTGAGCTAGAAAGTTGAGCTCTTCGGTAGTCGTGTCAACTGTTACAACTGGTGACTTTTTTACTCTGGGAGGTGATTTAACTGTTTTCTTTTGAGCTGGTTTGTCCATGATGCGCCAAGGCTAACTTTATAAAGGCGGCATACTAATCTCAAACCGAGCTGGCAGATATTGGGCAAACCCTTGTAACCCACTAAGGGTTTCCCTTGGATATGGATTTTTAATACGAAGGGCGGTTATCGCTCTGACGCGATCCAGTGGGTTGCGTATCTGATCAAATCAGCACCATCTTTCAACTGTAACTTAGTGCGGATATTCGCTCGATGCGATTCAATTGTTTTGATGCTTCTACTTAATAGGTTAGCAATTTCCTGGCTACTGTGTGCCGCCCCAATAAGATGAAGCACCTCAAATTCACTTGGAGTGAGGGTATTGATTAACAATTCAGATTCGGCGTTGCCAGTTACCATTCGATGAAGAAGTTGGGTATGCATCTGTGTGCTTAAATAGAAATTGCCTTTTAAGACTTCTCGAATAGCTGAAATCAGCACATAACCCGGTTCTTGTTTCATGACATAGCCTCGTGCGCCAGAGCGCAAAGCACGCTCAGCGTAAACCGTTTCATCGTGCATCGAAACAACCAGCACGGGCAAAGTCGGAATTAACAGTTGGATACTTTTAATTAAGTCGAATCCTGAAAGCGTCTTTAACGATATATCAACCAGCACAATGTCAGGATTGAGCTCCGCCTCAAGTTTAGCGATAGCCTCTCCGCCATCTTCAGCTTCGGCAACCACCTCCATGTCGCTTTCACTGTTAATTAACATCGCCATGCCATGTCGCAACATCGCGTGGTCGTCGACTATCATCACGTTTGTTTTCAACGTGAGCATGTTATTGCCTCATTTCCAAGCTCACTGTAGTACCCCCCATGGAGTTTGAAACCAATTCTAGTTTGCCCCCAATTTGGCTTGCACGATGCCGCATAATTTTGACTCCCATTCCTGAATTCGCCTTTGTTTTCATTATGTCTTGTTTATTAAAGCCGACTCCGTCATCACTAACCGACAAACTGATTAAATTATTTTGAATGATCAAACTAATTCGCAATTGAGTAGCTTGTGCATGGCGCACGGCATTATTTGCAGCCTCTTGAGTAATTCGGAATATGTTTATTGATTTCTCAGGATCGATCACTTTGACATCCCCAGAAAAAAAGAATTCGCAGTGAATCGGATAATGAGAATTAAAATTTGCAATTAGGGATTGCAGTGAATTGATCAGCCCACGAGATTCAAGCTCATAGGGGAGCAAACCTTGTGCAACTTGTTTACATTGAACGACCGCATCTTTAATCTGAGCCGAAAGTGATTGGGTATCAATTAATAATTCGCTATGCCCTAAGTGACGTAATTTATTTTCAAGTACACTAACTTGATAACCAATCGCCGCAATTTTCTGCCCTAGATTGTCATGCAAGTCCTGCCCGATGCTGCATAGCTGATTTTCGGCAATGGTGATTAAGCTCTCTTCTAGCAGCTTTCTTTCCGTGACGTCACGACAAACAACATAAGCCGCAAGGTAATTTTTATTATCATCGTACTTGAATCTGGCGTTGTCTTCTCGCCAAATATAGTGACCATCTTTATGTCTTGCACGGTAGCAATAACAGAATTCACTTTGCTGACCTTCAATCGCAGCAGATATTGAAGAAAACACTCTATCTCTATCATCAGGGTGAATTAGATTGTAAATATCTGCTGAATTTCTGCTCAGCTCTTCGCTTTCGCTGTAGCCGAGCTGCTTAATATATGAAGGGGAAACATATTGCACGGAACTATCTTGCGCAAAAATAATTATGCCGTCAGATGTGTTTTCGGCAATCAGGCGAAATATTTCTTCGCTTTGAATGAGTGCAGCCTCTGCCTTTCGCTCCATGATACGAAGAAACCTTTCTCAAGTTTATTGATGCCAACTGCTACGCTACAACTTCTTCAAACGTCTATTCTTGCGGTGTAATGCATTGTTACACAGTTGTTATGTTGCTATTGTTGCAACGAGCGAATCAGCCAGTCACTTAAAATCTGCCAAATGAGAATGTTACTGCGCCCTACTAAAGTTTTTTTAAAAATTATATCCATCAATTTTTCAGAAAAATGATGAAATCCACACTGCCTAGCTTGTACATTCCTCACGGTGGGGGTCCCTGTTTTTTCATGGATCCTATGCCGGGATTTCCCCCTACCCTATGGGATGGTATGGCGGCATTTTTGCGCTCCATTCCCAGTCTGATTGGAACAAACCCAAATGCAGTGCTGGTAATTTCGGCCCACTGGGAATGTCCCGTACCCACCGTGCTAGCCCCTGAAAAATTTGAGCTCCTGTATGACTACTACGGTTTTCCTAAACACACATACCAATTAACCTATCCTGTATCAGGCGCACCTGATGTCGCTTCGCGCATTCAAGCCCTAGTGACACAGGCTGGCTTTGCCACGCATCAAGAACATAAACGTGGTTTGGATCACGGTGTATTTATCCCCCTTAAACTGATTTACCCTGATGCGGATATACCCATCGTGCAACTTTCACTTCTTAACGAGCTTGATCCTGCCAAGCATTTCGCAATGGGTCGCGCATTGGCACCACTACGTGACGAGGGGGTACTCATCGTTGGTAGCGGCTTGA
Organism: Gallionellaceae bacterium; assembly: GCA_037140475.1. Lineage (GTDB taxonomy): Bacteria > Pseudomonadota > Gammaproteobacteria > Burkholderiales > Gallionellaceae > PALSA-1006. Next base: position 30,045 of record JBAXEJ010000007.1, read on the forward strand.
GTTATCACAACTTACGTGATTTTTTTCGCCCAGATGCAATGGCTGATGAAGCCTCGGTGCAGTTTGACACTTGGCTCGGTAACGCCATCACTGCCACACCGGCCGCTCGTGAGAGTGCGCTTACTCATTGGCAGCAAGCGCCCGGCGCAAAAGCCTGCCATCCTCGTAGCGAGCATCTACTACCGCTCATGGTTGTGGTCGGAGCCGCTGGTGAAGCAGTCGGAAAAATCACCTATCGCGAATCACTCATGGGTAAGATGGTCTCAGCCTATCAATTTGGCTAATCCTCATGCCGACAAAAATTCAAACTCATCTACGCAGCATTGCCGACCCGGCTGTCGCAAAAATCGCACAAGGGTTTTTTAAAACAGGGCCAGGGCAATATGGCGAAGGTGATATTTTTCTCGGCATCAAAGTCCCTACGCTGCGCGCTTTGATAAAAAGCTATCGCGACACACCCCTTAAAACGATTGCGGCACTAATCCAATCAAAATTTCATGAAGAGCGTCTATTTGCCTTGTTGCTGTTGATTGATTTCTATCAGCGCGGTGATGAAGCCACCCAGCAACAATCCTATGAACTCTACCTTGCCAATACAGCACACATTAATAATTGGGATTTGGTTGATGTTAGCGCACCGCACATCGTGGGTAATTTTCTGGCGGATAAACCACGCGACATCCTTTATCGTCTGATGAAATCGAACTTACTGTGGGAGCGTCGTATTTCCATCATCGCCACTTTTCATTTCATCCGCCAAAACGATTTTAAGGACACTTTAAAAATCGCCGAACACTTGCTCGGCGACCAACACGATCTCATGCACAAGGCCGTGGGCTGGATGTTGCGCGAAGTGGGCAAGCGCGATCAGGCAACGCTAGAAGACTTTTTACGGCAGCATAGCCAAACGATGCCACGCACGATGTTGCGCTACTCGATAGAACGGCTTCCTGAAGAACTACGACTTCACTATATAAAACGGTAAACAAAAAAAGAGAGGCCGAAGCCTCTCTTTTTATCCCAGCATTTAATGGGTATCAGCAGTCGCCGCACCCACCTTGAGGGCGTTTTAGAACAATGCCTCTAACAACAAAGTTGTAGAGGTAATACCAACAGCCTCTTTACCATTTGCTGTCTTGTATGCATCATACGCAGAGCCAGATTGCATAGTGTAGTTTAGACCTAGGGCAACGTTTTGAGCGAGATCGTAAGTAGCGCCCAACATGATCGCGTTGTCAGCATACGATTTACCCTGATCTGAGACACTCGCTGCTGCAGAACCATACTTTAAAGTAGCAAAACGTACAGCCGCTTGCACACTAGTCGCATGAGCAACTTCAATCGAAGTGGCCACGTTCAACGAAGTTGCAGCCAAATCTACCTGACTAACCCCGTTAGTTTTCACTAGGTTGGACCAACCACCAGCCATTTTGTTGCTGTTTACGTTAGCAGGGGCTGTACCATAGGTTACATACAAACCTGTTGGCATAGTGCCCAACTGGCCTTGCATCTGGAAATCAATCACCGTGGCTTCGTAGCTGGACCTGTCATTTGTCGTTGTCAATATAGACTGATCACCGCTAAAACGCTGCACACCAACAGCTGAATCCCAACCCGCTAATTCCATATTCATTACTGCACGAACATAGGTCAGAGGCAAATCATTTGCAGAGCCAGTTCCAGGTCCAACGGCACCGAACTTACCAAAACTCACAAAGCCCATGTCATTGTTCGCTACCAAGTTAATACCAGTCGCATCAGTACGTGTGCCCAAGTAAGAGCCTGCGTACGTGGCCGCAACGTGCTGCTTGTTAGGTCCAGAGTTGCCCATCATCTTGTGTGTATCTGCTGCGCCAGTATTGAGTGTTTCAAAACCGTATGCCGCTCCTTGACCGCCGGTGTAAGCCACCAATCCGGCACGAGCCTCACCCACTGGGAACAACAATACCAACTTGGCAGCACCAGTTGCAGCAGCGCCAGCAGTACCCGCAGCACCCAACTCGGACAAGAAGCCGCCGAATTCAGCTAAACGACCACCGTAAAATAACGACAATTCGCCACCAGAAGCAGGGACTCCATAGCGAGCTTGGCCTTTACCGTTAGCACCGCTTGTAGCGCCTTTTTCATCTTGCCAGTAAGCCGATGACAAAACGCCCATGTTCAAAAATTCAGGCATAGACAAACCTTCGCCCTCAATTTTGCCTTGAGCGCCCATCATGGTGAAGCCCGCACTCTTAAATGCGCGGCCAAAACCATTGAGCAAAGGAAAGTGTTGGAAGTGACAAGCGGAGCACGCCATGCCGGTTTGACGAGCGAATACAGGAACTGCAGAGGCTTCAGGTGCAAAGGCGGTAACAGCTAGAGTGGCCACCAAAGAAAGTACGATTTTTTTCATTAAACTTCTCCTCCAGAGATTAATCTTCCCAATCATGTGATACTCCCCGTGCGATTGGGTGCGTCAGATACGTTGCACAAGATGTAGCGATCCTAGCAATATCAATGTCAAAGAAATGTTAAAAAGGAGCATGCAATGCAACAAATGTGATGACTAGCGGAATTAATCTTGCATATTAGAAACGACTAATTTAGTGAAAAAAGAAACCGTCACCGTCGTACCAGCGCCGTCTAGGCTCTCAATCGAAATATACCAGCCAAATCGATCACAAATGCGTTTCACCAATGACAACCCGACTCCTGCCCCCGCACTGCCCGCCCCTTTAAAATTTCGTTCAAAAACCCGTGCCAAGACTTCTTTAGTCATGCCAACACCTGTGTCATGTACTGTGAATTGTTGCGCCTCCAAGCGCAAAACCACTTTTCCAGACAATGTGTTAAACAAAGCGTTACACAACAGGTTCGCGACCATAACCTCAAAGAGAACGTGATCCGCATGCAGCTCTGGCTCTTCGATAATCTTCACTTCAAGCGTAATGGGCCTCTCTCTGATCAAATACTCATGCTTAACTGCACAGCGCTGCACAATCAAGCCAACGTCTGGCAAAATCTTAACGGTAGCGGGTTCAATTTCACGCGCCATCAATAACAAACCCTCTCCTAGCGCCCCCATGTCTTGCTGAGCGTGCCGAATGCGGCCCAATCGTTCGCGCTGCTTGAGGGTCAGCGTAGGATCTTGTTCGAGCACCTCGAGCGCCCCTGAAATAATGGCCAACGGGGTACGTAATTCATGGCTTATATCGGCAGTGAAGTAACGCTCGCGCTCGATAAATTGGTACATTCGCTGTTGATAGCGATCAAATGCGCGGGCTAATTCCCCTACCTCATCCTCTCTTATGAGTTTGGACGGCGTCACCATCAAATTTCCTTGTCCTGCCCCCCTTATTTGTTTAACCAACAATGTCAGCGGTGTAACAATGCCGAACGCTACCCACGAACCGATCATGGCCGCAGCCACCATTAATAGCGTTGATAAGATAATCAAAATACGTAAGAAATCCGCTTCTTGCATATGCTGATTTTCCGTCTCAAATAGCAAATAAAAGCGCGCATCATCATGGTCGGCAATGAGTACACGGTAATCAATGGTGCCAATTTCCACGTTATGAGCCTGGGGGGGCAATATCGCAATTTTTGCGGGAATATCTACCCCGGGTCTGCGCGCAGAGCGCACAAACACCTTGATCGAAACAGTATTGGGTGGGGTAAACAAGGGGTTCTGCGCATAACGCTTAATGCTATCTTCTAACTCGGCACCAAGTATCTCATCCATCAGATGATGACCAATTCGAGTGGAGATCCAATACAAGCTTCCAGAAAAAAGAATGCTTAATGCGACCGCAAAAACCGCAAAAACAACCGCTACGCGAAAACGCAGACTTTTAGTCTTCATCTTCTTGATCAACGAATTGAAATCCAAAGCCCTGAAGGGTTCGTAATAGCTTTCGTTCAAAAGGCTTGTCAATCAGATTGCGCAACAAGTGCATGTGAGCGCGGAGTGAATCGCTATCCGGTCGTGCGTCCCCCCACACCGCATGCTCGATTTCTTCACGAGTCACCACATTGGGTGAACGCAGCATCAGTAGCTCTAAAATTTTGTAAGGAATCGGAGACATCTCAATAATCTTTCCCGCGCGTCGCACCCTACGTCGAAGTTGGTTCAAGCTAACATCCCCAACAACTAGCCGTTGTTTTTGCGATGTGACTGCTCCTCGTCGCAGCAATACTCGTAAGCGCAGCTCCACTTCACGCAACTCAACCGGCTTCACCAAATAGTCATCAGCTCCCGCCTCTAGGCCAGCAATCTTATCGTCCAAGGAATCGCGAGCCGTAATCATCAGAACTGGCACGCTCTTAATTTGATCTTCGCGCAAAGTGCGACACAGTGTGAGCCCATCCATGCCCGGTAACATCAGGTCAAGCACGATGGCCTCAAACTCACCTGTTAGTGCTAAATGTAGCCCTTTAACGCCATCTCCCGCTGCATCCACTACATGCCCTTTCATTTCCAGAAAGTCGAACATATTGGCGGCAAGATCCGCATTGTCTTCAATAATTAGTACACGCATAGTTTGTTCCCGATTCCCCAATATTTACCCCTCGCAACATGAGGGCTGTCTGAAATAGCGCTCCCAGTATAATGAATACATCATCCAGCAAAGTAAACGATATTCATTTTCATGTTTAGCGTATATAAAAATATAAGCCTCAAGCTCAAGGTCACTTTGTTTACCTTGGGACTATTTTTATTTTCAATTGCACTTCTTACCTATTATTTTTCCCTGCACTTACGCCAAGAGCTTGAAGTCTCTCTCTCTAGTCACCAGTTCTCAGAGGTTAGTTTTGTAGCAGAGCGTATCGAGAACGCGGTCAAGCTTCGCACTGACTCACTTGCGGTACTAGCTTCTTCTATTACGCCAGAAATGTTGGCACACCACGCCCAACTCACCGCTTTTCTGGTTGAACGCAAAGCAATTTACAAGCTTTTCACCATGGGGACGATCGTCATTTCTAAAGAGGGGCGTGGCATCGTTGATTACCCTGTGGTTGAAGGCAGAGGCACGGGAAACTACGCGGAGCGCGAGTTTTATCGCCAAGTCATGGCAACCGGCAAACCAGCGCTATCTAAGCCCAGCTTGGGGCGATTTATAAAAGACCCTCGCTTGGTTATTGCTGTGCCAATCTTCGATAAAAATTCGCACATCGTGGGAGTTTTTGCCGGCATTGTCAGTTTGGGCGATGGCAGTTTGCTGAGCGACTTCGATGCCAAGACTCACCCTAACACGAGCAGTTATCTTATCGTTTCTCCACGCGACAATCTTTATGTGGCTGCTAGCGACCGTAGCCTGACGCTAAAACCGCTACCTGCGCCTGGCGTAAACACCATGCACGATCGCTTTATCAGCGGCTACGAAGGCTCTGGCATTGCCCTCAATGCACTCGGCATTGAAGAACTTAGCTCTGCAAAAAATATCCCGAGTGCAGGATGGATAGTCGTCGGCGTGCTTCCATCGAGCCAAGCTTTTTCATCCATCGCTCACATTCGCAACAACTCGATTTGGGCGGCAATTGTCATTTCCGCTTTGGTACTGCCATTACTTTGGCTGTTTTTACGCCATGAGCTTTCTCCACTTCAACGCTCGGTAACACGCATTTCTAAGTTGGTTGGCAATCAGACCTACTCAGATCTGCCACTTGAAGGCAGCCCAGAGATACAGCAATTACAAACCAGCTTTAATTTGTTACAAGCACAACTTAAGCTTGATGAAAAATTGCTCCTCGAAAATGAGGCACTCTATCGCGCCATGTTTGAGAAAAACACCGCAATTAAGCTTTTAGTTGATCCAGAAAATGGGGCAATTGTTGATGCAAATCCTGCTGCTGAAAGTTTTTATGGCTGGAGTATTAAGCAGTTAAGGACGATGAACATCGTTGAAATCAATTCGCTTGCCCCTGAGTTACTAAAAGAAAAAATGGCACTTGCAGGGCATAACGGCAACAACTTTTTCTTATTCAAGCATCGCCAAGCTTCTGGTGCGCTGCGAAATGTTGAAGTTCACTCCGCCCGCGTTAGTTTTCGTGGCAAAGACTTGATCTACTCCATTGTCACCGATGTTACCGCTCGCGAGCTCGCCCTAAGCCGCGAAAAACTTCGTAGCGAAGTGCTTGAAAGCTTAGCTCATGGCAATACGACGACCGCAATCTTAAACACCATCATTAATCTAGTAGAGAAAGAACAGCCAGGAACGTACTGCGCCATTATGCAAGTGGATGCAGCACAGAATCGTTTGCTACTGAGTGCAGCGCCTAATTTACCTGCCGCCTACAAAGCCACGATCGCTGATTTGGAGATTGGCTCCGAAATTTGTTCATGTGGCATCGCTGCTGCTGCCAAAGAGCGGGTTATTCTGCGCGATTTACAAGCGCATCCATTCCTTCCTGAGTTTAAGAGTGTCGCATTCCGTAGCAATATCACCGCCTGCTGGAGTGAACCCATCATCTCTTCGAGCAAAAAATTACTGGGCACCTTTTCGATCTATCTGCCAAGCATAGGAGAGCCCAATAACGAGCAAATCAAACTCATTGAAGAGATGAGCAAATTGGCCAGCATCACCATAGAGCGCAAATTAGACGAAGAATCACTTCGCCTATCCGACATGGTGTTTCAAAGCACACCGAATGCTATTTTCATTACCAATGAAAAAAATCAAATTGTTACGATCAACCCCGCTTTTACCGAAATTACCCAATACGTTGCAGAAGATGTGATTGGCCGCGACCCCAAAATACTGGGCTCCGGCAAGCAAAAAAATGAGTTCTATCGCGCCATGTGGGAATCAATCAATGAGACCGGCAAATGGGCAGGAGAAATTGATAATCAACGTAAAAACCGCGAACCCTATGTGCAATGGACCAACATCAACACACTCTATGACGAGAATCATCAGGTAAAGCACCGTGTTGCGATCTTCTCTGACATCACCGAGATGAAACACACCGAAGCGATGATCTTGGAGCAGGCCAATTTCGACTCTTTAACCGGTCTACCCAATCGACGATTGTTCTACGATCGTCTTGGCCATGAATTGAAGAAAACCGAGCGCGATAAAGTGCCGCTTGCACTGATGTTTATCGACCTTGATCACTTTAAAGAAGTGAACGATAGCCTAGGGCATGAGACTGGCGACTTCTTATTGCAGGATGCTGCAAAACGCATCTCTCATTGCATTCGCGAATCGGACACTTTAGCGCGCTTAGGTGGGGATGAGTTCACCGTTATATTGCCTGGGCTAACTGAGACCGAACGCCTAGAAAGTATCGCGGAAAGCATTATTAAAACGCTTGCCGAGCCTTTCCACATCGGACAGTCCATTGCCTACGTCTCGGCCAGTATCGGCATCACCATTTACCCCACCGATGCAAACGACATCAGTTCGCTCTTGAAAAATGCTGACCAAGCCATGTATGTTGCCAAAAATAGAGGGCGCAATCAGTTCAGCTATTTCACTGCTTCGATGCAAGTTGCTGCGCAATTGCGCTTGCAACTAAGCAATGACTTGCGTGGTGCACTCGCTGCCGAGCAACTTGAAGTTTATTACCAGCCGATTGTCGACCTCAGCACTGGCGACGTTACCAAAGCCGAAGCACTATTGCGTTGGCACCACCCCACACTCGGCATGATCAGTCCTTCTACCTTTATTCCACTGGCCGAAGATATTGGCTTGATCAATACCATTGGCGATTGGGTGTTCCGTCAATCAGCGCTACAAGCACTCAGTTGGCATCTCAATAAACCGTCACACCTGAAGTCGATTCAAATTAGCGTGAATAAATCTCCCCGCCAATTTGTCGCGGGGAATGTCAATTTGGACATTGTTGAATGGCTGAAGAAGTTGTCGCTACCACCTGCTTGTATTGTGATGGAGATTACCGAAGGCTTGCTCATGGATGATCGCAGTGAGGTACAAGACACCTTGCTGGCTTACCGCGATGCCGGCATTCAAGTGTCACTAGATGACTTCGGCACGGGCTATTCTGCGATGTCCTATTTGCAACGTTTTGACATCGACTACATCAAGGTCGATCAATCATTTGTCCGCAACATGGTGAATAGTCACGGCGACCAAGTTATTGTCGAAGCGATTATCGCCATGGCACAAAAACTCGGCATGAAAGTGATCGCTGAAGGTGTGGAAACTGAACAACAACGCGAATTCTTAATCGCTGCCGGTTGTGATTTTGCTCAGGGGTATTTGTTTGCGCGCCCGATGCCGGCGGCAGAGTTTGATCTATTTTTAACTCGGACTATTGGATAACGGAAGGTCGGACAGCATCGGGTTTTAACCCGACCCACAAACTAACGAGCCACCGCTGCCTTCAACACAGCTCGCTCCACCTGCACACTCATCTCACCATCACTCAGCCACACCTGCCCATCTTGAATGGTGCATTGCAAATTCATGCCACGCTGGGCCAACTTAGCTAATTCACGCGTGCTCTCGACTGGCAAATTAATAATGTTAAGATTTTTTTGGCGTGCAAACTGTGCACTGTCTTTGGCAAACCACATCTCCGCGACACGCCCGCCGTAGCAATACACGATCACTTGCTCGGCACGTCCGCAGGCTTTACGAATTAGCTTCTCATCGGGAATGCCCACATCGATCCATAACTGAATCGATCCTGTTAAATCTTTCTGCCACAGATCTGCTTCACTATCATCGTTCATACCCTCGCCGAATTCGAGATACTCGTGCGCATGCAAGGCGAAAGCCAACAGACGCACCATCATGCGCTCATCGGTTTCAGACGGATGCCGCGCCAAGGTCAGTGTGTGATCTTGGTAGTAGTGACGTTCCATATCGGCGATTTGCAGATTAGCTTTAAAAACGGTTGCTTTGATTGCCATAAGTTATTCGATCACCCGCCCTCTTAAATTTTTAACTGCGCCACGTTTCACTTTACTCTCGATGCGCTTTCTCTCCGAACTACGGGTGGGCTTAGTTGCCACGCGCGGTTTGGGTTTAACGGCCACCAAAAGTAACAATGCTTTTAAACGCCGCAGTGCTTCGTTGCGATTTTGTTCTTGATTGCGAAACTCTTGTGCCTTGATAACCACTACGCCATCTTTAGTGATGCGCTGATCGTTAAGTTGCAGCAAGCGCTGTTTGAAATCATCCGGCAGCGAAGATGCGCCAATATCGAAACGCAAATGTATTGCGCTAGACACCTTGTTCACATTCTGACCACCTGCACCTTGCGCACGCACCGCCGTTAATTCGATTTCGCGTTCAGTGATGGTGACGTGATGAGAGATGTACAACACGATTTAAGCCAATACCTTAATCTGCACATCACCCAATGTAACCATTGAGCCTGCACGTATTTTTGCCGTTTTGCGCAATTCCACTTTGCCATCAACAGACACCACGCCCTCGGCCACCAGCGCTTTGCCCGCCCCACCGCTATCGCAAACGCCGCTGAGCTTAAGCAGATTACACAGCTCAACGAATTCACCGCGCAGTTGAAATTCAAGTTGCTGCATTAGAGTTTCACCGCGTGTTCACGCGTAGTGTGGAAAACGACTTTCGGCCAGCGCTCTTGCGTTAATTTCAAGTTCACATTGTTCGGCGCGAGATAAGCCAAGTTCCCTGCTGCATCAATCGACAAATTGTGTGACAACGCCTTCTCGAAATCGGCGAGAATTTTTTTATCGTCACAAGTGACCCAGCGCGCGCTGGTGGTACTCGTGCCTTCGAACATCGCATCAACACCGTATTCGCCTTGCAAACGGCTCGCTACCACGTCGAATTGCAACATGCCCACCGCGCCCAAAATCAAATCGCCACCATCCAGTGGCTTAAAAACTTGCACTGCGCCCTCTTCACCGAGCTGCTGCAAGCCTTTGTGCAACTGCTTGACTTTAATTGGATTTCTTATTCTCACTGAACGAAAAAAGTCGGGGGCAAAATAGGGAATGCCGGTGAACTGCAATAACTCGCCTTCGGAAAAGCTATCACCGATCTGCATATTGCCGTGATTCGGCAACCCGATGATATCGCCCGCATACGCCTCTTCTACCTGCTCACGACTCGACGCCATAAACGTCACCACGTTCGACACGCGAATCTCGCGATTAATACGCAGATGTTTAATCTTCATGCCACGCTCAAAGTGACCTGAACACACGCGTAAGAAGGCGATGCGGTCGCGATGGTTTGCATCCATGTTGGCTTGAATTTTGAACACGAAGCCGGAGAACGGTTGCTCGGTTGGATTCACGCTGCGTGCAGTGGCATCACGCTCAATCGGTGCCGGTGCCCAATCTAATAGTGCGGTTAAAATTTCACGCACGCCAAAGTTGTTAATGGCAGAGCCGAAAAATACCGGGGTTTGTTTGCCATCGAGAAAGCGCTGTAAATCGAATGGATGCGATGCGCCCTTCACCAATTCCACTTCCATTTTGAGCTGCTCAATTTCCAGCGGGAACATCTGCGCTAAACGCGGATTATCGATGCCCTTAATAATCTCGAATTCTTTGGTGTCGCGCTCTTCACCCGCCTCGAACAACATAATCTCATCGCGGATCAAGTGATACACGCCGCGAAAGGTCTTGCCCATGCCAATTGGCCACGTCACCGGTGCGCATTGAATGTTGAGCACGGATTCCACTTCGTCCAACAAATCGAGTGAATCGCGCACCTCACGGTCCATCTTATTCATGAAGGTGATGATGGGCGTGTTGCGCATACGGCACACGTTCAACAACTTGATGGTTTGTGCTTCCACACCTTTTGCCGCGTCGATCACCATCAGTGCCGAATCCACCGCCGTCAGTACACGATAGGTGTCTTCCGAGAAATCTTGGTGACCCGGTGTATCGAGCAAGTTCACCACATGGTCGCGATACTCGAACTGCATTACCGAGCTGGCGACCGAGATGCCGCGCTGCTTTTCAATTTCTAAGAAATCGGAGGTGGCATGGCGACCACTCTTGCGTGCCTTGACCGTGCCCGCCATTTGAATCGCACCGGAGAACAGCAACAGTTTTTCAGTGAGCGTGGTTTTACCCGCGTCAGGGTGAGAAATAATGCCGAAAGTGCGACGACGCGCCACTTCGCGCGAAATCAAATCGCGCGGTACGGCAGCGGGTTCTTTGAGGGTTTGTTCGATGTTGTCGGACATGCTATTCGTGCCGTGAAAAAAGTGCGCAAGTCTAAAGGCTTGCAGGGGGAATGTCTAACGCAGAAGCGCCCAATTTAGTAAAACTTGACAAGGTCTTCTACGCTACCTACCTTGCCGCCCCTATAACGACTGATTACCCAAAAAGTGAACCCTGAACATTTACAACTTTTACTCACCCGCACCATGCCTTACGGCAAGTACAAGGGAAAAATCATCGCCGATTTGCCGGGAAACTATCTCAACTGGTTTGCGCGCAAAGGCTTCCCACCTGGCGAGATCGGTCTGCTCCTGCAATTAATGCAAGAACTTGACCACAACGGGCTGTCCTCGTTGCTTGATCCATTACGAAAATAATCGTGTCTTCTTCGCCTAATTATCTTGCTGGCTACCCTGCGGCGCTCGTCGCACAAATTGAGCAGCTCATTGCACAAAACAAATTAGGCGAGCTTCTTCAGAAAAAATATCCGCAGGCACACGAAATACGCACTGATAAAGCGCTCTATGTTTTTGTGCTGCAAATGAAAGATCGTTACTTACGCAACACTGGGCAGCTGAACAAAGTGATGTTCGATAACAAGTTGCACGACCTGCACAACGCGCTCGGCACGCACACGCGCATTTCACGCGTGCAAGGCGGCAATTTAACTAGCAAGCGTGAGCTACGCATTTCTTCTTTGTTCAAAGATATGCCAGCGGAATTTTTACAGATGATCGTAGCGCATGAATTAGCGCATCTAAAAGAACGCGAACACAACAAAGCGTTTTACCAGCTATGCCAACACATTGAGCCAAGCTACCCTCAGTTGGAATTTGATTTGCGGACTTACCTCACCTATCTTGGTGCTGGCGGCAAGCCTTTATGGAACACTCCAATTCCTGTGCAATGCGTTTAACCCTTATTCCCCAAGGGTGTAGCCCGTAAATTTCTTGCATTAGCCTGCCACCTCAGTCATTATGTCCCCGTAAGATATGAGCGAACGCTCACGCGAAAATTGGGAGAAAAAAATGGTTGTGCCAGTTGATTTACACCTCGATGTATCAGGCGTGTGTTGTCCCATCCCGCTTATTCAAATGGGCAAGGCCATGCAGGAACTTAAGCCTGGCCAAACACTGCAAATAATCGGCAACGACCCAATCTTCGAAACAGCGGTTAAAGATTTCTGCCATGCAAACGGCCACACCCTTCTCGAAACCAGGCCGGGTGATAACTACAGCATTACCATGCTGATTAAAGTGGGAGGCTAACCTAATGAATAACACGCCCCTTTCTCAACCCAGTAACGGTATAGACATAAAAACTCCGCCCAAGGGAACCATCCTTTTGGTAAGTGGCGAGCTTGATAAAGCGATCTTAGCTTTTGAGGTTGCCGCAGGATTTCAAGCGATGGGAATGCAAATGAGCATGTGGTTTGTGCTGTATGGCGCAAACTGCTTGATGAAGCCACGCTCGGTTTTTTCATTTAGCAAATGGTTTGGAAAGCTGAAAGGCGGTCCTGGCCGCCGCACCGAAACTGACGTTCCTCTCCAACATGTGATTCGCGGTTTGAACCATGCGGGTGCGTGCAACTTACCCCTTTCGCAACTAAATTACGGCGGCGCTGGCCCAATGATTTTGCGCCATGTGATGAAACGCAAAGGCTTAGCTCAGCTTGAAACACTCATCCAAAATGCACAGGACTTAGGGGTGCGCTTTAGCATTTGTCAGGTGTGTGTGGATGCGATGGGAATTTCATCGCCAGATGACTTGATCGTCAATGCTGAAGTCAGGGGAGTAAGTTCGTATTATTTGGAAGTGTCGGTATCAAGTTATAACGTAACGCTCTAAAGGTCATCGCAGAAGGCCCCCTTGCCATGACCGTTTCCTCCTATCCAGCTTTCCTCCGCAAGCGGGAGAAAGAGCAAACGAATAGCGGTGCGAGATTCACGTTAAAGCAACCGCGCTACAACCTTATCTCTAACAGAAAGATGATCTACTTTGATCACGCCCAATAATTACTCTCCTTTAGTCGATCTCAGCGCCAGTGAGTTTGCTTCGCTGCTGTTGCTGGGCGAGCAATTAACTGCTGAGCTTGATCTCAATAATGTGCTGAACCGAGTGGCTGAAATGGCTCGCCAAGTGATTGATGCCGAGACGCTTTCCGTTCCTATTGTTGATGAGAATGGAGAAACGTTTACCTACCGCGCCGTCTGTGGAAAATACGCCGAGATGCTACAGGGCCAATCCTTTCCTATTTTAGAAGGCGCTTGTGGCTGGGTCATTAATCATCAACGCCCCTTGCTCTTCGGCGATGGCGGCACTTTTGAAATGGCGATTGAAGCCAGTTGGGCACCTGGCAAAGCTTCTACGCTTTTAGTGCCCTTAGTTTGCCGAGGCAAGATTATCGGCGGCCTCTCTGCGATGGGAAAGTTGGGCGACCAACCTTTCAATATGCGTGACCAAACGGTGCTAACCCTGTTTGCCAATCAAGCCAGTATTGCCATCGACAATGCCCAACTTTTTCAAAAATTAGGTTTCGAAGAATCTCGCTTGCGATTGGTACTTGATTCAGCCAGTGAAGGTATTTTCGGTGTGAATGTGGGCGGCACTTGCACCTTTGCTAACCCCTCTTGCTTGCAGCTACTGGGCTATGCGAAGGCCGATGAGCTGATCGGCAAATCTATTCACGAACTGATTCATCACACCTACTCGGATGGCCGACCTTACCCATTCAAGGAATGTTGCGTACACCTCTCTACCCAAATAAAAGAAGAGATACACATTGATAACGAGGTACTCTGGCGCGCCAACGGTTCGAGCTTTCCAGCGGAATATTGGGCGCGGCCGATTTGCCGCGATGGCCAACTCGATGGCGCAGTGGTCACCTTCATCGACATCACTCAACGCAGACAACAAGAAGAGCGCATTTGGAATCTTGCTTACTTTGACCCGCTGACCGAACTACCCAATCGCCGATTGTTAATGGATCGCCTCGGGCAAGCGCTGATTGCCAGCACTCGCACCAAAGAATTTGGCGCACTAATCATTCTCGATCTCGACAATTTCAAAACCATCAATGACACGCAAGGCCACGACGTTGGCGACCAACTTTTAATTGGCGTGTCGCAACGATTGCTCGAATGTGTGCGCCAAGAAGATACCGTTTCACGGTTGGGCGGCGACGAGTACGTGGTGATGTTAGAAAACATAGGCGCTAATGTGCTTGCCGCCTCCAAGCAAGCTGAAACAATTGCAGAAAAAATTCGTCTTGCGCTCGCGTTACCCCATTCGCTCTCTGAAAGTTGCAAACTGCATCACAGTAGTTGCAGCATTGGCGTTGCACTGTTCCAAGGGCAAGCGGAGGGGATCGATACGCTATTTAAGCAAGCCGACGTGGCGCTCTACCAATCTAAAGCGGCGGGTCGCAATACCATTCGCTTCTTTAACCCAGACATGCAGCGTGCTATTGATCTGCACTCCAGCACCGAGGCCGCCTTGCGCATGGCACTCGAAAATGAAGAATTTCGCCTGTTCTATCAACCGCAAGTTGATTTGCAAGGGAATCTCACCGGCACTGAAGCACTGATTCGCTGGTTTTCCAAAGAACAAAAACCGATCTCACCGGCACAGTTCATCCCGGTCGCCGAAGACACCGGATTGATTATTCCCATTGGTGTGTGGGTGATGCAAACCGCCTGTAAACAACTGCACGCCTGGGCAAAAAATCCACTCACACAGCACTTGCAAATCGCCATCAATGTCAGCGCAAAACAATTTCGCCAAACTGATTTCGTTAAGCAAATTCAAGAGGTGCTCACTCACACAGATGCCAGCCCCGCTTTGCTAAAAATCGAATTAACCGAAAGTGTATTGCTAGAAAATGTGGATGAAGTGATTGATCGAATTTTGCAAATCAAAGCGCTGGGTGTGACGTTTTCACTCGACGATTTTGGCACCGGTTTTTCTTCGCTGTCTTATTTGAAACGCTTGCCGCTAGACCAAGTGAAGATTGACCAGTCTTTTGTGCGTGATGTGAATATTGACCCCAACGACGCGGCGATTGTGCGTGCCATCATCGCCATGAGCCAATCTTTAGGGCTTAAAGTGATTGCTGAGGGTGTCGAAACCGAAGACCAGCTGAATTTCCTCAAAGACAATGGTTGCGAACATTTTCAAGGTTATTTCTTTGGCAAGCCGATGCCAATTGAAGAATGGCCCATGCAAAAATAACCCAGAAACCGCAGTTCAAGCCACAGAGTTCACAGAGGACACCGAGAAAGATAAGGAATAGCCAAGATTTTCGCACTCACCCAAAAGGTGGCAGCCAACTCTTTGCTAACTAGTTGTTTCTCCTCTGTGATCTCCGTGCTCTCTGTGGCTAAATGAGTTTTCAAGAGTTACGATAACTAAATATAATCAACTAGTTATATAATTCTCACCTTCACCACTTTGCCCTTCACTTTACCCGCAGATAGTTTACGCACCGCTTCATTGGCAATATTTCTCACCACGGCAACATAGGTCGTTAAGTCCGTCACGGTAATTTTGCCTACCTGCTCGCGCGTAAAACCTGCCTCGCCGGTGAGCGCTCCTAGCACATCGCCGGGGCGGATTTTCTCTTTGCGCCCACCTAAAATTTGCAGCGTCACCATCGGCGGCAACAGCGGCGAGTCATCGGTATTTTCTAATGCGGCGATGTCTTGCCAATCTGGTTCGATACGCATCATCTGTGCAATGGCGATAATGCGATTACGTTCGTTCGGGCTGCACAGATTAAACGCCAAACCTTCGGCATCCGCACGACCGGTACGACCAATGCGGTGAATATGGATTTCAGGATCAGGCGTCACGTCCACATTGATCACCGCCTCCAGTTGCGCAATATCCAACCCACGCGCAGCGACATCCGTTGCCACCAGCACCGAGCAACTACGATTTGAAAATTGAATCAACACTTGATCGCGTTCGCGCTGCTCCATGTCACCATTAAGGGTAAGTGCCTTGATACCATGCCCATGCAACACCTCGAGCAGTGAACGACACTGCTGCTTAGTGTTGCAAAAAGCGAGGGTGCTAACAGGACGATAGTGTTGCAACAAAGCTGCCACTGCGAATAAACGCGACTCGTTATCCACTTTATAAAAGCGCTGACGAATTTTGCTTTCCTCATGCTGCTCTAATAATTTAACTTCTTGCGGCTCGCGCAAAAATTGTCGCGCCAAGCGCGCGATGCCATCAGGATAAGTTGCGGAAAACAACATCGTTTGACGATCTAGCGGGCAATGCTCCGCCACGAAAGCAATGTCGTTATAAAAGCCCATATCCAACATGCGATCCGCCTCATCCAGCACCAAGGTGTTTAAGGCGTCGAGCTTTAAACTGCCACGCTCTAAGTGATCCATGATGCGTCCCGGCGTGCCCACCACAATGTGCGCCCCGTGTTCCAAACTTTCGCGTTGAGGGCGCATCACTGAACCACCGCACAGCGTAATCACCTTGATGTTATCGGCAGAACGTGCGAGACGGCGAATCTCTTGCGTGACTTGATCGGCCAATTCGCGCGTTGGGCACAACACCATCGCTTGCACCGCAAATCGACGCGGGTTGAGCTTGGTCAGCAGTGTCAGCGCAAAGGCAGCAGTTTTACCGCTACCCGTTTTAGCCTGGGCAATAAGATCATGCCCGGCCAAAGAAATCGGCAGGCTCGCCGCCTGAATCGGCGTCATCGTGAGATAACCCAGCTGCTGCAAGGTAGCCAGCATGGCGGGGGACAATGGCAATTTAGTAAAGGCTTCTGAAGAAGTGCTTGAAGCGACGGAGGGAATGGAGAGATTATCGGTCATACGCAATTATCCCCGCCATCGGCTTGGTGCGCCTGTAAATTTTTTTGGCCTTACTGGCCCCTTGAGGCTGCAAAAGAATTAGGCCAAGTCGAAACTTGGCCTAATCAATATTTGCGTGCTGCCCCTGCGGGTTCTAATATCGTCCCATCGACTTGGTTACATAATTCTCCAGCTCTTTGTGCTCCTTGTTCATACGAGACAAATTTGAATTCGTCACACGGAACAACGAACGCATCATCATGAATGCAAGTCGTGGCTGTACGTCCAGTAATGATTCAAAATCACCAGGCGTCAAGGTGTAAACAGTAGCGTTTCCAGTTGCATGTAACGTTCCTTTACGTGGAGTCTGATCTATGAAAGCTCGAACCCCAGCGCACTCACCTTCCTTCATAGCGTAAACAGCCTTCACAGCACCATTAGTATCTTTAATCGTGACTGAAAGCCCACCTGTGGCAAGTATATATAGCGTCGAATCAATTCCGCCCTCTTCAACAAGCAATTCACCATCTTTTAAATGTCGAACTCCCAATTTTGCGGCCAAGAGTTTGGCTTTTTCTTCGGTAAGCTCGGACCCCACTACTGAGTTTCGAACTACTTTGTAGTCTGCAGATTCGTTCATATCAATTCATTCCTTATTAAACATCAAGCAAAAATTTCGCGTTTCCAACAAGTTAATCTGCCTGACAATTATCTAATAGATTTCACGCTTCCCACAACTAAAATACATCTAGCGAATGCACCTGGGGAGCTCTGATATAGTTACACTCATCTTCAAAATGAGCTGAGCCATGACTAAACACACCACCCCCGATCACGCTCGGCTAAACCGCGTCGTTGCGGATGCGCGCCAACAACGTGACTCACGCGAGCTAGGTTATCGTGAGCGAGCCATGAAATTATTTCCCCATATTTGCGGCCGCTGTGGGCGCGAGTTTGCGGGAGAACGTTTGCGCGAATTAACAGTGCATCACAAAGATCACAACCACGATAACAACCCAAGCGATGGCAGCAATTGGGAGCTGTTGTGTTTATATTGCCATGACAATGAACATTCTCGCGTTTTAGACGAGGCCGTGCGCAACCGTGGGGCCGATGGACACGTGGCAGCAACACACAATCCGTTCGCGGCGCTGCAAGGGCTGTTAAAAAAAGATTAGCCTTATAATTGGTGCACCGCACACTCATCCATAGAAAAGAAAATAATGTTTACACTGCCTTCTATATGGAACCTGCTTGTTTCCACCTTCGTATTTTTTATCGCTGTGTGGTATCTCCACCGTTATTTAGAAACACAAGAAATCGCGAAAGGAATGACGCGCAGCCTACTAGTGTTCGTTTTAGCCTCGTTAGTCTCTTGGGGTGCAGGAGAAATTGCTGATTGGTCCGAGGTGCAAATCGAGGGGCCTCAGCCTGTAGCCGAATCCTCGAATGATCTTTCGCAACTCCTTAAAGCGGCAGGTCAAACAGTGCAGTAGTCAATTAGTCGCCTATACCCAAAAGAGATAAGTCATTTCGCGATGAAGTCACCACAAAAACTAGAAGACCTACCCAATATCGGAAAATCCATCGCTACTGATTTGCGTGCAATCGGCATTCTCTCGCCCGCGCAACTGCAGGCAGATGATCCATTATCGATTTACTTGAGTTTGGCAAAACAGATGGGCAAGCGCCTTGATCCCTGTGTGCTTTACACCTTATTGGCAGCAAAGCATTTTTTAGTGACTGGGGAAAAAGTAGCTTGGTGGAAATTTACTGAACAAGGCAAGACAATGCTTAGCTCAACTCGCCGTCAACATAAAACCACTGTCCCGCTTCGCGAAGAAAGCGACTGACTTCATGTAAACGATGCGCTTTGCCATTCACTTTATATTTCGCTACGAACTCAACAATCGCGTGATCGGCATCTTGTTGCTCATGGCGCTTTAACTCTAAACCGATCCATTTAGTTTGCGACTCATCTGCAAGGCTTAATGTGGCCGGGCGTGTTGATGCCTGCCAGGTGGCAAGCAGATAGTCTTCTCGCAACAATGTGTAAGCGGTATAGCGCGAACGCATGAGAGCTTCGGCGGTGGCTGGCAGTGCATTACCATCGAGGTAAATTCCGCAGCAGTCCGTGAATTTTTTGCCGCTGCCGCAAGGACAGGTTAGCACTGAAATCTTTAGCATTTTTAGAAACCGTGGCGAGCAAAGCTAAGCGCAAGAAGCCGCGCAGCGAATGACGAAGACATACCGTACAGGTAGGCAAGGATTGAGCGAGCACGCGCCGCCGCGATTAACTTGCACAGTAGGTTTATTGAAATGCGAACTAGTTTTGCCACAACGGAGGCTCATCCATTAATGAAATTTGTTCCCGCAATTCGAGGATGCGGTTCTGCCAATAAATTTGTGAATTAAACCAAGGGAAGGCTTGCTTGAACGCGCTGTCATCCCAACGGCGTGCAAGCCAAGCCGAATAATGAATCAAGCGCAGGGTTCGCAACGCTTCGATGAGATGTAGTTCTCGCGCATCAAATTCACAAAAATCTTCGTAACCTGCCAATACGTCGCCCATTTGCCGCACACGATCTTCACGTTCACCGGATAATAACATCCACACATCTTGCACTGCCGGACCCATTCGACTGTCGTCAAAATCGACGAAGTGCGGTCCTTCGTCCGTCCACAACACATTACCCGCATGGCAGTCACCATGTAGCCGCAACTGCTTCACATTACCGGCGCGATCAAAGCAATGTTGCACACCGTCGAGTGCCTGTTGCACCACACTCCGATAAGCAGCATCAATGTCTGCTGGAATAAAATTATTGGCTAACAAAAAGTCGCGTGATTCAAAACCAAAGGTCTGAATATCGAGCGTTGGGCGATGTTGAAAATTACTTAGCGCACCCACCGCATGGATGCGCCCGAGAAAACGCCCGAGCCACTCCAACGTGTCACGGTTTTCTAATTCAGGTGCGCGCCCACCATGCTTAGCAAAAACTGAAAAACGAAAGCCTTCGAAGTGATGCAAGGTCTTGCCATCAATCGTTGACGCTGGCACCACGGGAATCTCTCGCTCGACCAACTCTTGCACAAAGGCATGTTCTTCCAAAATAGCTTCATCGCTCCAACGTGCCGGTCGATAAAATTTTGCCACCATCGGCATTCCTTCATCCATCCCCACTTGATAGACGCGATTTTCGTAACTATTCAACGCAAGCAAGCGCCCATCGCAACGCAAGCCGATGCTTTCCAGCGCGTTCAATACGCTATCGGGTGTAAGAGATAAGTAAGACAATGATTCCAATTTCGACCTTCTTATTTTTTATCT
The DNA here is from genome assembly GCA_037140475.1 of Gallionellaceae bacterium. Classification (GTDB taxonomy): domain Bacteria; phylum Pseudomonadota; class Gammaproteobacteria; order Burkholderiales; family Gallionellaceae; genus PALSA-1006. The sequence continues at coordinate 50,314 of JBAXEJ010000007.1, forward strand.
CTTTGCACTTCCGCTAAGCCCAACGCATTCCATCCCTCATGCCCCAGCTTTTGCATGGTCTCGATATTTTTTTCGAAGATCATCTCTGCCTCGGGGAAGGCTGCTACCGCTTCGTCAATACTCGCCTCGCGTAACAAATGCAAAGTCGGATAAGGTGAGCGATTGGTGTAGTTGGTGATGTCATCAAGCTCAGTATCAGCGAACTGATATTGCGGGTGCATGCTGGCCACTTGCAGCTCGCCATCCAGTTCCACATCTTCCAATGCGGCATCGACCACTTCTAAAAAATCGTTGTAATCGAGAAAATCTGTCAACACATAAGGGTGAATCAACAGTGTGGTTTCAATCTTCTCCGGCTTGCTTTCTGCCAAGACTTCAAATTCGTGCAGCACGTCCTTCAGCAAATCTTCTGGCGTAGTCGCACTACTCACCACATAGCGAATTTGTTTTTTTACGTGTACCGCTTTGGCAAAGGGACAGAGGTTTAAGCCGATCACCGCTTTTTCCAACCAAAGTTGGGTGGCGGCAATCGCTTCTTCAGTGCTGATGTTCTGATTCATTTATTTTCCCCAATCAAGCCAGTTATTCGTAGATCGGGATTCATTCCGACCTACAAAAACTATCGACCTCGCCCACCTGAACGATGCAATACGGGTGCCGCACCACGACCTGCACTACCCGCAGGCTTGGGCGCACCGCCCGCGCGAGGAGCACCGCCGGTACGTGGTTGGCTGCGACCCTGACCCTGACGCTGACCACCTTGGCCGCGATTTTGGCCATTCAAAATTGGCTCAGCTTTGATACGTGGATCAGGCTCGAAACCCGGAATCTGTACCACTGGAATGTCACGTTTAATCAAGCGTTCGATATCGTGCAGCAATTTCTTCTCGTCGATACACACCAGCGAGCTGGCCTCGCCTTCGCTACCGGCACGTCCGGTACGGCCAATGCGGTGAACGTAATCTTCTGCCACGTTCGGCAATTCGTAGTTCACCACATGCGGCAGTTCAACAATGTCGATACCGCGTGCGGCGATGTCTGTAGCACACAATACTTGAAGCTTGCCGGTTTTAAATTCTGCCAAGGCACGAGTGCGCGCTGCTTGGCTTTTGTTACCGTGGATCGCCATCGCGGTGATGCCATCTTTGTTCAAAAATTCAGCCAAATTATTCGCGCCATGCTTGGTACGGGTGAATACCAACACCTGAAACCAGTTGTGCTCTTTAATGAGATGCGTAAGAAGTGCTCGCTTACGTTCGCGGTCCACCGGATACACTCGCTGTTCAATTAACTCAGCGGTTTGGTTACGACGCGCCACTTCGATCAACGCGGGATTAGTCAGCAAGCCATCGGCCAGCAATTTAATTTCATCGGAAAAGGTAGCTGAAAACAATAGGTTTTGGCGTTGCTTCGGCAAGATCGCGAGAATCTTTTTAATGTCGCGAATAAAGCCCATGTCCAACATACGATCGGCCTCGTCTAGTACCAAAATTTCTACACGCGACAAATCCACAGTCTTTTGCTGCAAGTGGTCAAGCAAGCGCCCTGGTGTGGCCACCAAAATATCGACACGTCCATGTAATTGTTTTATTTGAGGATTTATATTTACACCGCCAAACATCATCATGGAACGAAGGGGTAGATGCTTGCCGTAGAGGCGCACACTTTCTTCTACTTGCGCCGCAAGTTCACGGGTTGGGGTAAGCACTAAAGCGCGGATAGGCGCTTTGCCCGCTGGCGTTTTTTCCATTAAGCGTTGCAGAAGGGGTAGCGTAAAACCAGCGGTTTTGCCCGTACCAGTCTGCGCCCCCCCCATGAGGTCTCCGCCTTTTAAAATGACGGGAATGGCTTGCGCTTGAATAGGAGTAGGTTCGGTATAACCACGCTCAGTGACGGCGCGGACGATTTCTTCGGACAAGCCGAGGGCTGCAAATGACATATTTTTTCTTTCTTAATTACAAACGGCCTGTCGCATTAATTCATGCGCCAGTCTGAGGCTGAATGAGAGGGGAACTACGAACCGGAATCGGCGGCAATCGCTAAAACCAGCCACTTGCCAGCATGCTGGCTGAGTGGGTTGGTTAGTAGCATCATCAGACTGAAACGAGATTGCGGCGCGCATTGTAACAGAGCGAACTCTCTTCCTAAGGATTTCGCCCAAGTATATAGACCGAGTACTAGGCCGTTTGGCATATTGTTGTTTCAAAACCAACTAGGCATGATGATCCCAAGTGATATTTACAAGAGGCAGATATGCACGCCGAACTCTCGCACCAGCAAACGAAAAATATCTTAATGGACATTGCAATCCCGCCATGCCCTAGCACTTTAACTACAATTTTGCGTGAGACTCAAAACCCTACCACGGATTTTGCCAGCCTAGCGCTACTCATTAATCAAGATGCCGGCATCCTCGGCCCGCTTCTAAAATTAGCGAATTCATCTCATGTGGGGCTGAGCAAAAAAGTAAGCTCGGCATTTCAAGCGCTCAGTGTGCTTGGCATGCAAAATACCCTCAACCTTGTACAAAACATTTCTATTCGCCAAAGTGTTGGGGGGGACTCTCAACGTTTTGAATCTTTTTGGGAGCGTTCGACCTTAGAGGCGCTGATAGCGGAAAAAGTAGCGCGCAAATTACCCAACGTGAATAAATCAGACGCCTACCTAGCGACTTTATTTCACGACTGCGGCATTCCAATTTTAATGATGAAATTTCCGAAGTATGCGGAAGTGATGCGAGAGCAGAGCAGATTAGGTGTATGTCTCAGCAAAACTGAAAACGATATTTTTTACACCAACCACACCGTAATTGGAAACATGCTAACCCGTAACTGGATGTTACCCGCGCATATTTCCAAAGCAATTTTGCATCATCACGACCTGTTGGTTTTCAATTCAGACGAAACTCCTGAAGTTTGCGATCTCATCGGCGTAATGCATATCGCTCAGTACATCGTGGATGAGCACTTTAATGCTGAACCCAAAGAGTGGCACCGTTTTGAACGTGGCGTGCTGAAACACTTTGCCATCGCATCACAAGAATTGTTAGAAATTAAAAACGATCTATTGGCCTACCTCAATGATGAATAACAATGCCAACATACGAGGAGAAGATATGACTCAGCACCAGTTATCAATCGACCAACACACTGCCCGCGCAGTAAAAGTTTCTGCCGGCGCATCGCTTGCTATTGGCATCGTTTTCTTTAGCTACTCTGCTTATGCTGGCGCTTTTTTAGGTGGAGGTTCATCGCAAATTTTTACCGGCGTTGCCGTTTTGCTGATGATGCTGGGTAGCTGCTATTTGATCGAAAAGTTGGTGCTAGGAATGAACCAACCCCACGATGAAAAAATTACACATTAAATAAGAAGTTCATCACATCACCATCCTGCACGACGTACTCTTTACCCTCAACGCGCATCTTGCCTTTTTCCTTTGCGCCGTGCTCACCGCCACAGGCAATGAAGTCGGCATACGAAATCGTCTGCGCACGAATAAAGCCCTTTTCAAAGTCGGTATGAATCACACCCGCTGCTTGCGGTGCCGTGTCGCCTTTATGGATAGTCCAAGCGCGCACTTCTTTGACGCCAGCGGTGAAGTAAGTTTGCAAACCAAGCAAGTCGTAGCCGGTGCGGATTAAACGATTTAGGCCCGGTTCATCTAAACCCAAGTCGGCGAGAAATTCGAGCTTGTCAGCGTCTTCCAAGTCAGCCAGTTCCGCTTCAATCTTCGCACACAAGGCAACGACAGGCGCGCCTTCTTTCGCAGCGTGTTCACGTAGCTTGTCGAGATGCGGATTATTTTCAAAACCATCTTCCATTACGTTGCCAACATACATCGCAGGTTTGATGGTGAGGAGACACAAGGGCTTAATACACAATTCATCTTCGGCGCTTAAATTGAGCGTGCGCGCGGGCTTACCTTCATTTAGATGTGGCATCAGTTTTTCTAAAATCGCGACGAGCTTAATCGCGTCTTTGTCACCTGATTTTGCTTTTTTTCCATCGCGGTGCAGGGTACGTTCGACAACGGCCAGATCGGCTAGGGCAAGCTCTGTCAGAATAACTTCGATGTCAGAAATAGGATCAACGCGGCCCGCCACATGCACTACATTCTCATCATCAAAGCAGCGCACCACGTTCACGATCGCATCCGTCTCGCGAATGTTAGCGAGAAACTGGTTACCCAAGCCTTCACCTTTCGATGCGCCTGCAACCAATCCTGCAATATCCACGAATTCAACAATCGCGGGTTGCATGCGTTGCGGATTGACGATTTTTGCCAAGGCATCCATGCGCGGATCAGGCACTTCAACAATACCCACGTTCGGCTCAATTGTGCAGAAAGGATAATTTTCTGCTGCAATGCCCGCTTTGGTCAGCGCATTGAATAGCGTGGATTTACCTACGTTTGGAAGACCGACGATACCGCATTTCAAACTCATGTTTATTCCTTCAGTTTCATTGTGTTACCAGAATTTAACCATGAATCATGATGCATGAATCTGCTTCTCATGATTGGTAAAGTCGGGCAGTGGAGTTAGTGCTAATTTGGCAAAAATGGCATCAGGTCTTGTGCATTTTGTACCAGTTTTGTACCAGAAATTATGGCAATTGTATCACTCTCAGACTACGTGTTCCAAAGGCAGAAGGCACGTGATCGTCGAATTATTCGTGATCGTATCCTTGTTGGCTTTTGTGTCATTCTGAATAAACGAAGAAGCACTTTTGCTGTAACGACTTCATGTGCTGGCAAACAAGTTCGTGTGTTTTTGAGTTACTACCCATTGATGAGCACTGATAAGGCACGAGCCATTGCCACAAGTTTGTTCAGACACAAACTCTCCCCGTCATTGCAATGGGTCGTGCCTTTATCAAGTCAGCTCCAAAACATCAATTAGGTTTTTGCACAGCACGCGCTTCTTCGGCGAGCGTGGTACGAAACTCTTCCAGCTTGAGATGAAACTCCTCGCCATCGCCGTACTCAAGGAAACGCGCGTAATGTGAATGTGCGTAACGCACTTTCCGCGCATGCTTAATCGGACAAAAATACTGTTCGGTACGCGCAAGAATTTCTTGCGTATAAGCCAACATACCCACTCCGTATGAGCAATAGAGGCAATGCAGCTTTTCGATAATGTTTAAATAGGCCAGGTGCTGATGATCGTAAACGATGTAGTCACCGCGTTTCACCTTGGCAATGCCATAGACCGGAAAGCATAGCGCCTGATACAAGCTCACACTCAAATCGAATAACACCAATGGCACGGCAGCACCGTAGATGATGGGCATCGTAAGATAGTTTTGCGGACGAACCGTAAGAAACCAGCGAAACACGCCTAATTTTACGCGTTGATGCGCCTCTCTGATCGCTTGTTCAAACACCACGCGCTTGCCTTCAACCTGATAGCGCAAACGGGTTTGGTGTTCTTCTAGTGCGGTATTTAACTCACCTTCCAGCTTGGTGATCTGATCGAGAATCTGGCGTATTTGATTATTCATGAAGTCCCTTTGACGTGTATTACCAATGGGGAGAATCATAGGTCATAAAACAAAGCTGTACCCAACTGCTTTGGCTTTTATAAACCTTGACTACAAGTTCGAATCCTCCTATCTTTTGTCCATCAGTTTATAAAGGATTTAATCATGTTAGCCCAACTTGCAGAACTACAGACACAGGCCAAACAGCTTGGCACGGAAGCGCGTGCCTACAGCGGGGATGTCAGCCAAGCATGGAAAGCTGAGATCAAAGCACGCTGGGCTGAAATTGAACGCGGTGATGTTCAACCAATCCTCGCAGCAGAGGTATTTGCGGACATCCGCCGCAAGCTTCAATGAACCACAATATCGTGGTGGGAGTTATCGCACCGCCAGAGACGATTTTCAAACTCGCTGGTGTAAGATGCGGACTAACGAATGGTTTAGTGAGATAGGAGGCAAGAAAAATGCACGCGATAGAATTTGAAACTGTTTCCCATCAGCACACCATTCGCTTACCTGACAGCATTCCCGATGGCGTATCTTTGCGCGTATTGTTACTCTCGCAAGCACCGCTATCCAAGCCATCCGACCGTAACCTCAAAGTGCTACTGGCATCCGTAGTTGAAGGCATGACTGATGCGGACATTGCGCGACCTCATGATATGGGTAGAGAGACCTCAGAATGGGCTTCCTGATTGACACCAACATTCTGTCTGAAATTCAAAAAGGCGACCGGGCAGATATTGGAGTCAAAACTTGGTATGCGAGCTGCAACCCCGAGGACCTGTTTCTCTCGGTACTCGTTGTCGGGGAAATTCGCCAAGGCATTGAACGTTTGAAAAGACGCGACCCCGTACAAGCGGAAAGATTGGAACAGCGTCTCGCCGATATTCTTTCCATGATGCAAGGGCGAATATTGTCCATCACGGAAAGTATTGCTCAAAGATGGGGCAGCCTCAATTCACCCGATCCCTTGCCCGTCATTGATGGGCTATTGGCGGCAACCGCGTTGGAGCATGGGCTGACGCTGGTCACGCGTAATGTGCGTGATGTCAAACGTAGTGGCGTTTTATTGCTCAATCCGTTTTCGAGCTAACAGATCACTTAGTTTGGTAAAAAAACATTTCACGCCTCTGCTCTTCCAACAACTTGCAACTGTTTATGCGGACTTAACAAGATGCCTACACAGCTGCTGCGTCGCCGCCAAAACGAATTGCCTATCGGCTTCCGACAAGCTCTGTAACCAACCCAGTATCTCCAACGACTGATCTTGCGCCAGTGTGGAAGAGGAGCGCAGCACCTCCGCCAAAGGCAAGCCTAGAACATTCGCAACCTGTTCCAACTTAAGAACAGAAGGCACGATCGCACCGCGCTCAATCCGAGAGATTGTTTCAACATCCACCTTTACCAACTCGGCAAGTGTCGCTTGCGTCCAGCCAAGCTGACTGCGCCGCTCTCTAATATTTTTACCCAGCAATCCCGGTAGTAGCGAAGCAGGTTTTTTCTCTTTGGTCATTCTCGCGCCTCTTAAATTCAGCACGAATAATCGCCAATACGCAGTTTATGTTGAACGTCTTATATAGTTGCTGAGCAACTGATTTAATCTATAATTGCCGTAGCTCTATTTCTTCACGAATACTAGACCGTGAATAAAACAAGTGAATGCCCTGCTCTAAACATTTCCACAGATGAATTTAATTTTCGACAGGAGAAGCGAAATGACTGAAAACAACGATGAAAAATTTTCCACCAAAAGCAAATTAAAAAATGCGGCAATTGGTGTGACTGCCGCAGGTGGCGCGGCGGCTTCTGCTGTGGGCGTTATCGCGGCGAGTGCATCGGCGACAGGAACCATTAGTGCCGTCGGAGCAGCCGTTGGTAGTGTCGCAGGTGGCGTCTTGGGTTCAGGCGTCGGGTTAGCCTCAGGTGGCGTAGGTATGGCGGCAACCGTTCCATTTGCCGCGGCAGGCGCGGCGGTAGGCGGATGGGCAGGACCAGCACTTGCAGTTTTTGGCATAGGTACTGCGCCTGTATGGGCTGTGCCACTTGCAGTTTGTGGCGGCTTGGTTGCCGCTGGTAGCACTGCAGTGCTGGGTTATAAATTCTACAAATCAAGAAGCGGAAAAGTACCTCCTCTTAAGCGATTACCCAGATGATGCGTTCTTTAATCTTCCCCTTTATTTAGTGGAGCGTTGCCATGAAAAGTACTGTAATGAAAATTTGCCAGTCGTGCAAAAAAGAAAAGAGCCTATCTGACTATCATCGAAACAAAACGAAGCCTGATGGTCACAATGGAATTTGTAAAACTTGCCAAGCAGAGACTGACCGAAAAAACAGGTAACTTTCTATTTTTCACACCGGAGACACTTAATGTTACGAAGCAAATTTCAATTTATAGCCATTTCACTTTGCCTTGCAAGCTTAGTTTCGGCATGCAACCCAAACGATAATAAGAGCAACGGAGCTGTTACAACTGCATCAAAGCCAGCGCCATCACCTGCTGCACAAAGTGCGCTAAGAGCGCTACGTAAAATGTCTGGTGCAGTTGAGATAGGAATCAGTTCGAAAGAGTATGGTTCTCGCATGATTGATCTAAAAGCCGAGGTTGAAGAGCTGCTTACCCAACTTCCTGAAGGTGAGGTAAAGAAAGAGGTGGCTTTAGCATTGCAGGCATCCATAGATGCTAAAGCAGCATTTGAAGTTGGGACAACCGCAGATGGAATCACCCCTACATACTTTGAGCCAGTTAAAAGCCTTATGCTGAAATATGAAATTCCAAAGCGGGGAGAATGGATAGGGCCGGTCTTTCTTGTGAAAACGATTTGGAAAGCCGCAGACAAACACATTGAGAGAGCCACACAGGTGCTCAATCAACCAGCTTAAGCGCCACATGGATAGAGCAAAACAGCACCAAAACAGGGGACAGACCACGGTTTTAAGTTGCTCTAACACCAAAACAGGGGACAGACCACGGTTTTAAGTTGCTCTAAGAATAGACTTTAGGGTCAATGTTGCATTTGTGAATGTGCGATGTTCGGGTTTACAAAAACAACACCGCCGAAACACCGAACCTCGACGCCAATTCTTTAGCTTGGCGGGCATTGAATTCGCGACGACCCGCTAGCAATTCAGACACGACACCTTGGCTGCCCAGTTCTGGAAGATCGACCTGACGCAAGCCATCGCGTTGCATCAAATAGCGTAGCGCCTCCGCCCCTGTTGCCGCTTTTGGCATTTTGTCTTTGGCTTCATATTCCGCAACCAGATCGCCGAGGTAATCCACTAATCTGGCGAGCGGATGTTTTTCATCAGCGCCGCCTGCATCGATTGCAGCATCAAGGGCTTCAACCAATTGTGCGTACTCTTTGGCGTTGCGCGCGGGTTGTAGCAGAGGTGCTACATAGCCCCAATGTTCTATTGCTGTTTTAACTCGTGCGTTCATTTCCAGCCTCCTTGGTCATACTCTTTGTGTGTCAGCACTGCCCTGATGAATAATCGCCCCGTATTGAAGTGAATGGCGGCAATCAAACGCAGCTTGTTCCCGCCAATGTCGAATACGAATACATCACCTACCTTATCCGTACTGGGGAAGAGCGCCCTCACTTCCGAGAAGCTTCGCCATTCAGCCTTTTTGCATAGGCGATACCACTGCTCAAGGGCCGATGCGCTTTGGGGATGCGCTTGCTGCGCGGTCACAATTCGGCGGTGGGTGATGATGTGCATGAATCGCAGTATATCTCAATAAGAGATATTGACAAGTTACCATTGAGAGGTTGTCGTCATTCCGGCGCAGGCCGGAATCCAGCAACACAAAACAGCCCGCGTAGCGGACAACATCGAGGCTTTGTTCGCTACGTAGGTACTTTTTAACCATCTGGATTCCGGCCTACGCCGGAATGACGGAGAAATTTATTTCAGTTCGTTGAAGAAATTCTTAATAGCCAACACCCGCTGCTGCAAATCCTCATGCTTCAACTCGATGCGCAATTTATCTGGGCCGTTCATTTTGATGTAACGGCGCGTCTGAATTAGCGTGATGATTTTCATCGGATCAATCGGCGGATTAGGCACAAACTGAATTTGAATCGCCTCACTTGAAGCATCCAATTTGCTGATACCAATTGGCTTGGCGAGAATGCGCAATTGATGACTATCGAGTAAGGTCTGCGCAGGCTCAGGCAACAAACCAAAACGGTCGATCAATTCTTGATGCATATCGTCCAAATCTTGTTGCGTGTTGCAGTTCGCTAGACGTTTGTAGATAACGAGGCGTTGATGAATGTCACCGCAATAATCATTAGGTAATAGCGCGGGAGTATGCAAATTGATCTCGGTCGTCACCCCCAGTGGATGCGCCATGTCTGGCTCTTTGCCTTGCTTGAGTGAGGCAATCGCGGCGGCGAGCATGTCGTTATACAAACTAAAACCAATTTCCTGCATCTCGCCACTCTGCGATTCGCCCAGCACCTCACCCGCACCGCGAATTTCTAAATCGTGCATGGCGAGGCAGAAGCCTGAGCCTAATTGCTCCATCGCTTGAATGGCTTCGAGGCGTTTTTTCGCCTGGGCAGTAAGACCTTCTAAATTATCTACTAGCAAATATGCATAAGCCTGGTGGTGCGAACGCCCCACACGACCGCGTAACTGGTGCAACTGCGCCAAACCAAAGCGATCAGAACGATTCATGATGATGGTGTTCGCTGTAGGCACGTCGATGCCGGTTTCGATGATGGTGGTGCAAAGCAACACGTTAAAACGCTGATGAGTGAAATCGCGCATCACCGATTCCAGATCGCGCTCGCCCATCTGGCCGTGCGCCACACGGATGCGCGCTTCTGGCAACAACGTTTCCAGTTTCTCATGCATATTGTTGATGGTGTCGACTTCGTTGTGCAGGAAGTACACCTGCCCACCGCGCTTAAGTTCGCGCAGTACGGCTTCGCGGATGATGCCCTGACTGTAGCTGCTGACAAAAGTTTTAATCGACAAGCGACGTTGTGGTGCAGTGGCGATCACCGAAAAATCACGCAGACCTTCCAGCGACATCGCCAGCGTACGTGGAATTGGCGTGGCGGTGAGCGTGAGCACATCCACCTCCGCACGCAAGGCTTTCAAGCGCTCTTTCTGCTGCACACCAAAGCGGTGTTCTTCATCCAAAATCACCAAACCGAGATTGCTAAATTTCACATCTTTCTGGATCAGCTTATGCGTACCGATCACAATATCCAGCTTGCCCTCTGCCAAATCTTGTAACGACTGTGTAACTTCTTTGGCAGAACGAAAGCGCGACAACTCAGCGATCTTGATCGGCCAATCCGCAAAGCGATTAGAGAAATTTTGAAAGTGCTGTTCGGCCAGCAGCGTGGTGGGAACCAGCACGGCCACTTGCTTACCATCCATCACCGCCACGAACGCGGCGCGCAATGCCACTTCTGTTTTACCAAAGCCAACATCGCCGCAGATCAACCTGTCCATCGGCTTAACGGATTGCAGATCGAGCAGTACGGCCTCAATCGCAGCGGCTTGATCAGCCGTTTCTTCAAAACCGAAACCCGCAGAAAACGCCTCGTAATCGTGATACGTCAGTTTGAAAGCATGGCCTTTACGCGTGGCGCGTTGTGCGTAAATGTTCAGCAACTCGGCAGCCGTGTCGCGCACCTGCAGCATGGCGCGACGTTTGGCTTTATCCCATGTACCGCTACCCAATTTATGAAGCGGTGCCGCTTCTGGCGCGCCACCGCTATAACGGCTAATAACATGTAACTGCGACACCGGCACATACAGCTTATCTTCTCCCGCATACACCAGTAGCAAAAATTCATTCTCACCTTCGCCGAGGTCGAGATTCACCAGCCCCTGATAGCGCGCAATGCCGTGTTGCTCATGCACCACAGGGTCGCCCGGTTTGAGCTCAGAGAGATCGCGCAACATGCCTTCGACGTTGCTCTTCTTTGCGGCACGAGCGGCACGGCTACGAGGCTGCGATGCATAAAGCTCTGTCTCGGTGACGATGGCGAATTTGTCATCAACAAGCAGGAATCCGCTTTGCACCAAGGCCGTTGCCAACATAAACTTTTCTTTACTGGCGAGGAACGCGGCATAGTCTTCGCACACCGCTGGCGTGAGGCCATATTC
>JBAXEJ010000008.1:0-59916 GCA_037140475.1 Gallionellaceae bacterium
CTTCTGCTCGAGCATAGAATTTTATTTATTCGCTTTATCGTCAACCAGGTACTGCAGCACCTTGTCGGTGATGTCGATTTTTGGATTACGGTACACCGCCTCTTGCAGAATCAGATCGTATTGATCGCTTTCCGCAATGGCCTGAATTGCCTTATCCGCACGCGCTAGCACTTGAGCCAACTCTTCGTTTTTGCGCAGATTTAAATCTTCGCGGAACTCACGCTGCAATCTTTGTAGGTTTACATTCAAATTAGCCAGCTCACGTTCTTTGCTACGATGTTCAGCATCCACTTTCCCGCCGTCTTTTTCTAAGGCAGCTTGAATATCTTTGATCTGCTTCATCATCTGTTTAATATCCAGATCGCGCGCCGCAAATTCCTTTTCAATTTTTTTCTCGGCTTTCACCGCAGGCACGGATTCGCGCAAAATACGCTCAGTGTTGACGACGCCCACTCTAAAGTCGGCAGCAAAACTTGGCGTGATCATAGACACGGCCAACAAACCAATTGCGAACACTTTTTTCATGCTGTCTCCTTCTGCAAACATAACCATTAGAACAACGTACCCAGTGTAAATTGGAAGCGTTGAATTTTATCCTGAATTTGCGGCCCAATCGGCATGCCATAACTAAATTTCAGTGGACCAACCGGAGAGAACCAGGTAATCGCTAAACCTGTTGAATAGCGCAATCCCTCCGAAGCCGGCATCTGCGTTGGATCCCCATAAACAGCACCCGCATCTACAAACATGCTCAGCCGAACAGACTTTTCTTTAGAAAAACCCGGCATCGGAAACAGTAATTCAGCGTTGCCTACAATACGACGATTACCGCCTAGGGAATAGTTATTGCTGTCACGCGGACCCAAAGAACTCGGATCGTATCCTCGCACAGAGCCGACACCACCCGCATAAAAGTTCTTAAAGAAGGGCAAAACTTGGCCGCCATAGCCATTAGCCACGCCCGCCTCACCATTCATCATAAAAGTAATCTCCCTATTGAGTGGGGTAAACCACTGATGCTGATAGGTAGTCTTCATGTAATGTTGACTTGAAAAAGGCATACTAATTTCAGTAAAGGCCCGCTGCACCGTTCCCTCTGTCGCGTAAATAGCGCTATCTCTATCATCGCGCGTCCACCCAATGGTGCCGATGTAGTTTTCAGTTCGTGCACCAAAGGTATTGATGTAGTCAGTAAAGCGCGTAGGACTTAAAGAAGTTAGGCCAATTGTGGTTTGCTCGGCAGCGAAGCCGTAATGAATATTCTGCTCTTCCGCCAAGGGTACGGCAAAACGTACACCACCACCTAGGCTTTCAGAGGTGTATTGGCTCACAGAAATTTGTGTGGCATTGGTTCTGCGTTTGTAAATGTCAAAACCGCGACTCACACCATCATCGGTGTAATACGGATTGGTATAGGAAATCGAGTAGACCTCATTAATCTTGCTGGTGTTAACTTGGGTTGAAAGCACGTTACCCGTACCAAACAAATTGCTTTGTGAAATACCGGCTGTCAGTACCAAGCCCTCTGTACTACTAATACCTGCACCAACGGAAAGATTGCCAGTGGATTTCTCTTCTACCGTCACGTTCAAATCCATTTGGTCTTTGGTGCCCTGAATCGGCACCGTTTCCACATTTACCGAACTAAAGAAACCCAAACGATCGACACGCTGTTTAGATTTTTTAATTTTCTCAGTCGCAAACCAACCGCTTTCCATTTGCCTAAACTCACGGCGAATCACTTCATCGCGGGTTTTAGTGTTACCAGAAATATTGATGCGACGAATATATACGCGCTGAAATGGATCAACGATGAAGGTGAAGCCAACTTGATGCTTTTCTTTATCCAGTTCCGGCGCTGCATTTACGTTAGCGAAGGCATAGCCTTCATCACCGAAACGTTCCGTAATTTTTTGCGTTGAGGCAGTAATAGCTTTGCGCGAAAACACATCACCAGTTTTTATCGCAATGAGTTTACGGATTTGCTCGTGAGAGAACACATTTTCCGGCCCCATCACTTTTACATTTGAAATAGTGTATTTCGGCCCTTCTGTAATATTTAAAGTGATAAAAATATCTTTTTTATCGGGCGAAATTGAAACTTGTGTTGAGTCGATGGAAAACTCCATGTAACCGGAGTCCAAGTAAAAGGTGCGAATCATCTCCATATCCGCAGACAATTTCTGCTTTGAATATTGGTCATTCTTACTCATCCAGCTCCACCAGTCTGGCGTGCTGAGCTTCATCATGTCTTGCAAATCAGATTCTTTATAGGCCTTATTGCCCACAATATTAATTTGGCGAATTTTGGAAACTTCACCTTCTACAACATTCAGATTTACGGAAACACGGTTGCGTTCAAGTTCTTTGACAACCGCTTTTACTGAAACTCCATATTTGCCACGCGCGACGTATTGGCGCTTAAGCTCCTGCTCAGATTTTTCGAGTGCCGATTTATCGAAAATACGGCCTTCGGCCAACCCCACCAACTTGAGGTTGTCTCGAAGCTGATCTTTGGGAAAATCTTTAACCCCGTTAATTTCTACACTCGCAATTGACGGACGCTCGCGCACCACCACAATCAATACACCCTGATCTGTTTTTAGGCTGACGTCTTTGAAAAAACCGGTAGAAAATAGCGCATGAATCGCAGCGGAAGATTGCTCATCATTAAAGGTCTCACCCACTTTAACGGGCAAATAACTGAACACCGTTCCCGCTTCGGTACGCTGAATACCTTCAACACGAATATCTTTGATCACAAAAGGCTCGATGGCCCAAACAGAAGAGGAGAACAACAGCGGGAGAAGCCCCACTAGCATCTTAAAATTCATTAATTTTCAACCTAAAATCAGACGACTAATGTCGTTATATAAAGCAAAAGCCATCATGGTAACTAGCAAGGCAATTCCTACATTTTGCCCGGCAGCCCAATATCTTTCGGAGACGGGGCTACCCTTTAATAATTCGACCGCATAATACAGCAAATGGCCACCATCTAATAAGGGGATGGGGAGCAAATTCAATACGCCCAGACTGATGCTAATGAGGGCAAGAAAACTGATATATGCACCTAGTCCAATCTGCGCGGATTGCCCTGCATAATCAGCAATGGTGATAGGTCCACTCAGATTTTTCAGCGACACTTCGCCTAAAACCATCTTCCACATCATCTTCAAACTAACGACCGACGTTTCCCACGTTTTTTTCGCAGCCTCACTCAGTGCAGCAAGCGGTGGGTAATGAACTTCCGTCAATAACGCTTCATAATCCGCTCGATTAATTTTAGGGGCTGCGCCTATACGTCCAATTTTTTTATCTACATCATTCACCACATCGGGAGTAACCGTCAGCACAAGCAAACTTCCGGCTCGATCAACTTCTACTTTCAATGCAACACTCGGGCTCGCCCTGACAACTTCAACGAAGTCATCCCACACCGCAATAACACTTCCATTGACGCGCAAAATTTTATCGTTGGATTGAAGACCTGCACGTTGTGCGGCACCACCTTCGACAAGCTTTTCGATAATCGGATTAATCGGTGGTTGATAGGGCTGCAGGCCGAGTTTCTTCAAAAAATCGCCATCTAAATCGGCTGCGCTTAGCCCATTCATTTCTAACACGCGAAATACTGGCACACCTTCAGCCGTTCTCAATTCCAAGCTTGCTTCGCGATGTTGCAATACTAAATCCAGCAACATCCAGCGCACCTCTTGCCAACTTGGGGTCGCCTGTCCGTTGATGCTAACAATCGTTTCTTGAGCGCGTAATTGCGCACTCGCAGCAGCAGTTTGAACTGGCACTGGTCCCAAAATCGGCTTGACGCCTGGTACACCGTAAATAAATAACGCCCAATAAAACACAATGGCGAGCAGCAAATTGGCCACTGGCCCAGCCACCACAATGGCCATGCGTTTTAGCACCGATTGCCGATTGAAGGCACGAGGCAATTCTTCGGCAGGCACCTCACCCTCGCGCTCATCCAGCATTTTGACGTAGCCACCTAAGGGGATCATCGAAACAACCCACTCCGTTTCGCCCCCCGCAAAGCGCTTGCTGAAAATCACTTTGCCGAAGCCAAGCGAAAAACGTAGCACCTTCACATTGCACAGGCGCGCCACCCAATAGTGCCCAAGTTCATGGAATACCACCAACACTACAATCGCAACGATGAAGGCTAAGAGCGTCATACGTTCCTTATCCAATCATTTGCGACACGGCGCGAGTGCTCATCAGCTTGCAACACATCCTCCAAAACATTTACTTCATGCGATGTAATTTTATCCAACACATCTGCAATCAAACGTGGGATATCAAGGAAGGCGATGCGTTGACAGAGGAAAGCATCAACGGCGACTTCATTGGCAGCATTCATTAAGGCAGGTGCGGTGCCGCCAGCGCGTAACGCGCGATAAGCTAATGCCAAGCAAGGGAATCGTTCGAAATCAGGCTCGACAAAATCGAGTCGCGCAATTTTGAATAAATCTAAAGGGGCGACACCTGCGTCAATACGTTCTGGATAAGCCAAGCCATAGGCAATCGGCGTGCGCATGTCAGGGTTACCCAACTGCGCTAGCACCGAGCCATCGACATACTGCACCATTGAATGGATCACGCTCTGCGGATGGACCACTACTTGAATCGCATCCGCCGGAGCATTAAAAAGCCAATGTGCTTCGATGACCTCCAGCCCTTTATTCATCATGGTGGCGGAATCAACTGAAATCTTGCGCCCCATGCTCCAATTGGGATGCGCACAGGCTTGATCGGGTGTGACTTGTTTTAATTCAGTTAAGGGGGTGTTACGAAACGGGCCACCAGAAGCAGTCAACAAAATTTTGCTCACGCCACCTGCGGTCAGATCACCTGAGTACTGATTGGGTAAGGCTTGAAAAATGGCATTGTGCTCACTGTCGATCGGCAATAGCGCTGAGCCACTTTGCTTGACCGCATCCATAAAAATGCGGCCGGCCATCACCAATGTTTCTTTGTTCGCCAACAGAATGCGCTTGCCAGCACGCGCAGCTGCCAAGGTCGGGCGCAAGCCAGCTGCGCCAACAATGGCAGCCATCACCGCATCCACTTCTGGAGCCGCCGAAACTTGCTCTAAGGCCTCAATGCCGCAGCGTGTTTCTGTTTCTAGTCCAGCAGATTTAATTTTTTGCGCGAGACGTCTAGCAGCAGCCTCATCCATCATCACGGCAAATTTCGGATTGAACTGGCGGCACTGCTCAAACATCAATTCGTCTTGCTGTGCAGCGGTGAGTGCAAATACTTGGTAACGCTCAGGGTGGCGCGAGATCACGTCGAGCGTGCTCTTGCCGATGCTACCAGTTGAGCCTAATACCGTAATTGATTGATGCTTATGCATTAATTTTAATAACTATATGATTATATTGAGTTATATTATTTTCAAGGACGCTGTTTTATTGAGCTAACTTCTCGAAGACGAGTGCAATCGCGGCAAAAGGTAGCGTTGAAGTCAACGCATCAATGCGATCTAACAACCCACCATGACCCGGCAATAAAGCACCACTATCCTTCACACCAGCTTGGCGCTTCACGGCTGATTCAAACAAGTCGCCAATCACGGCCAAGCCGACATACCACCATGAGGCGATGATGATGCCTGGGAATACGGGATAAGTTTTAAATAAGCCCGCCCCCCAACCTACCGACAACACGTAAATCGAAACCACTATCAACGCGCCAAACACACCTTCCCAGGTTTTTCCCGGGCTAATCGCGGGTGCTAATTTATTTTTGCCAAAACGTTTGCCTGAAAAATAAGCCGCACTATCTGCCACCCACACTACCGACATCGCGCCGAGTAACAACCACGGGCTGAAATCGCGCAAATCGATCATCGCTAAACCTGTAGGCAGCAACACGGCCCAACCCACCGCTCCCATCAACCATTTATTCTTCGGCTTCCAACTGGCGATCATCCACGCTGGCACGACGATTACCCATAAGAAAATCGCGAGGGCATACCAAACTAAATGGTGTAGCCAAACATGTTGCGCCACTGCGCCAGCATCAAACCATTGCATTGCCGCCATCATCGCTGCGGTGACAACACAATACGCTGTGGCAATCCGCCCTGACATGTTTGACAAGCGCGCCCACTCCACTGCACCCTGCCAAATCATTACTAAAATTAAAATAGACCAAGCCAATGCTGGCAACGTAAAGACTGCTGCTAAAAATAAAACCAGCAGAATCACTGCGGTGATAACACGTTGCTTAAGCATCAGGCTTGCTTTCAGTAAGTTGCTCGCTGGTACGCCCAAAGCGGCGCTCGCGTTTTTGATAAGATTGAATTGCCGCTTCTAGCTCAGCTCGATCAAACGCCGGCCATAAGGTGTCGGTAAAATACAACTCAGTGTAGGCTAATTGCCACAGCAGAAAATTACTGATGCGTTGCTCGCCGCCAGTGCGGATAAATAAATCTGGCTCGGGGGCGTAGTGCATCGAGAGATAAGGCCCCAACTCCTCCTCTTCAAACGCAGCGGCACGATCAGGGTGTGCGCGACTCAAGGCATGCATCGCCTGCATAATATCCCAACGGCCACCATAGTTTGCGGCAATGGTCAGCGTTAAACCATCATTATTAGCAGTGAGCTGCTCAGCCTCGGCGATATATTTTTGGAGTTGCTCATCAAAACGCGTGCGATCACCAATGATTATTAGTCGCACATTATTTTTATGCAGATTGCTAACTTCGCGTTCCAACATTTTGACGAAGAGCTGCATCAAAAATGACACTTCATCTGCAGGGCGGCGCCAGTTTTCACTACTAAAAGCAAACAATGTAAGATATTGCACACCAAGTTGCCGGCACGCTTTAACCATCTCGCGCACTGTTTCCACACCGCGCTGATGTCCCGCAACTCGCGGCAGGAAGCGTTGCTTAGCCCAACGGCCATTACCATCCATAATCATAGCGATATGACTCGGCACGTTGGTGTAGGTTGGGATCGTTCGGGTTGAACTTCTAAATAGCGCCATTACAAATCCCTAGGTGGATTCAGGATCAAAGAGTCGCGTAAGATTTTGCTTCCAATCCTGCGCGAGCTCTTTGTCAAACTGCTAATAGATCTGTTTCTTTGACCTGTAAGGCTTTGTCGATTTCAGCAACAAAACGATCAGTAAATTTTTGTACATCTTCTTGGGCGCGGCGCTCATCATCTTCGCCCACTTCTTTATCTTTGAGTAGCTTCTTCAGATGTTCATTGGCATCGCGACGAATGTTGCGTACAGCCACTTTCGCGTTTTCAGCTTCATTGCGCACCACCTTAATCAAGTCACGGCGGCGCTCTTCGGTCAGCATGGGCATCGGCACGCGAATCATTTCGCCATTGGTTGATGGATTCAAACCTAGATCGGCATCACGAATCGCTTTTTCTACCGGCGAGATCATATTCTTTTCCCAAGGCTGCACACCAATCGTGCGCGCATCGATCAAAGTGATGTTCGCCACTTGACTGACCAAAGTTGGACTGCCGTAATAGTCCACAGTCACATGATCCAAAATACCGGTATGCGCACGACCTGTACGCACTTTCCCAAAGTCCGCTTTTAATGCATCAAGCGACTTAGCCATTTTTTGTTCCACATTTTTTTTGATATCCGCAATCATTTCAAATCCTCATTAATCGCAATGTACCAAGGTACCTTCATCTTCGCCAGTCACCACACGCTTGAGTGCACCAGCCTTGAAAATACTGAACACAATAATCGGTAGCTTCTGGTCGCGACAGAGCGTCAACGCTGTCGAGTCCATCACCTTCAAATCTTTACCAATCGCCTCATCGAAACTGACTTTTTGATAGCGCGTTGCCGAAGGGTCTTTCTTAGGATCCGCCGTGTAAACCCCATCAACCTTTGTTGCTTTAATCACGACCTGCGCATCCATCTCCACACCTCGCAATGCTGCTGCTGTGTCGGTAGTAAAGAATGGGCTACCAATGCCGGCGGCAAAAATAACGACCTTGCCTTCTTCTAAATAGCGCAAAGCTTTGCCGCGAATAAATGGTTCAGCCACTTGCTCCAAGTTCAACGCTGATTGCACGCGACAAGGCACGCCCGCGCGCGTCATTGCATCTTGCAACGCCATTGAGTTCATCACTGTTGCTAACATACCCATGTAATCGGCAGTCGCTCTATCCATCCCCGCTGCGGCAGGCGCCACACCGCGGAAAATATTACCACCACCGATCACCATCGCCACCTGCACACCCAAACCGACTACTTCCGCAATCTCGGCGACGATGCGTTCGATCACAGTACGGTTGATACCGTAGCTGTCATCGCCCATCAAGGCTTCGCCAGAAAGCTTAAGCAGAATACGTTTGTATGCAGGGGAGTTGGACATAGGATTTAGTCTTTCTTGCTTGCAGCAATAGTTGCGGCAACTTCAGCCGCGTAGTCTTCAACTTTCTTCTCGATGCCTTCACCCACGATAAACATTTGGAATGCAGCCACGGTTGCAGACTTCGTTTTCAAAAACTGCTCAATCGTTTGTTTGCCATCTTCTGCTTTCACAAACACTTGGCCTAGCAAAGTCACATCTTTGAGGAATTTTTGCACTGTACCTTCGGCAATCTTTTCCAACATTGCCTCTGGCTTGCCCGCTTCTTTCGCTTTTTCAATCGCGATACGGCGCTCAGTGGCGATGTCTTCTGGATTCACGCCAGATGCATCAACTGACTTAGGCTTGCTCGCTGCAATATGCATACACAAATCACGGCCCATTGCCTCATCACCACCTGCGTAGTTCAACAACACACCGATTTTGCTGCCGTGCAAGTAGCTGGATAGCTTGCCAGTCGTCGTTGCATAACGCTCAAAACGGCGAATTGTTAAGTTCTCGCCCAGCTTCATCAATAAAGCCTTACGAACTTCTTCAACTGTTGAGCCGTTCAGTGGCAATGCCAACAATGCATCGATGTCTGCTGGATCATTTTTCGCTACCAACTCAGCTACGTTTTTTGCAAAGTTAACGAAGTCGTCATTTTTAGCCACGAAGTCAGTTTCACAATTGATTTCAGCAACAGCACCTGTTTTGCCATCTGGTGTAATAAACGCGCTAACCACACCTTCAGCCGTTACACGTGATGCTGCTTTGCTTGCTTTCGCGCCACTCTTAATACGCAACAATTCTTCAGCCGCTTTAAAGTCGCCATCAGTTTCAGTCAGCGCCTTCTTGCACTCCATCATGCCCAGACCAGTTGCCTGGCGCAGTTCCATCACCATCGCTGCGGTAATATTCGCCATTTTCTACTCCTAATAATTAACTCAAATTATAAAAAAAGGGGCTTGCGCCCCTTCGTCTTGGAGAGGCTGCTTACGCGGCACTCGCCTCAACTTGTTCTGTCAACTCAGTCAGTGCGCTTGCGCGACCTTCCAAAATTGCATCTGCAACGCCACGAGCGTACAAACGAATTGCTTGGCTAGAGTCATCGTTACCAGGAATAACGAAATCAACACCCAATGGGCTGTGGTTAGTATCGACCACACCAATCACTGGAATACCCAATTTTTGCGCCTCAGTGATCGTACCTTTTTGGTAACCCACGTCGATGACGAAAATCGCTGATGGCAAACCTTGCAGGTCTTTGATACCACCCAAGCTACGCTCAAGTTTTTCCAATTCGCGACGGAACATCAAGCCTTCTTTTTTAGATACTTTTTCAATGCTACCATCGGCAACCATTGTTTCTAATTCGCGCAGACGCTTGATCGACAGTTGCACTGTCTTAAAGTTAGTCAGCATACCGCCCAACCAACGATAGTCAACGTATGGAGAACCAGCGCGCTGAGCTTCTTCGCGAATAATTTCGCGAGCTTGACGCTTAGTTGCCACGAAAAGAATCGTGCCTTTTTTAGCAGACAACTTGCTAATGTGCTTCAACGCATCGTTAAACATAACCACTGTTTTTTCGAGGTTGATAATGTGAATTTTATTGCGATGACCGAAGATGAACGGAGCCATCTTTGGATTCCAGAAACGGGTTTGGTGTCCGAAATGGACGCCAGCTTCCAACATTTGACGCATAGTTACAGCCATGATTACTCCAATATTGTTAAGGGTTAAGTTCAACCACCCGTCAGCTTGACCCTTGCGGGCACCCCAACATGAACGGATGTGCGAATTATGTTTTTTCGGCAACTGCCGAACCAACAGGGCGCGCATTGTAACGGAAACGCCTGTCCAACTCAACCGCAGTTAGCCTTTCCGATGGAAAGACGAGTTATTTGATTTTTCTGCGTTGGCGGGCTGCCTCAAACAGGCAAACCGCTGCTGCGGCTGCGACATTTAAGGATTCAACCTTCCCGGGCATAGGAATTTCGATCGGTTGTCGACAAGCACTCAGCAATGCCTGCGACAGCCCTGCCCCCTCGTTACCAAAAGCAAAAGCGATATTTTTAGTTAGTTGCACGTCATACAGACTTTGCTTTGCGCCTAGCTGAGTCGCAAAAATATCGCCCTCAAACACTGCCGCCACGTTAAATAGATCGGCATGTTCATGAATGCTCAAGGCAAAATGCCCTCCCATCGAGGCTCGTAGTACTTTAGGCGACCACGCATCCGCGCAAGCGGCTGACAGGAAAACCGCGTCACACCCCGCCGCCGCCGCTGTACGCAAAATCGAGCCTAAATTACCTGGATCTTGCACATCTTCAAGTAACACGCAAAAGTGGCTACGAGAAGGTGCGACTTGCGCAGGAGGTAATTCAATTAGTGCCAACAGCCCACTGGGGGTCTTTAATTCTGTGAGTTCCCCAAACAACGCGTCATCGAGGCAAGTAATTGGCGTTTCGGGTAGTTGTGCAATGAGCTCGGCAATCTCATCATTTGCAGTAGCCGCATCGTTGACCAGCAGATGTAGGGGCTGCTTATCGGCGTGTAAATAAGCGCGAACCAAATGCGCCCCATCTAACAAAGTTTGGCTTACTTTTCGGCGCTGCCGGGATGAGCTTGCGAGCTTACTGAGCTCCTTGAAAAACCCATTATCACGTGACGAGATTCGTTTGCTGGCAGGCATTAAACAGCGTCTTGTTGCGAGATTTCCAACAGATTGCCCATCTCCGCCAATGCTGGCAATTCACTGAGCGAACGCAAGTTGAGGTCATCTAAGAGCTGATGAGTAGTGGCATACAAAGCGGGCTTGCCAGGCGTATCACGGGTACCGATACTTTCGACCCAAGCGCGGGACTCCAAGGTTTTTAGGACCTGCTGAGAAACCGCGACGCCGCGAATTTCCTCAATATCGCCACGCGTTACGGGCTGACGGTACGCAATAATCGCCAACGTTTCCATCACCGCACGTGAGTAACGCAACGGCTTTTGTGGATCTAAACGCTCAATGAATTGCTGCATCTCAGGCCGAGCACGAAAGCGCCAGCCACTTGCCACTCGATTCAACTCAACACCGCTATCTGCGTATTTTTCAACTAACTGTTGCAACACAGCTTCGACCTGAACCGAGTCGACCGGCACATCGCTCATCTTTTTTAATTCAGCAATCGACAGCGGTTCTTGCGAGGTCATCAAGGCTGCTTCAAAAATCTTTTTCAGCAACACAACATCAGCCGCCTCCTCTGCTTCGGCAGTTGCAACCGGAAGTTGATTTTCACTCAAGGGTGAGTCTGCTTGTTCGGACATAAATATTCCCCAACGTTTCAGTTTGCGTAATTTCGACCAACGTTTCTTTGGCTAGTTCTAAAACAGCAATAAAGGTGACCACTAATTGTGGGATGCCGCCGGCATGATCAAACAGTTTTTCAAAGGCTTCGAATTCACCATGCTGCAATTGGCGTAGCAAGCGCGTCATTTGTTCGCGCACAGATAGCTCTTCGCGGTGCACCTTGTGATGTGCATTTACTTTAGCGCGTGTCAGCAACGTCATCCAAGCAACGCGTAAATCTTCCACGCTCACTTGTGGCAAACGCTCTACAACCGTGCGCTCGATCAACACCTGCACTAATTCAAAATCACGCCCCACTTGCGGCAACTCATTCAGCTTCTGTGCGGCCAACTTCATTTGCTCGTACTCCAACAAACGACGCATCAACTCAGCACGTGGATCTTCCACCTCTTCCTCACCCATTTTGGGAGGGCGTGGCAACAACATGCGTGACTTAATTTCAATCAATACAGCGGCCATCAACAAATATTCCGCTGCCAACTCCAAACGATTACGCTGCATGATCTCGATATAAGTCATGTATTGCTTGGTGAGCTGCGCCATTGGAATATCGAGCACATCAAGATTGTGCTTGCGAATCAGATACAGCAATAAATCTAACGGGCCTTGGAAAGTTTCCAGCACCAATTCCAGCGCATCAGGCGGAATGTAAAGATCAGCTGGCATCTCCAACAGCGGTTCGCCGTGGATCAGTGCGCGAGGAATCAGTTGTAATTCGGCTTGGCTCATGGCGAAATCAGCTATAACTCAACCCCATCGCATCGCGCACCTCGCGCATGGTTTCGGTGGCTAATTTGCGTGCCTTTTCGCACCCATCGGCAATAATATTGCGCACCAGTGTTGGATCATCCAGATATTGTTGAGCGCGCTCACGCATTGGCTTTTGCTCTTCCAACACCCCAGTAATCACCGGTTGTTTACATTCAATGCAACCGATCCCTGCGCTCTTGCAACCCTGCTGCACCCACTGCTTAGTGTCTTCACTGGAATACACTTCATGCAACTGCCACACGGGGCAACGCGCTGGATCGCCAGTATCAGTGCGGCGAATACGAGCAGGATCAGTTGGCATGGTGCGGATTTTCTTGGAAACCGTTTCTTCGTTTTCACGCAAGGTGATGATATTGCCGTAAGACTTGGACATTTTCTGCCCATCCAATCCTGGCATTTTGGATGCCTTGGTCAGCATCGCTTGCGGTTCGGACAAAATCATCTTGCCCCCCCCTTCGAGATAGCCGAACAACCGCTCACGATCGCCTAAGCTCAGACTTTGTTGCTCATCCAACAAAGACTTGGCCGACTGTAGCGCTTCATCGTCACCCTGTTGCTGAAAGCGTGTGCGCAACTCGGCATAGAGTTTTGCTTTCTTGCTACCTAACTTTTTGACGGCTGCTTCCGCTTTTTCTTCAAAGCCAGGCTCACGGCCGTAAATGTGATTAAAGCGCCGTGCGATTTCACGGGTGAATTCAATATGTGGTACCTGATCTTCGCCCACCGGCACTTGAGTTGCGCGGTAAATCAAGATATCTGCGCTCTGCAAAAGTGGGTAACCTAAAAATCCGTAGGTACTTAAATCCTTTTCGGACAATTTCTCTTGCTGATCTTTGTACGTTGGCACACGTTCCAACCAACCCAAGGGCGTAATCATTGAGAGCAACAAATGTAGCTCGGCATGCTCAGGCACTCGCGATTGAATAAACAAAGTAGCGCGCGCCGGATCAACGCCGGCGGCTAACCAATCGATCACCATATCCCACACGCTTTGCTCGATAACCTGCGGTGTGTCGTAATGCGTGGTCAGTGCATGCCAGTCCGCCACAAAAAACAGGCACTCAAACTCTTGCTGCATCTCCACCCAATTTTTCAATACGCCGTGGTAATGCCCCAAGTGCAAACTGCCCGTCGGGCGCATTCCAGATAAAACTCGATCAGCAAACATAGTTGTTTTTAAAACCCAAAAATAAAATTAATCGAATTAATCAGCATAATAACTGGTGGCGTCAACAACCATCCCAACACGGGTGTGATCGCCAAACCGATCAAAATAAACATGCCATAAGGCTCAATACTGGCCAGTTTAAATGCCCAACGATGCGGCAACAAACTCACCGCAATCCGCCCACCATCTAACGGAGGCAATGGCAATAGGTTCAACACCATCAACACCACGTTGATTTTAACGCCTAGTTGCGCCATCTCAAGTAAGGGTTCGGCAAAATAACTGTCTGGCGACATCCAGGCCACTTTTGCCCAGAAGCCCCAAAACAACGCCATAAAGAAATTGGATGCGGGGCCTGCTAATGCAACCCATAACATATCCTGCTTAGGGCGACGTAATGCGCCAAAATTAACAGGGACAGGTTTTGCCCAGCCAAACAAAATACCGCCCAACACCAGCGTCATAAGTGGCAACAAAATCGTACCCACAGGGTCAATATGACGTAACGGATTTAAGCTGATGCGCCCCTGCTGATAGGCCGTCATATCACCAAAGTAGCGTGCCACATAACCGTGGGCAGCTTCGTGCAGCGTAATCGCGAATAGCACCGGAATGGCAGCAATCGCGATGGTTTGAATCAAAGCATCAAAATTCATGTAATTTCCGTTTAATCAGTGATGCCAAAGTGGCTCGCGTCACCCTTACCTTGGCGCACCAGCACAGGCGTCGTACCGGTCAAATCAATCACCGTGGTTGGCTCAATCCCCACCGTCCCCCCTTCGATAATCAAATCAACTTTCGATTCCAAGTGTTCGCGAATTTCATCAATGTCGGTCAGCGGATGATTCGCCTCAGGCAAAATGAGTGTCGAGCTCAACAAGGGTTCGTTTAATTCAGCCAGCAACGCCAACGCTACTGAATGATCGGGAATGCGTAACCCGACTGTGCTGCGTTTAGGATGTTGCAAGCGACGCGGCACCTCTTTGGTTGCTTCCAAAATAAAGGTATAGCTACCCGGCGTATTATTTTTCAGTAAACGAAACTGGCTATTATCTACTCGCGCATATTTCGATAACTCGGAAAGGTCGCGGCAAATTAAGGTCATGTGATGGCTATCGTCCAAACCTCGAATCTGACGAATGCGCGTGACCGCATCTTTGTCACCCAAATGGCAACCTAAGGCGTAACCCGAGTCAGTGGGATAAACGATCACAGCGCCACCACGCAGCAATTCTGCCGCTTGCTTGATCAAGCGCGTATTGGGATTGTCAGGGTGAATTACAAAGTATTGCGACATAAATATTCCTAAACAGTGGCGGTTTGCCAAGCACTCCAAATAGGTGTGCACTCCATCGGTAAATCGGGCAAACGCCCCAAATCGCGATAACTCTCGCCAGGCCCGTGATAATCCGAGCCACATGAGCTTAACAAACCAAACTTGGTGGCATAACGGGCAAACTCTGCATATTGAGGTTGAGTATGGCTACCGGTTACCACTTCGATGCCCTTGCCGCCCATCGCAGTAAACTCTTCCAGCAATTCAACTAATGTTGATTTGCCCATCGCCTTGCGTCCGGCGGTATAACGCCCCGGATGCGCCAACACCGCAATACCACCTGTTCCAACAATCCAATTAATCGCGTCTTGCAAATTAGCCCACTGATGCGGCACATAACCCGGCTTACCTTTCACCAGATAGCGCTTGAACACGCTGCCCACATCTTTGCAATGACCTGTCTCAACCAAATAACGTGCAAAATGAGTACGGCCAATAATGTCTTGATTTGCGGCATACCGATATGCCCCTTCGAGCACCCCACCAATGCCCGCGCGCGCTAATGACTCTGCCATCAACTCAGCACGATGTCGACGTCCACTACGAATCTGGTGCAATCCCGCAAGCAATTCAGAATTCTTTGGATCAACGTGCAAACCCACAATATGTAAAGTATGCGTGCGCCAAGATACTGAAATCTCTACACCGTTAATCAACTCAATCCCACATTGCGTTGCTGCAATCGCCGCCTCTGCCAAACCGTCCACATTATCATGGTCGGTGAGCGCGAGAAATTTCACCCCGCGCTCTGCAGCACGAGTAACAATCTCTGTGGGGGTAAGAAGGCCATCCGAAACAGTGGAGTGACAGTGCAGGTCGTAATCTAACATTAGGCGTCGCCACCACCCTTTTTCATCACTTTACCCTCTTCGGCACGTTTTTTTCGCACCTCTTTCGGGTCGGCAATGAGGGGACGATAAATTTCCACACGATCTTTATCTCGCAACACCGTATCGGCTTTGCTTAACTTGCCAAATAAACCGAGCTTGTTTTTCGCCAAATCAATTTCTGGATATTTCTCTAACAATCCCGAAAGCTTAATGGCATCGGCAAGGGTCGTATTTTCAGCGACATCTAACTTGCGCAAAACTTGCTCATGCGGCAGCGCATATACCACTTCGACTTTAATTTTATCGCTATTCATTTATTGATATACCTGTCCTGCCCTGCGGGTAAACGCATCCACAAAACTATTCGCAATATAGTGAAAAACTGGCCCAACGAGTTTTTCTAACAGCTTGCTCGAAAACTCATAGTGCAACTTGAATTCTATTTTACAGGCAGTCGGTGACAGTTCGGTGAAAAGCCAATGACCATCAAGCTGTTTGAAAGGCCCATCCTGCAAAGTCATCACAATGCTGTGCGGCACCTGACGCACATTCTCGGTAGTAAAGCTTTGTTTTATTTGGTGATAATTAATATGAATCGTAGCGTGCACCTTGTTTTCACCAATCTGTTGGCTAGTTGCGCCACCACACCAAGGTAAAAATTGCGGGTAATCCGCCACGTTATCAACTAACGCGAACATTTGCGCTACGCTAAAGGGAAGCAACACTGATTTTTCAACTAAGGCCATCGCTAACAAAGGCATCTATACAAAGGCTGGTAGAATATCCGATCAGAACGTAAAACACACCTGCTATTCAATTCATACCCATGAGCATCGTACAAAATAAAAAAGCCTTTCACGATTACTTCATCGAAGATCGCTTCGAAGCGGGACTCATGCTAGAGGGCTGGGAAGTTAAGTCCATTCGAGCCGGCAAGGCCCAGCTCAAGGAAGCTTACATCATCGTTAAAGACGGGGCTTTGTACCTATTTGGCTCGCACATCAGTCCGCTACTTAATGCCTCAAGCCACATCCTTCCTGATCCGACGCGTACTCGAAAACTGCTATTACATGCACACGAAATCGACAAAATTATCGGCAAATCACAACGCGCCGGCTACACCATCATGCCGCTGGATATGCACTACAAGGGCAGTCGCGTCAAATTAGACATCGGCCTCGCCAAAGGCAAAAAAGAACATGACAAGCGCGCTACAGAAAAAGAAAGAGAGCATAAACGTGAAGCCGCTCAGGCTATGAAAAAGGAGCGCCGCTAGAAATTAAGGCGCTTTCTCACTAATCAAATGCTGAATGAGTGAGCGCAGCTGAGCCGGGCGAACTGGCTGGTGTAAAAAATGTATTCCCGTCTCGTTCACACTCTGCAGCACCTCGGGTGAGGTATCTCCGCTAATCAAAATGAAGGCGGGCTGAATATTAAAATTCGCCTGAATCCAGTCAGACATTTCGATGCCATTGCCATCAGGTAAGCGGTAGTCGCAAATCACCAAATCGTAATCAGCTTTGTTATGTACTTCTTTAACTTGCGTCAACGTGGCCGCCATCGACACACGGCACCCCCATGATTCAACAATACCTTGTGTGCTTTTTCTCACCAATGGATCATCATCAACAATAAGTACATTGAGCTTTTCAAATGTAGATGTTGCTTTTTTATCAACTGATGTCGTTTGCAGATGAACCGGATTGATATCAACTTCTGGTGCATTTACTTTAGGCACAAAAACAGAAAATACTGCCCCCTTATCCAGCTGAGAGCGCACAGCAATTTTATGCCCTAGTAATTTTGAGATTCGACTCACAATCGCCAAGCCCAAGCCCAAGCCTTTGCTACGATCGCGTTCTTGATTTGCTATTTGGACAAACTCTCTGAAAATATTGAGCTGCTCACTTTCGTCAATACCAATACCATTATCTCGTACCTCGATACAAAGCGTGCCACTGCGGTAGCGACAATCCAACAGCACTTTACCGCCCACTGGGGTGTAGCGAATCGCGTTACTAAGTAAATTTCCCAGAATACGCTCTAATAAAATCGGATCGCTTTGCACCCTGCTCCTATTAGGCACAACGCGCAAAGACACCCCTTTTTGTTCCGCTAACGGACCATAGTCGCGAGCAATTCGCATCAGCAAATTCTCTATCGAAAAGGCAGTCACATTGGGCGTCACCACCCCAGCATCAAGCTTTGAAATATCTAACAGCGCATCAAGCAAATTGGAGAGTGCATCGACAGACTCTTCGATCTTGCCAACCAATCTTGTCTGATCTGGCGAAGTCAATTTAGACTGTAGCTCACCCACAAATAAACCCAAGGCGTGCATCGGTTGGCGCAAATCATGGCTGGCCGCAGCCAGAAAGCGTGTTTTATCGTAACTGGCATTTTCGGCATCTTCTTTCTTCAGACGCACAGCCCGCGTTGCCTCTTCAATACGAACTTCCAATTGCTCATTAAGCTTCCGTAACTGACCCTCTGCAAATTTACGAGCGGTAATATCAACACTCATACAAATCAAATACAACGGCTCACCATGCGTTCCGTAAACAGGCTTTTTAAAGGTTTGCAAAGTTCGGTTTTGTTTAATCTCTGAGTTCCATACTTGCTCTTCAACATTTACTAGCTTTCGCCCTGCAAAGACTGCCTTATCGTCTGCCAAAAACGCCACCACCTGTTCCGGTGGAAAATATTGGCTGGCAGTGGTATTCACCACGTTCGCGAATAACACGCCCCATTGCGCTTCACATGCGCTATTCATTAAGGTAATACGGCTCTGCGCATCTTTAATAAATAACGAGACCGGCATCGAGGTGATAATTTCATTCAACCGTTCTTCACTTGATCTCAATAACTCCCGCTGCTCATCCTGCGTTACGCGCTCTTGTTGTAATTGTTTAGCCATCTCATTAATGCCTTGAGCGAGCTGATTCAACTCATTAATCACCGGCGCAGGAGAAACGCGCACATCTAAATCCCCGCCGCCAATGCGACGTACAACACGATTAAGGGCCAAGATCGGATTCACAATACGCTGTGAAAAACGTAGAACAAATATCACTGTCAACGCAAACATTAACAAAGAAATTAGCAAGCTGATGCCAATCACTTCCCACTTTTCTTTTTGCAAACTGCGCTTACTTATTTTAATGAGCACGTCACCTACGGGTCTGACCGTAGCAAAATTAGAGCCGTTACCCATATCAAACTCATTCAGCTCAATGGTCTTGGCAAGAATCGTTTCTTTCACCCAAAAGTAATCGTCTTTATCGAGCACTACACCTGCCTTGCCAAACACACTCACCACTTCGGACTCATTTTTGAATGCCGCATTTCCGGCATACGCAATACTTTTTCCGGTCTGCTCTAATATGGAAACCGCGACCACATCCTTTTGCCCCATCGTTGCTAAAGCTTCACGATTAAGTGAATCAAAATTTCCTGCGAACAAAGCATATTCACTGGTTGACGCAATTTGCTTGGCTAGAAGCGAAGCACGCTCACGCATGCTTTCCTCCATTGAAACTACTCGGGCATATAAGAAAAAAATATCCAACAAAATAACGGTCAACACCAGCGGCAGCAAGGCAATCAGCAAGGTTTGTTGGCGAATATTAGCGCGCATCACTTACCCCCCCCCCGTTCGACTCTATTGCATTGATTTTATTGACTAATTCTGAATTTTCTTTGAGACGGATGTTCATTGATCGAGCGACCTGAGCATTGAACATCACCTCAAATTGAGTTGGATATTGAGGAGCAACGAGGTGTGCATCCTGGGAGAAATGGCGGGCGATCGAAACGGCTTGCAGGGCAAATTGTTCCGGTGTGGTGAACACAGCACCTAAAGCACCTGCCCTAACGTAAGAGGGTGAAATTCCCACCATCGGTACATTATGCTGATACGAGTCGATCAAAATATTTCTGAGTGTCGTTGGATTATAAATTTGCGCGTCTGGCGTCACGAGAAGAACCTCGCTCTCGTCTAACAACCAAGATAACTGACGATGCAGCGCCTCACCCAAAGTAAGCTGGCTTTCAATTAATGAAAATTTCGTGCCAACTACGGCTTTGCGCAAATTAACCAGATCGGAGGACACGGAGGAAAACATCACGCCAATTTTTTTAACTTCCGGTAGTGCTGCGGTAATTAAACTGAGTTGGCGTTTAATGGGCTGATCAATATAAATTGCAGAGATTGTTTTTTTATCTCGCTGTACCGCAACATCATTAAGCGCTTTTTCAAAGCCCGCTTTAGAAACCAGCACAGCCAAGATTGGGATACGACTATTCACCGCAACCGCAACTGACTTGGCCCCGACCGCCACCACAAAATCAGTTTCTGGCGTTAACACGCTGGCCTGCGTTATCTTAAGGCCAGTATTTTGACGCGCCGCTTCTACCGCAAACGACTCTGCAAAGGTACGATAAACAGCGTTCTCTTCTGTCACCAATACCGTCACCCGCAACGGTGCTGCTTGAGATGCAAAAGGCATCAAACCAAGCAGTAGTGCGACGAGAAAGAGTCTGAAGAATGTCAAAATCGTATGGATTAAAAATTAAAAGACGCCGTAACCCAACCACGACGAGTGAATAAAACATTAACTTCCGCATTCAGCGTATCGTATTTCGTGTATTCATCTTGCGAGACGTTTTGCAGAATGGCCGCCACTTCAGCGCTGCGCCCTTTTTCCAACTTAAAGGTTTTCGCCAAGCGCATATCCAAGCGACGCATACGCTTTTCAGGTGTGACGTCTGTGGCAACATCTAAGACACGAATTGGTGCCCTAAAATAATAGCCCGCACTCAATTGCCAGCTATCGGCAATGCGTTGTGACAACAAAAGGCTCCCACTGTTGCTCATGACTGTTTCTGCAAACAAGCCAATGTTTTCGTTTTTATAATAAGCCTGAACATCAGCTGCAAGAACACCGTAGTACTGGGATGGCAAACTCCCAAGACTCAGCGTTGCCCGTTGATAAACATAATTTGCTGTTAGGAAGCTGTGCTTATCATCCCAAAAATATTTGAGTGTTGTTTCGACACCCTTAAATTCGGCATAGCCGATATTTTTCCAACTATCTTTGCTGCAATCCAAAGTACCGTCCACACATTTATCCACTAAGATCATGTCGCTCACTTGATCAATATAAACTCGTGCGCTCAAGGTCATGTTGAGAGTTGGAAACTCTCCGATATAACCAATCTCTTTCGATATAATTTTCTCCGGTAATAGTGGTGTCGTTGGCTGAGAGTAGCCCCCTCCAAAAATAGCCGTTCTATCGTCAATGTATCTTTCCATCATAGCCGGACTTCGCGTTGCACTAGTAACGCCAATGCGCACTGTATGTTGCGGTGTGATGTGATAGTTGAAGGAAGCTCGTGGAGCATTGCTTTGGTAGCCCATCCCGTTATCTTCAAACATCGTGCCTACATTCAAGATCGAATTGGCACTCATACGCCATTCATCATGCGCAAAAATTTGCCATGAATTTACTTTGGGGTCAGATATTAAAAGTTGTGGATTGCTGGCATAGGCTCGTTCCGTACTGGCTCCCCACACAAGACGATTACTGTCATTTAACTGATGTGTATTTTGCAGCTCTAATACATCACGTTGCCCATACACAGAATATGGAACGTAGGAATAGGCTGTGGTGGGATCTCGTGGGTTACAAACGCTGGTATTGGTACAGAGCCGGGGATCGAACGTGTTAACGGTGGTATGAGAATAAGTCAACTTGCTCTCATTGCCTGTCGGCCAAATATGCAACCAAGCGATCTGTTGAAAACTGCTACTTCCAGTGGCGTCACGATATAGGTTGTCATCTCTGATCTGGCCTAGGCTGTGGCCGATCGTTTGCATAATTCCCTTGCCGTACACACCATTGCTAGCCCCCAACTGAACGTCAAGACTATCAGAACTATTTGGATGATAGTTACCGCGAAAGTTGGCAACACGCGTTTGATTGTGATCGTTTAAATAGTCGTTGCTATAGCCTCTATCAGCACGATAGCCCGCAGTTATACGGTAATCGAACTGTTCAGAATTGCGCCCCAGCGAAGCTGAGGCATCTGTTGCATACCCTCCCGTCACAGATACGCGTCCACCATTTCCCCCTGTAGCCTCACGAGTGATGATATTGATCACGCCATAAAAAGAATTAGTACCATGTGAAGCCGCAGATGGCCCACGAACGACTTCAATGCGCTCAATATCTTCAAATAAAATTGGCAAGCTTGACCAATTAACGCCCCCCAATGGC
Source organism: Gallionellaceae bacterium (assembly GCA_037140475.1). Taxonomy (GTDB): domain Bacteria; phylum Pseudomonadota; class Gammaproteobacteria; order Burkholderiales; family Gallionellaceae; genus PALSA-1006. Next base: position 22,101 of record JBAXEJ010000008.1, read on the forward strand.
GGCATATAAACACTACGACCATCGATCAACACCTGCATTTGGCGAGAATATTGATCTGTCGAGTTATGCAAAGATAGGACAGGTGTATTGCCATCAACGTAACCCACATACATCCCAGGCACCAAATTCATTAACTCAGGCACGGTGCGAAAACCAGAGGCCTTAATCATATTTTTATCAATCACCGTCATCGGGCTTGGTGCTTCAGATAATGGCTGCGCAAGACGAGAAGCCGTCAAAACAATCGGCATTTCTTGAAAAAAGGGGTCAACGTCAGCGACATTTTCTTTTGCGTGAGCAGCTTGAACTAGCAAGGTAAAAAAAAGTATTTGCGACAGTAAGCGAATGTGACTCATTGATTTGGCCATTAACAGTAAAGATTCATTTTTTGACAAACTATTATTCACTTTAAAATTCGCGAGTGAACAGATATTGCCGCAGCAGGGCGGTATTAGCTATATGCCAAAAGGTCTAGTACGGTCTAGTACGAGCAATTATTTGACTACCCCTAGAAACTGAAAATAGCTGTAATCCAAGCACGACGAGGGAACGTCAGACTTGAACGTTGAGCATTGTCTTTATTGAGCTTCCAGCCAAGTACATCAAAGGTATTGTAGTTATCCTGAGTGACATTTTGTACCACCATTGCGATCTCAGCACTTTTAGCACCGTCGAATTTGAAGGTTTTGGCTAAGCGCAAATCCAATCGACTCATTTGATATTCGGGTGGAATATCTGGCGCAATTGCAATGGCTCTCACCTCACCGCGATAGTAGTAACCTGCACTCAATTGCCATGAGTCAGCCAATTGTTCAGAGATCAACACACTGTAGCTATGCGTGGGGACGATTTGATTAAATCTCGAGGGGTATTGGTCATTATTCAGATATACATTTCTGATGAATGAACCTATTGTTCCTGACCCAAAAGGAGTTGGATTGTAAAACTGTGTTGGGTAATTCACAAAATGGGCGGAGGCCTCTTGATAAGCATAATTGAAAGATAAGAAGCTATGCTTTTCATCCCAGTGATATTTCACCGTCGCTTCAAGCCCTTTAAAATCAGCCGTCATCATATTTTTGACGCTACTTTCTTCCAACGGCGCGCGAGGGTATAAGTCGGTAAAAATCATATCCGTAACCTGATCAATGTAGGCACGCGCATCTAGCGTTACGCCAATAGACTGAAAGTCGCCTAGGTAGGCGATTTCTTTGGAAACTATTTTTTCTGGTGTAAGCGGCTTGATGGGCTGAATATAAACCCCTCCAAAAATTTTATTGTTTGCCTCTACGTAAGCCTCTGCCAATGATGCACTACGAGTCGCCGTTGATATGCCAAAACGCACAGTTTGCTGTGGCGTAAGATGGTAATTCAATGCGGCACGAGGTGAGCTATTGCGACTTCCCATGCCGTTATCTTCATACATTGTGCCAATGTTAATAATGGCTGCGTCGGTTATACGCCATTCATCATGTGCAAAAACTTGCCATGTATTAATTTTTTGCGCATGAGAAAAAACTAGCGCATTTTCCGTGTAATCACCACGTGTACCGCCTCCCCATACAAAGCGGTTGTGATCGCCCAATTGATGAGTATTCTGTAGCTCAATCTCATTACGCTGAGCACTTCCTGCATATTGTTTGTAGTAGGTCGATGGGTTTGTGTCGCAATCTGACATACCTATGCATTTCAAAGGATCAATCGAACTTTTCGCAGTATGTGAATAGATCAACTTAGTTTCATCGTTATTTGCCCAAAGGTGCGACCACCCAAGTTGCTGAAATTCTGATTTCGAAGTGATATCACGGAAAAAACTATCTAACCTACCCGCTAAGCCAGCGCCATAAACACCATTGCTATTGCCGAATTGCACTTCAAACGTATCTGACGCATTCAGGTGGTAATTGCTACGTAAATTAATGACGTTAGTGGCATTGTGATCATTAAAAAAACCGTTATCCATGCCAGCATCAGAACGATGCCCGACAGAAAGGCGGTAATCCCACTGCTCGCCTGAGCCGCCGAACCTCGCCGAGGCATCGGCTGCATAGCCCCCCGTAACCGAAACACTGGCTCCTTCGCCAGCGCCGGACTCATGGGTAATAATATTAATGACACCGTAGAACGAGTTCGTACCATGCGAAGCCGATGAGGGACCACGCCTTCGATTCGCTCCCACCAAAGTAATCGCGCTCAGCGCGAAACCTGAATGTCTAGTTTTTTTAATCACGACTCCCCCAATTATTTTATTCAGCCCCTCTCAAGTCGCTCTACTTGCGAGGGTGCGAATAATGCCTGAGGTGACACCTAATGGCTACATGTCAATGCACTCATACGTAAAGGTGAGGCCAAAATAAAAACGCCTCGCTTGTAACAAGAGAGGCGTTTATCTATATGTTTAAATTGGGTTAGTTATTACTACACCTTAAAGTGCGTCACTGACTCTTCCAAAGACTGAGACATTTTTTCCAATTTTCTTACACTATCCGCGGCCTCGCGCACTGATGAGGTGTTTTCTTCGGACATCTGTGCCACTGTTTCAACATTCTGAGCAATTTGTCTGCCAACCAAACTTTGTGCCTGAATGGATTCAGAAATCCCTTCAACACCATTCAGCACGCGCAACGCACCCCCATTAATTTCAATGATGGCCGAGCCTGCTTGCTGTGCGAGTATTGAACCATTCTTGACCATTTCAACTGCTGCTACCATTTCAGCTACAGCCTCCGTTGTGCTACCAGTGATCATCTGAGTTACTGTGGAGATCTCTTGAGTGGAGCGGCTTGTTTTTTCAGCGAGCTTTCTGACTTCATCCGCAACAACTGCAAACCCTCTGCCCTGCTCACCGGCTCTCGCCGCTTCAATCGCCGCGTTAAGCGCAAGTAAGTTGGTCTGATCCGCTATTTCTTTGATTGATTTAACAATGTCCTGAATTTGCTCCGACTTGAGCCCCAACTCTTCAATTGTTTTTGCTGCTGCCATTACAGCCGTGTTAATTTTCTCCATATCGCTGACGACATGTTGCACCACCTTGCCGCCATCACTAGCTAGCGTATTGGAGTTTTCAGAAATCTGGCGCACTTCCCCTGCAGTGGTCGCAACACGATCAATACTCACGGTAAGCTCTTTTATAGAGGCGGCCATATTTCCGGCTGAGTCAGATTGTGCTTGTGACCCTTTTTCCACTCGCGACATCGAATCCGACATGTGCTCAGCACGCTTTTCAATTTCTCGCGATACGGAAGTGATTTGATCCACCACTGAACCAAGCAATATTTTGGATGACTGCACGGCACAAAGAATTTCGCCCATTTCGTCGCGACCAGAAATATCGACTAGCCCGGCCATGTCTCCGTTGACCAAATCAGCCAAGTGGCTTTGAATTTCAGTCACACGGCGCGTGACGAATTTTTTTACTACCCAACCAATAAAGAAGAACAACACGACTTGGAAGATGATCTGTCCCGCATTGATGATCATCAAAAACTGCTGGTGGTCTTTGAAATCACTAGTCATGTCAATTTCAATGTCAGATACGCCTGCAACCTCTCCATCTGTCGATACGTGGCAGGTTAAGCAATCCGTTCCATGAAAATTGCGCGTAAATAGATAGGGTGTCACAACACGGTAAATCGACTTGCCATCACGATGAGTAAGTTCGTAGTAAGGCTTTTTGCTTTCCATCACCTGGTTGTGAATGCCGTCATGCGCTTGCTCTTCTGGCAAGCCAGGACCAAATTGATCTGATACCGCTTTGCCTCGAATTAAATGCAAGCTAACGATATTGCCTGAGCTAGATATTTTTTTAAGTAACAATTGGCGCGTCTCGGGTTGGCTAATTTGCCCTGTCACCATCAACATATTGGCACCGTCAATTACGCTGTCAGCAACGGCGTTTGCGCGCACCTGGGTAGAATCTACCAAGCGAGTTTTAACATGATCAGAGACATATAAAGTCGCTACGCCAACCACTAGTAATAACACCGGCTGCAACAGCACCTGTAGTTTTTTTTGTAGTGTGAGCTTACCAAACCAACGGGCAATTGAAAAAGGAATGATTGGTGCATGATTGGCTGCGTACAACTTGCTAGCCGCGGCCACTTCAACTTTGCTAGGTTTTTTCCTGAGTGAAATAAACCCCACCACTTTGCCAGAATTAAAAATCGGCGAAACGGTGGCTCTCACCCAAAGGTGATCACCATTCTTCGCTTGGTTTTTAATATATCCGCGCCAAGGGTGTCCACCATTGATAGTTTTCCACATATCGGCGAACAACCATTTAGGCATGTCAGGATGACGCACAATGTTATGGTTTTGCCCTACTAATTCATCGCGAGAATAACCACTGACTTCGACGAATGAATCGTTTGCGTAAGTAATGACACCTTGAGTATCTGTCTTGCTTACAAAAACAGCCGTCTCTGGGAAGTCAATTTCACGTTGCGTTACGTTTGTTTTTTTACTCATCACATACTCCTAGGGCAACCTTCTCCACGTACCAAGATGATCACAGACTTTGCCGAACTTCATAATGCAAATAGGCCCAGTAAATTGGGCCTATTTGCACTTTAAAGCTATTTTTATTCAGTCGAATAAACCACCCCGCCGCAAGCAGCGGGGTATTGGGTGGCTGTTTTTTTGTAGGTCGGGATTTATCCCGACGCTTTGGCTGCGATTCACTAACCTTGTCGGGATGAATCCCGACCTACGAAAAATACGACACTCCAAGGGGCGGAGAATTAACCCAGAGAGATTAGTGTTCGTGTTTTTTGAGCACGCCGCAATCTTACCTTGATTCAATAAAATTAAAATAACTCAATAAAATCAAATAGATACTACTCCCATTCAATGGTGGCCGGTGGTTTTCCTGAGATGTCAAAAACCACACGATTAATACCTCGCACTTCATTAATGATGCGATTAGAAACTTTACCAAGTAGCGAATAGGGCAACTCTGCCCAGTGTGCTGTCATAAAATCTTGGGTTTGCACCGCGCGCAAAGCAACAACCCATTCATAGGTGCGGGCATCACCCATCACGCCGACACTCTTAACGGGCAAGAAAACAGTGAAAGCCTGAGAGGTGAGTTCGTACCAAGATTTTCCAGATGCATCTTTTGTATTACGCAATTCTTCGATGAAAATCGCGTCGGCGCGACGCAATAGTTCCGCATACTCCTTTTTCACCTCGCCCAAAATGCGCACGCCCAAACCGGGCCCGGGGAAAGGATGGCGATACACCATATCGGCCGGCAGACCTAGCGCCACACCGAGCTCACGTACTTCATCTTTAAAGAGTTCACGTAAGGGTTCTAGCAATTTCAAGTGCATCGACTCTGGCAGACCACCCACGTTGTGATGCGATTTGATGGCGTGAGCTTTATTAGTTTTGGCACCAGCAGACTCAATTACATCGGGATAGATCGTGCCTTGCGCCAACCATTTCGCTTGTTTTAGCTTGGCAGACTCGCGCTGAAATACTTCTACAAATTCACGGCCAATGATTTTTCGTTTTTGCTCTGGGTCAGAAACGCCGGTCAAGTGTTTCAAAAACTCGCCGCTGGCATCCACATGTATGACTTTTACGCCCAAGTTTTGGGCAAAAGTTTCCATTACCTGCTCGGCTTCATTCAAACGCAATAAACCGTTATCCACAAACACGCAAGTGAGCTGATCGCCAATTGCGCGATGGAGCAAAGCAGCCGCCACCGATGAATCCACCCCACCGGAAAGCCCTAAAATCACTTCTTCATTACCCACTTGCGCACGGATTTTCTCAACGGCTTCGCTGATGTAATCCGGCATGTTCCAATCGTTACCACAGCCACAAATGTCATGCACAAAACGCCCCAACAGGGCTTTACCTTGATAGGTATGCGTCACTTCTGGGTGAAATTGCACCGCATAAAAGCGACGTGATTCATCCGCCATCGCGGCGATTGGCGTCGCATCGTTAGAAGCAATCACCGAGAACCCTTGTGGCAATTGCGTTACTTTATCGCCATGGCTCATCCACACGTCGAGCAGGCCGTGGCCTTGATCGTTAGTTTTGTCTTGGATGCCTTGAAATAATTTTGAGTGGCCACGTGCGCGAATTTCGGCATATCCAAACTCACGCACTTTGCCGCTCTCAACTGCGCCGCCCAATTGCGCAGCCATGGTTTGCATGCCGTAACAAATACCAAACACGGGCACACCGAGGTCAAAAACGATCTGTGGCGCTTTGGGCGTTTCATCCTCATAAACTGAATTTGGCCCACCCGAGAGAATAATACCGGCGGGGGCATAGGCTTTAATTTCGGCTTCGGTCATATCCCAAGGATGCAATTCGCAATAGACATTTGCTTCACGCACACGACGGGCAATGAGTTGGCTGTATTGAGAACCAAAATCGAGAATGAGGATTTTTTTATGCATAGTTATTTGAGGACCGCGGATCGAGGATTTAGGATTGAATCGATAGAGAAACGGGGCGAGGTTTTACTTAACTCTCGACCCCCGAACCTTCGCTCTAGTCAATGTGATAATTCGGTGCTTCTTTGGTGATTTGTACGTCATGCACGTGCGATTCACGAATACCCGCAGCAGTGATCTGTACAAATTCGGCGCGCTCATGCACGGCTGTAATGCTCTCGCAGCCAAGGTAGCCCATGCTCGCGCGCAAACCGCCCATCAACTGGTGAATCACTGCAAGTACGCTACCCTTGTAAGGAACGCGCCCCTCAACACCTTCCGGCACCAACTTGTCTTGATTACCTTCGTTATCTTGGAAATAACGATCGCTCGAACCTTGTTGCATGGCACCTAAGCTACCCATGCCGCGATACGATTTATATGAGCGACCTTGGAACAGCTCGATTTCGCCCGGTGCCTCTTCAGTACCTGCGAACAACCCTCCCAACATCACCACATGTGCGCCGGCAGCAATCGCTTTGGAAATATCGCCAGAGAAACGCACACCGCCATCAGCAATAAGCGGTACGCCTGTACCTTTAAGCGCTGCAGCCACGTTTTGAATTGCGGTAATTTGTGGCACGCCCACTCCAGCGACAATACGCGTTGTACAAATTGAGCCAGGACCAATCCCGACTTTAACGCCATCCGCACCATGATCAACCAATGCGCGAGCGGCCGAGCCGGTTGCGATGTTGCCGCCGATCACTTCGATCTTCGGGAAATTTTTCTTAACCCACTGCACGCGATCCAAAACACCTTGTGAGTGACCGTGGGCGGTATCAACCACAATCACATCAACACCGGCCTCGGCCAGCAAGGTAACACGCTCTTCTGTACCCTCGCCTACGCCCACGGCAGCACCTGCGCGCAAACGACCTTGATCATCTTTACAAGCGTTCGGATGCTCATTCGACTTTAGAATGTCTTTCACTGTCATCAAGCCGCGCAACTCAAAGGCATCATTCACCACTAATACGCGCTCAATGCGATGTTCGTGCATTAGGCTACGAGCCTCTTCTAACTGAGCATTTTCCTTAACGGTAATCAAACGCTCACGCGGCGTCATAATGGTACGGACAGGTTGATCTAGACGTGTTTCAAAACGTAAATCTCGGTTAGTTACGATACCAACGAGCTGGTTACCTTGCACTACAGGTAAGCCAGAAATTTTAAATTTGCGCGTCAAATTCAATACTTCGCGCACAGTCATGTCGGGTGAAACAGTGACCGGATCTTTTACCACACCGCTTTCAAAACGCTTCACTTTAGAAACTTTGTCTGCCTGTGCTTGTGCCGACATGTTTTTATGCACGATACCAATGCCGCCTTCTTGTGCCAGCGCAATTGCCAAGCGCGATTCAGTCACCGTATCCATCGCGGCCGACATTAAAGGGATATTTAAGGCGATATTTCGGGTTAATTGACTGCGCAGAGTGACATCGCGCGGTAAAACATTGGAGTGTGCTGGAACCAGCAAAACGTCGTCGAAAGTAAGAGCTTTTTGAATAATGCGCATGAAGTCTGTCCTCTGCAAAGCGCGGATTATATCAAAAGCTTAATTTGTTATCCCAGTGTAAGCGCATTTATTCTCATGCACGGACACTGTCACTTGAGCGGCCGATTCGCCCCAACATAACGGTTACGCCAATAGGGCGATTCATTGAAGTCCGAGATAATTACTCCCTTGCTTGAGCTAGCGTGGGCAAAATGTCTTCCGTCTAGCCATACTCCTACATGAGAAACTGGGTTGCCGCTGTTCACTGTTTTAAAATAGATGAGATCCCCTTCCTGCCTTTCTCGACTGTCTACTGTCGCGCCACCATAACTTTTATATTGCGAGTCAGAGGTTCTCGGTAGTTTCATTTTATAGGTTTGGGAGTACACGTTCATGGTAAAGCCAGAACAATCAATTGCACTCCGGCTATTACTGCCAAGCCGGTAAGGTGTTCCAAGCCACTCATTAACGGTAGCTAATAGCTCAGGTTTCTTCACAATTTTTTTGGCGATATTTTCAAGCTCAATTTTTTCATCTTCTTCAACTCTGTAGTTAGATCTCTCTTTTTCCACTTTAGCCACATATTGTCCCGATGCATTAGCGCCTTTCTTTCCGGACAACCGATCTTTCACTTCTTCCTGAGTTAATTTATTGATTGCAGCCACGGCTTCCTCTTTTTTACCTTTTGCGCTAAACACGCCGAAAACTTTTTCTGGGCTCTCGTGATAAGCAGAAATCATCAGCATCTCTCTTTTTTTATCGTCCTTAACGCCGTTGAAATAGCTGTCTTGCAGCACCGCGAGGTAAGCGACTCCAATTTCCAAGTTAAGTTTTGGATTAAGGAGCTCTTCTGCTGTTGGCATGCGATCTTGTTTTTTTGCCCGCTTCCAGCCACCTCGTCCACTGCGCTGCGGAACCACCTGCATCAGCCCCCAGGGATTACTCTCAAAGGCGGCGGGGTCACGAATGTCGAGCGCCCCCTTCTTGGATCCCGCACCAATATTAAAATTGGACTCAGTCTTAATTATCGCCATGGCAAGATCGTAAGAAACTTTATATTTTTCTGTTGCGTCTCTCACTGACTCAGCGATTTGAATTTCATTATTTTCTTGCCTGTCTTCATTGAGCGGGATCGTAAGGCTATAAACCTTTTCGCCCTCCTGACCACCTGCCCCTTTGGGTTTAACCGTATCCAACTTGATTTTGTCGAGAGGAATATTCTCAGTCAGCATAGGCTCTTGCGAGAATGGGTTCACTTCTTTGGCTTGCTCTTGGAGCAATTTTTTGACCTCTTTGATTCTTTCGGCTTTATTTTTTTCATCCGCGACAAATTCAACCGTCACCACGCCTTTGTCGTAATCCAGAGATACCTTAGATTTATTATTTTTAGCGTAGCCCACCCACTTTTTGTCTGAGGTTAGCTCGGTTGAACCAAAGTTCTTCTTGATATCAGCAAGATAGTCTTTCCACTCTTGCTGCATTTTTTCAGTGTAGGCACGAAATTCAGCCTTTTCCTTCTGTTTATATGCCTCAAATTCCTCAAGATCACCGGCCTGAGATGAGTTAACGAAAAATAAAAGCGGAAGGATGATCAACATTCGCATACACGTACTCCCTAACGGTGAAAAAAACCAACCTAAATTTGAAACAAATCTACTCTAGGATGTGAATCGAATCAACGAGATTGTGGTGAACGACGCCGCTATTAGATTAAAAGCATCTGAGTCGCGGTGTTGCTCGATACAATTTAACGAGAGAAATCGTGTGCACTGCACTCTCAATATTTGGTAGAGTGGTGCTGGTATTAAAATACTCGCAACATGTATAGAACTCCTTCAGCACAGCGTCGAGTCGTCGCCACATCACCCTTTACGCTAATATATTTTAAGGCCACTTATTAATGGAAACCTCGTCCGCACTCGAAGCCGCAAAACACACCTTACTTGTTTTCGGCATAATTCTCGGCATCGGCACTTTTTCTGGATTACTCGCGCGCTTGGTGCGAGTGCCAGATGTGGTGGTATTCCTACTAGTGGGCATGCTCATCGGTCCTGGCATGCTAGGATTTGTTGATGTCAAAGCTGACTCTTCAATTAATCAGCTCATTCTCATCTTTGGCTCGAGTTACATTCTATTTGATGGCGGGGCATCCATTCGACTGAAGGTCTTAAAAGAAGTGTGGATCACGCTAGTCATCATCGCGACGATCGGTGTGCTTATCACCGCTGCCATCACCGGTGCGGCAGCTTACTACTTCCTAGGTGTTCCGGTAATCGTTGCTCTGTTGCTAGGTGCGACGCTCGCTTCGACTGATCCTGCAACGCTCGTGCCAGTTTTCAAACAGATCAAAATCAAAGAGCGTGTTGCACAAACAGTGATGAGTGAATCGGCTTTTAATGATGCAATGGGGGCGATTGTTACCTTCACCGTGCTTGGCGTGGCAATGGGTTCAGGCGAATTTTCCGCATCTGATGCACTGATTGATCTACTCAAGCAGGCATCGTTTGGCATCGTCATTGGCGGCGCTTTGGGTTATTTCGCTGCCGTGCTAATTGCGCACGAGCGATTTAACTTCCTCGAGGAGTTTGCGCCAGTGGTCACATTGATGGCAGTGATCGCAGCCTACATGGCGGCGGATGGACTACATGCCAGTGGCTTCATGGCAGTATTTGTGTTCGGCATCATGCTGGGCAATGTTGATTCTCTCGGTTTTAAGCGCTCTGCTGAGGAAAGTCATCAACTAGAAGACTTTGTAATGACCACCGCACTAATTATGCGTATGTTCATTTTCATTCTGCTCGGTTCGCAAGTGGATTTCGGTTTGATGAATCAATATCTCTTTGCCGGCGTGGCGGTTGTGGTTGTCTTCATGCTAGTAGCACGCCCCGTCACTGTGTTTGTTTGTGCGCTGCCCGATCGTCGAGTTAAGTGGAGCTTTAAAGAATTACTATTCATGTGTTGGACACGCGAAACAGGTGTTATACCTGGTGCACTCGCTGGCATGCTGGTCGGGATGAAAGCCCCCGGAGCTGACATCATTGCATCTGTTACTTTTATTGCGATTTTGATGACTATTTTGATTCAGGCTACAACCACCAAGTGGCTAGCCAGAAAACTTGATTTACTCGTTGAAGAGTAACCAACTGAATTTCATCTATCAAAACACCGCGATGGGGCGTCGTGCAATAGGCTTTCTCTAATTTAAATTTTGGGTAGTCTCGCACGCAATACTTTAGCCTACATTTTTCATAGATAACTCCTGTGCACCTAGACATGCCCACGACTTAAGCAAATTGAAGTTGCTATACACAATCAATAAACTTTGCGTTCAATCCCCCTAAACTAATTCAAATATCTGCCGATAAGAAGATGTGATCTATGATCATCAGCACAGAGCCATCTAATGTCGCCTACCTACTCGACGATCAAATTTTTGGAGCTTATCCATGAACTGGTTTTTAAAATTAAGTATTCGCTGGAAATTACAGCTCGGATTTTTTGTCGTGACGATGGTAACGACCATTTACAACCGCATTCTGGCCTCACTTGAGTTGCAGGACATGATTAATATTGCTCAGTCTGGTGGTGCAAGCTCCGCCATTATTCAAGCAATGCAAGAAAATCGAGCCGCATATCACTTCAACTCGGTGTGGGAATCAGGGATTGAATTTACTTTGCAGTTCTTCTTGATCGGATTGGTGGCCAAAGCCTTTATCAAGCCGATTTTGGCCTTGTGCGATGCGATGTCCGCGATTGAGAAAGGTGATTTAACAAAGAAAGTGGAAATCACTGCACTTGATGAAATTGGCACCCTGCAAAGGATTTCTGCCAATGTTGTCACCAAACTTTCCGGCATTCTCGGCAACATCGAATCCAGCGGAAAGCAGATGGAGCAGTCGGCCTTTCAAATTTCTACCATTGCAAAAAATATCGCCGAAGTAAGTCAGCAAGAATCGAGCCGCTCAGCAGAAGTGGTTTCCGCGACGCAAAATTTAACGTCCATTGCACAAGAGGTAAAAACTAATGCCGATGTTGCCGCCGCTAAAACTCGCCAAGTCGAGCAGAGTGCGCGAGATGGAGTTGGGGCTGTGCAACGCAACATCGCAGAATTAGAAAGTGCGACGAATCAAGTAAGCTTGGCTTCAGCCGAAGTAGTTGAACTAGAACAGGCCGCCGAAAAAATCACTCATATTATCGTCGCCATTCGTGACATTTCTGGACAAACTAATCTGCTCGCGCTAAATGCTGCGATTGAGGCTGCCCGCGCAGGAGAGCAAGGACGTGGCTTTGCGGTGGTAGCCGACGAAGTGCGCAAGTTGGCTGAACGCACCAACGTTTCAGCGCTAGAGGTTGATCAAATTGTGGGTGAAATTACTGAGAAGGTGAAACATCTCAGTGAAGCGATGTCAGCAGTAGTCGATCGTGTTCATAGTAGCCAGCAAGTTGCCGCAGAAACCGCCACGGTCATGGCGAATATGGCGACCGGCGTTTCTGACGCGGCACATAGCAACGATGCTATTTCAGAAGAAAGCCGCGGCCAGATGACACAACTTGGCCAACTCGAAGGCTCTTTGGATCGTTTGTTTGCAACCCTCAAAGAGAGCTCCACAAAAGTGGAAGCCACTGCCGTCATTAGCGGTGATCTACATAAAGTAACGGCGGGCTTAAATGAGATTATGTCTGGCTTCACCTTTAACCGCGAAACTTCAAATACAGAGAAAAAGAACAACGACAAACGCGGTGCCCCACGCCTAGAGCGAGGATTACTCGCAGTGATCGAGGATGAAAAAGGCATTGAGCAAGACTCATTGACCGAGGATTTAAGTCTTACAGGCGCACAAATAGCCTTACAACATGCCTTGCCAGAAAAATCAAAAATAAAGATCTCACTCTATGTTCCCTACCCTGATTTGGAAAAATATCGAAATCAACAGCCCGTCGCACTAGACGCACAAGTACGCTGGCAGCGACAAGATGGTGAGCGCTTGTTGTGTGGCGTTGAGTTCGTTCGGATAACTGCAAAAGAGCAAAAACACTTGGAGACGGTCTTCAGCTATTACAATACCGCCTCACAGTATTAAAATCTGAATTTGGAAGCTCCTCATGACGAGGAGCAGTTAGATCAACTTGATTCCCGCTGCTGCGGGAATTGCTTTTTCAGCATATAGGATATTTTTCGATGATCAAAATTTTCTTTAAAACGCTACGACTTGTTTTGATGCCTTTTATGTTGCTATGGGCGAAAATCGGTACACCGCAAGGCATCGAGCGTTCTGGAAGTGCACAACATGACGTAGATGTCGCCTGTCAAAAACTTGCGCTCTATCATTTTAAGACTTGCCCATTCTGCATCAAAGTACGCCATGAAATGGCTAGATTGTCGTTGCCTATTAACTTACGCGAAGCACAATATGATGAAACTAATCGCGCCATCCTGTTACAAGGCGGCGGCAAAGTGCAGACACCCTGCCTCCAGATCACCAACGAAAATGGCGAGATTCAGTGGCTCTACGAATCGAAAGACATCATTAATTACCTACAACAACGCTTTAGTTAATCTAGTAGCAAGCTAGTACCAGCGAACTGCAATCTTTAATTCCACCTCGTATAGGCACTTCCCTTCGAACCTAAGGGTTTATGGCATGAAGACGATGAACAGTCTTTAGCAGCAGATGCACCATTGTGCCTTAATCTTTCCATAGTCCCTAAGTAGGATGTACCTGTCAGATGGCAAGTCACACACCCGGTAACAGCCATATTGTGATTCATTCGCATATTGGTTGCCCACGCTACTGTACTGAAATGGCAAGTACTGCAATCCATCGTTCCCAATGCTGTAGTTGGAATATGGTTGCTTGGCTTTCCTAATGCGGTCGTCCCATTGTGGCAAGTCGCACAGCCGGTTGAAACTCCAGTGTGATTAAACGTTGCTCCTAGGAATGTAGTAGTGTTTTTGTGGCAAGTCTCACATGCAGCAGTTGTTTGGACATGGCTAGCTGACTTACCTAGCGCCATTGTGCCGTTATGACAGGATGCACAGCCACTGATGATACCCACATGATTAAATACTGCCCCCATAAATGTATTCGTATTTTTATGACAACTTTCACACGCTGCAGTCGTTATCAAATGGGTGGAAGGCTTACCTATTGCAGTCATTCCGTTATGACAAGTTGAGCAGCCACTAATAATGCCCGAGTGATTAAATCTAGCGCCCGTAAAAGTTGTCGTGCTGGTGTGGCAGGTTTCACATGCCCCTGTCGTCATCACATGACTAGACGACTTTCCTACAGCTGTTTTACCGTTATGGCAAGAAGCACATCCTGAGGTAATCCCAGTGTGATTAAACATTGCGCCTAAGAAACTAGATGTGTTGGTATGACAAGTTTCACACGCGGCGGTGGTTTGTACATGGCTAGTTGATTTGCCTTTTGCAGTACTGCCGTTGTGACATGAGGCACATCCAGAGGTTATTCCGGTATGGTTGAACGTTGTGCCTAGAAAGGTCGTAGTGTTTTTGTGGCAGGTTTCGCATGCCGCAGTTGTTTGAATATGGCTAGCAGATTTACCCTTTGCCTTGGTACCGTTATGGCATGAAGCGCATCCAGATGTTATTCCGGTGTGGTTAAAGCTGGCTCCTTGAAAACTCACTGTGCTGGTATGACAGGTTTCACATGCCGCAGTTGTTTGAATATGACTTGAGGATTTTCCCAAAGCCTTTGAGCCGTTATGGCAGGAAGCGCAACCCGAAGTAATGCCCATATGATTAAACGCAGCGCCAAAAAAGCTTGTTGTACTCTTATGGCATGTTTCGCAAGCAGCAGTGGTCGTGACGTGCCCTGCGGATTTACCCAAAGCCTTCACACCATTGTGGCATGAAGCGCATCCGCTAATGATGCCTGCGTGATTGAAATTTGACACTTGAAAGGTGCTTGTATTGGTATGGCACGTTTCACACGCTGCTGTAGTTTGAATGTGCCCAGCCGATTTTCCGATTGCAGCAGTACCGTTATGACACGAAGCACAACCGCTACTAATGCCTGTGTGCATAAAGGAAACGCCCGTAAAAGTAACCGTATTGGTGTGGCATGACTCGCAGGCTGACTGCGTTTGTATATGTCCAGCGGATTTACCTGGAGCAGTCCTACCGTTGTGACATGAAGCACATCCGCTGGTTATTCCTTCATGCTTAAACATTGCAACCTGAAAGCTTGCTGCACTGGAGTGACACACTTCGCAAGATTTATTGGTTTGCACGTGAGCAGCTGATTTTGGAAGTGCGCCAAAGCGATTCCCAGGGGTATGACAGCCAGCACAGGTCGTTGGTGTGCCCTTAAAGACCCCTCCGATATGGCAAGTTTCACAAGCGACTGCCACGTGTGCACCACTTAATGGGAATCCAGTTTTCAAATGATTGAATTTATTAATCATTTGACTAGTTGACTTAGGTAGCGCGGAGGTTTCTGCCTGAGCTTCAGCCCCAAACGGACTCATGCTTAATACCAGCATACTCAAGATCATCAAAAATGCCTTGCGTAAGAGGATGAAGCCAGAACACACAATTTGATTCATTATTTTGCTCCCTAAAAGTCACACGACTTCTGTACCTGATGGCGTGGCAATGTACCCAATACCGCCAGAATCATGCAAAGCCACTAAACCAACGCTTTTTCGCGCGCACGAATGGCGCTATGCGACAGATAAACGGTTGATACGGGATGATCAACGGTGAGTCTATTGTGGAAACTTAGTGATGTTGTTGCAACGCCCACGCCACATGCTCACGCACCAGCGGAGAAGAGTCATGAAGCCGACTTTGCAATGAGCTTAAAATCGTTGCCGAAGTAGTCGCATTACCTAAGGCAACCGCAATGTTGCGCAACCACTGCTCATGGCCGATGCGGTAGATTGGGCTACCCACCAACTTGCGTTGAAAAGTTGCTTCATCCCACGCAAAAAGCTCAACTAGTGATACATCATCAAGCCCATGTCTTGCAGCAAAATCAGCTTCGACTGTGTTTTGTGCAAAGCGATTCCACGGGCACGTGAGTTGACAATCATCGCAACCATAAATGCGGTTGCCCAGCAGTGGGCGCAACTCGACAGGGATACTTTCTTTTAGCTCGATCGTGAGATATGAAATGCAACGCCTAGCATCTAGCTGATACGGCGCGATGATCGCCTGCGTTGGGCAAACCGTCATGCAACTAGTGCAGCTGCCACAGTGATTGTCTTGCTCAGTATCAATCGGCAAGGGTAAATCAATAAAGATTTCGCCCAGAAAAAACCAGGAACCCTGCTCGCGTGACAACAGCAAGGTATGCTTACCGCGCCAACCCAGATGCGCCCTTTGCGCCAACTCCACTTCCAACACCGGCGCACTATCGGTGAACACCCGGCATTGGCATTCGGGGAGTTGCGAGCGAATTTGTTGTGCCAGTTTTTCTAAACGGTTGCGCAACACCTTGTGGTAATCACGACCCAAGGCGTAGCGCGAAATAAACGCTCGCTCCCTCTCTTCCAACAAGGCATACGAATCTTTAACACCGTCAGGGTAGTAATTCATTTTGACCGAAATCACGCGAACAGTACCCGGCACTAGCTCTGCCGGACGTGCGCGCTTCACCCCATGTTTTGCCATATAATCCATCCCGCCGTGATGTCCATCGGCCAACCATTGCAATAGGCGTGCTTCGGCACTTTCAAGGTGAGTATCAGTGATACCCACAGCCTGAAAACCCAGCGCACGTCCCCATGCTTTTATTTGCAAGGCAAGCGCGTCGTAATTCAATTGAGGTGTTTCGTTTTGCATAATTCGAATCATAGCCGAATCAACCTACCAGACGAGGCAGCAACTGCTGCTTTCGCCGCACGCTTGGCCCCTGCGCTACAAGCTGGCATGGTGATTTATCTACGCGGCGACCTCGGCGCAGGAAAAACGACACTTGTTCGTAATGTATTGATTGAATTGAGTTATATTGGAAAAGTCAAAAGCCCAACCTATACCTTAATTGAGCAATACGAAGTGGCTGGGTTACACTTGCGCCACTTTGATTTATATCGGTTTCGCGATGCAGAAGAGTGGGAATCAGCGGGGTTTCGCGATGAATTTAATGGAGACAATATCTGCATGGTGGAATGGCCCGAACAAGCGGCAGGATTGTTGCCCGCTGCCGATCTGGAAATCATCTTTACTATTTTGCCGGACAGCCGTGCTCTGGAGTTGCAAGCCAACTCTGACAAAGGGAAGCAATGCCTAGCCAAGCTCGCAAGCTAATTTTCATCGGCTTACTGCTTTGGCTATCGCAGGCCCAAGCAGGCATCAGCATTAGCTCGGCACGCGTATGGCCAGCGGAAGATTACACACGCTTGACCTTTGAATCCAAGCAAGCGATTCACTACAGTTTACTCACGCTCAAAAATCCTGAACGTTTAGTTGTGGACCTAGAAGATATTGAGATCAATGCTTCACTCAATGAGCTCAGCAACAAATTTTCCAATGATCCATATATTAAAGCTGTACGCATTGGCCGCTTTAAACCAGGCATCGTGCGTTTGGTGTTCGACTTAAAAACCGAGGCCAAGCCACAACTGTTTAATCTAAAACCGGTGGGTGATTATGGCCACCGCCTCGTGTTGGATGTGTACCCAGCTATCGCGATAGATCCGCTGATGGCGCTCGCCCAGCAATCGGAGCGCAAAATAGTCGACCTCCCTGTGTCAAAGCAGGTCATCGCTCCTGCCTCATCTGTCCCCGCGCCAGCCTCTATGGTTGTTGAAATTAAACCACCTCCAACGGGTTTGGTACTTAAAACGGATAAATCAAAACCGAACATTCGCACTGAGATCAGCACACGCACTTTGATCGTCGCCGTGGATGCAGGGCATGGAGGTGAGGACCCGGGCGCTCATGGCCGCAGAGGAACACGTGAAAAGCACGTCACCCTTGCCATTGCACGCAAACTCAAAGCACAAATTGACGACACACCGGGTATGCGCGCGGTGCTGATTCGCGATGGTGATTACTTTATTCCACTTGGGGGCCGCGTAGAAAAAGCACGCAAGGTACATGCCGATTTGTTTGTTTCAATTCACGCGGATGCCTTCGTTAAAGCCAATGCACGTGGATCTTCGGTATTCGCCTTATCGGAACGTGGCGCCACCAGTGCGTCAGCGCGTTGGTTGGCGAAAAAGGAAAACGAAGCCGACTTGATCGGTGGCGTGAATTTAGCAATTAAAGATCCTTACCTCGCACGAACGCTACTCGATTTGTCGCAGACCGCCACCATTAACGACAGCATGAAGGTCGCCAAGCATGTGCTGAAAGAACTAGGCGGCATCAACACACTACATCGCGGTTTTGTAGAACAGGCTGGCTTTGCCGTGCTGAAATCGCCAGACATTCCGTCCATTTTGATAGAGACTGCGTTCATCAGCAATCCAGAAGAAGAGCAACGCTTAGGTGATGAAGATTATCGCGAGAAATTAGCCAGCGCCATCTTAGTCGGTATCAAACGTTACTTCTCGCAAAACCCTGCACTCTCCAAACCGCAAATCGCGCAGAACGATTAACTTGGTTTAGGCCGGGAATACACCCGTAGAAAGATAACGATCTCCACGATCGCACACAATAAAAACAATGGTGGCATGTTGCACTTGCTGCGAAATGCGCAATGCAACACTCAGTGCGCCGCCAGAAGAAATACCGCAAAAAATACCTTCCTCTGCTGCCATGCGGCGCATCATTTCTTCCGCCTCTTGCTGACCGACATTCTCTAAACGATCGACATTTTTTGGATCGTAAATTTTAGGCAGATAGGCTTCTGACCACTTCCGAATACCAGGAATTTGCGCACCCTCTTCTGGCTGTGCGCCGACAATTTGAATAGCTGAATTTTTTTCTTTAAAGAAACGTGAGCAGCCCATGATTGTTCCCGTAGTACCCATGCTACTTACAAAGTGAGTAATTTTTCCATTTGTATCACGCCAAATTTCCGGCGCCGTTCCTTCATAATGGGCGCGCGGATTATCTGCATTGGCGAATTGATCCAAGATAACGCCTTTACCTGCATCACGCATTTTTTCTGCCGTATCACGTGCTAATTCCATTCCACCTTCCCTAGGAGTAAGCACAAGTTCTGCACCAAAAGCGCGCATTGATTGACGTCGCTCGATACTTTGATTTTCTGGCATGACCAATGTCATTTTGTAGCCACGCATGGCTGCGGCCATCGCTAAAGCAATGCCAGTATTGCCACTGGTCGCTTCAATTAAAGTATTACCCGGCTGAATATCGCCACGCGCTTCAGCATGCAAAATCATCGACAGCGCAGGTCGATCTTTTACTGACCCCGCTGGGTTATTACCTTCTAGCTTAGCGAGGATAGTATTTGAGGTATTACCTGGAATGCGCTTTAACTGAACTAATGGTGTGTTGCCGACAACACTTTCAATCGATTTATACATTATTAAGGCTAACCTTCTGCAACTGCGTCATGCCGGAAATGGCAAGAATAATTGTCCATGAATGCGCCTATCTACTGATAAGCACACCGCTTCAAGATAATTATAGCCGAGGGGTTTCTGCGCTGATGATAAAAGAATGTTTCCCGCAAGAGATGAAGCAAATAACTCCGCCTCTTTAGCGAATGCAGATTTAGAAACCTGTGTTGAGGTGATGGTCTGCTTCGAAACGAATACTACAATATCGCAGCAAATCGCCTAGCTGGTGCTCAGCCTCAGTGACTGAATAAAACCTCCCCAGCAATTCTGATTCGTCGTCGTACAGAGCTCTTCCTGTATCGGGGTCGATGGTCAAAAAAATCTTAATCATGATCGTCTCCTTACTCTGATCAAGCTATTAAGTTAATTTAACGGTTAGGCAGCAACTGCCTCACGTTTTTCCTTAACGGGCAACTTTGCAACAGTAGAAAGAAAATTACTCTTCTTGTAATCTGTCAGCATACTTAGCATCGCACGCTCATCAAACTGGAAGCAGCACAGCAACATGTTAGAAGCTGACATTTTAACTAGCTGTGCCTGTGAAAGCCCTGCCACCAAATCAGCCAACTCTTCGTTGACGCCAAAAGAATCCATGGCCCCAGCCTTATCGCTGTGAATCAACCGTTGCGCAAGCGACATAAAGGTCAGATTTGTTTCTTTGATTTCTTGATGGATTTGGTTCGCATTCATTTTGATCTCCAAGCAGTAAGTTGATTACGCATTCGATGGTTGAATTTTGCGCGTACTGGGTATCAAAAAAAATCAGAGGACTTCTATTTGTTGTGTAGGAAAAGCAATTACAACAATCAGGACAAGGTGGACTCATTATCATGATAATTCGGCAATCACTTGTGTGGAATAGCGCGACATTTCACCGCCAATTACGCTGATTGGCGTTTATACAGTTGCTCACAACACTGCGCCAACATTGACAACTGCATGCTGAAGTAGTATTCAAGAAACCGTGTCCGCAAGAAGATCCGTGCGTATCATTCAGGAAGTGACAAATTGCCGCAGGGGAAGATGGTGAGTTCATTATCGGTCAGCTCAGTTAACAACATCTATGTGCGAACTTCGGTTGCGCAACAAAGGGTTGCTTCGGACCGCGCAAATGTTATTGCTAGCGAGTCGCAGCTTCGCCAAGATGAAGCTCAGCTTGATAAGGACCTTACCTATCTCTCCACCCTACAGAGAAAAACGCAAGATATTCAGCAAATGCAGGGTTCATTTGCGCAAAACAATGCGCTGGATAAACTGGATAAAATCTCACAGTCAGCACAAGACTCATCTCGACAAGCAGTCACAGCGCTGGCTTTAGCTACCGCCGAAAATCAAGCGCTTGGCCGCAATGTTGACACTGTCGCCTGATTAACGACGTTCACAACCTATTCTGCGGGAAAAAACTGGAAGTTGTTCCTACCTTTTTCTTTAGCCAGATACATAGCTGCATCGGCTTGTTTTAGCAGTGTTTGGCGATCTGCGCCATGTTTCGGGAAGATACTGATACCGATGCTGGTACCGATACTCACTTCATGGCCCGAGATTTCAAAGACATTACCAATTTGGTCGATAACCTTCTGCGCAACACCTGCAGCATCTTTTTCGTCATTAATGTTATTCAACAGAATAACGAATTCATCGCCCCCTAGACGGGCTACGGTATCAGACTCACGAATGCAAGAGCGCAAGCGTTCAGCGACCGCTTGTAGTAGAAGATCCCCGATGTGATGACCTAATTGATCATTAACAATTTTGAAGCGATCTAAATCCATGAAAATGACCGCAAACTTGGCGTGCGTACGTTTAGCTCCGACGATGGCCATTTCAATGTGATCGTTCAGTAAAACACGATTGGCAAGCTGCGTTAACGCATCGTAATGTGCCAAATATTGGATACGATCAAAGGAGGCGCGACGCTCGGTAATGTCAGAGAACATGGCGATATAGTTGGAAATCTCGTTACGTTCATTCCGTACTACGACCATCGAAATCCATTTCGGATAGATCTCGCCACTCTTTCTCCTATCCATTATCTCGCCCTGCCAACTTCCTGTGTTCAGCAAAATTTCCCACATTTTTTTGTAAAAATCGGCGTCATGCTGTCCTGATTGCAAAATACGCGGGTTATGCCCAACCACCTCGTTTGCAGCGTAGCCAGTAATATCAGTAAAAGCTTTATTAACTTGAATAATATTGTTTTCTGCATTGGTTATCACGATGGCCTCTGCGCTGTTTACAAACACCTGCGCCGACAACCTGAGATCTTCTTTGCTTTTTTTAACATGCTCTACATTCTCCTGCAGGCTTTCCGCAAGCGAATTGAAAGCATGAGCCATACGGCCAATTTCATCATCCCCTTTGATGTCTACACGCCTAGAAAG
Organism: Gallionellaceae bacterium; assembly: GCA_037140475.1. Classification (GTDB taxonomy): domain Bacteria; phylum Pseudomonadota; class Gammaproteobacteria; order Burkholderiales; family Gallionellaceae; genus PALSA-1006. The sequence continues at coordinate 43,934 of JBAXEJ010000008.1, forward strand.
ATTACCGTCCCTTTCCATCGCGGTCATGGTTTCCTCAATCCTTGCTACAGGACGAGTAAATGAACGTATTGCTACACTCAGAACAAAAAATAACACCAACTGCAAAATAATCTGGCCTACCCACACCCCCTGATTGATAGAGTCGATCATTCGAGCTTCTACAGACAAATCCAATACGATGCTGGTCGCACCATTCACACTACCCGCTTCTACTTGATGGCATTGCAAACAGTCGGTGCCTTTAAAATTATGACTCGCAATAAAAGGAATCACGGCTCGCAGACTGTGGCCATTCGTTACATTTTTTTCAAAATAAGGCTTGCCGGATGCGAGTACTGAACGATCAATATCATCTTTAGGTTGCTCAATGGCCAGTCCCTCACCATATTGCTTTTTGACCTGATCGGCCCTGAACACTCTTAGCTCTTTAATTCCTTGTGACTGTCCCATTTTCTCAATAAACATTGCGCGATATTGAGGGTCAATGGCGTGCCCCATAATCATCATCATATTCATACCATTGATGATGCCATCCGCTACTTCTTCCACCCGAACTTTAGCTGACTCCATAATTTTCTTTTCAAAACTCGACATAATCCAGTTTTGCGCGAAAATTAAAACGAAGACAATACTAAGCTGAACTAACAGCGTTAGTTTTAATTGAATACTGAGTGCTCTCCACCATTTAGAAATCATTTTTATAATTTTCTAATTTTTATGCGCGCAATTTACCACGATCGCTCTTCAATCTGTAGCGGGTGGAAGCAAAAAATCTCGCTGAACTTGCATCCAACGAGATTTTGTCAATCACCTACCCACTTAGTTTAACTAGCTGTTTTCAGTAGGTGATTTACGTAACGCCCGGTCCCCTGCTCCACCGTTAAGAAAGGCTCCGTATAACCAATCGATATCAGCGATTGAATATCCGCTTGGGTAAAGCTTTGATACTTGCCTTTCAATTGATCAGGAAACGGAATGTAACGCAGTAACTCTTGCTGCAACATTTGTTCCTGCGTTAAAGCCTCTTCGCCTTTGGCTGCACGCAGTGTATTGATTGTCGCAACCGCCACATCATTAAAGCTCTGCGCCTTACCTGTACCCAAATTAAAGATGCCTGATTTATTCGGGTTATCCAGAAAGAACATGTTTACCTTCACCACATCTTCGATCGAAACGAAATCGCGTAGCTGCCCGCCATTGGCGTAACCATCGCAACCTTCAAACAGCTTTACATAGCCATCTGCACGATATTGATTAAAGAAGTGATAAGCCACTGAAGCCATGCGCCCCTTGTGCTGTTCACGCTTTCCGTAAACATTGAAATAGCGCAGACCGACAATCTGTCCTGTACGATTATGCCAACGACGACGCATCACTTGGTCAAACAAAAATTTTGAATAGGCGTACACATTAAGCGGCGCTTCATGCTCACGACTTTCTTTGAACACAGGCCCCATGCCATAGACCGATGCAGACGAAGCATACAAAAACGGAATTTCTTCATTTTGACAATGGTTCATCACGTCCAGCGAATAGCGATAATTATTCTCCATCATGTAACGGCCATCGCTTTCCATCGTGTCGGAACAGGCACCTTGGTGTAGCACCGCATTCAAAATGCCATCAAATGCCCCACCATTCAACTTTTCGATAAATTCTTCTTTGCCCAAATAATCCGCAATTTCACAATCCACCAGATTCTTGAATTTATCAGCCTTCTTGAAATTATCCACCGCGATGATGTTCGTCTCACCGCGCTCATTCAGCGCCTTAACCAAATTAGAACCGATGAAGCCCGCTGCCCCAGTCACCACGTAGTACATCATGTTAACTCCTCATATCTTCAATAATTTCATTACGGCTCACTACGGCAGTGCCCAATTTGCCCACCACAATCCCCGCAGCCCGATTAGCGATGCGCACTGCTTCACCCAAATCAGCTCCGCTGGCCAACATCACGGCCAGCGTTGCAATCACTGTGTCCCCGGCACCACTTACATCAAACACCTCCCGCGCATGAGTGGGTTCGTGTAGTACGCTATCTTTACGGAACAAGCTCATGCCCTCTTCACTGCGCGTTACCAACAGGGCTTCGAGGTTTAATTCGGCACGCAATTTTTCTGCTTTGCTATTTAGTTCAGTCTCACTGCTCCAACCACCTGCCACTTCGCGGAATTCGCTACGATTTGGTGTTAGCAGGGTTGCGCCTTGATAACGTGCGTAATCTTCACCTTTTGGATCAGCTAACACACGCTTGCCTGTCGCCCGCGCGAGTCGAATCATTTCTGCAATGTGGGTCAGCCCCCCTTTGCCATAATCAGACAAAATCACCACATCGCAATCAGGCAACTTTTCTTTATATTCAGCCAGCGTAGCTTGCAACACTTCGTGGCTCGGTGGCGTTTCAAAATCAATGCGTAACAACTGTTGCTGACGTGCCACTGCTCGCAACTTCACAATGGTTGAAAAACCTTCGTCGCGATGCAGTAGCGCTTCAACCCCACCCTCTTCGATGAGCAATTTTTGCAAGCAGTCTCCTGCCTCATCCGCCCCCACTACTGATAACAAAGTGCAATGCGCTCCCAAAGAGGTGATATTTCGCGCCACGTTGGCGGCACCACCGGGACGCTCCTCCACGCGACTGACCTTAAGCACGGGTACCGGCGCTTCAGGCGAAATGCGATGCACATCACCAAACCAGTAGCGATCCAACATCACGTCTCCCACGACTAAGACGCGTGCGTTTTCAAATGAGGGCAATTGACTCATGCCAATTCTCCAATTTCGTTAGTAATATTTTGCAAGGCTTTCAAGGGGTCTTCGGCTTTAGTAATCGGGCGTCCAATCACCAAATAACTCGAACCCTGCTCGAGTGCAGCACGTGGCGTCATGATGCGCGACTGATCATCAGCAGAAGCATCAGCAGGGCGAATACCAGGTGTCACCAAATCAAATTTGCCGCCAAGTTGACCTCGCAACATTGTTGCCTCTTGTGCCGAACAGACGACACCATCCAAGCCACTGGAGTGGGCAAGCGTTGCCAAGCGTAACACCTGCTCAGCGGGGGTAACGTTGATTCCCAATTCTGTTAAATCCGCCTGTGTCATGCTGGTTAATACCGTTACGGCGATCAGCTTAGGTGGGTGAGATAAAGTTGCCAAAGCATCGCGTGCTGCTTCCATCATCCGGCGACCGCCTGAAGCATGCACATTGACCATCCATACACCCATCGCCGCCGCCGCCTTACAAGCCTGCGCTGTAGTGTTAGGAATGTCGTGAAATTTAAGGTCAAGAAAAACATCGAAACCACGTTTAATGAGTTGCTCGACCAATTGCGGTCCTGCAATCGTAAACAGTTCTTTACCCACTTTAAGACGGCATAACGAAGAATCAAGGCGAGACACCAGTGCCAACGCGGATGTAGCGTCCGCATAGTCAAGTGCAACAATGATTTTGGGATCGCTCATATCTGCCCGCCAAGCTCTTCAGTACGTCTTGGTGAGTAAGTTTCCCAGCCATAACAAGCTGGGCAATGCCAATAAAATTGACGCGCCTTGAAACCACAACTTTTGCAGCGATACATCGAGAGCGTGCGAGTACGCTGATAAACTAAATTTTTGACGAGCTCAATATCAGCACGTCGTTCCATTTTGACATCAAGTAAAGTTGCCTCCAACAGTTTATCCAAGCCCAATAACGTAGGATGGCGCCTTAATTCGTCACGAACTAATTTATAAGCCGCCTCAGGGCCGTTGCGCTCCAATACTGCGCTGAACAGAACATTCATCATGTCGAGTGAAGGATCTTTTGCCAGATATTTTTCTAGCAAAGCAACCCCCTCCCCTTCTGCACCAAGCTGTCGATACGCTTGCAGCAAACGCTCTGCCACTAGCGGTAAATATTGCACGTCCTGCTGCTCAATGCGTTTCCATAGATCCAATGCTCGCTGAACATTTCCTGCGGCCATCGCTAAATCACCAAGCATCATGGTCGCACGAACGCCCTGTGGATTAGCGTTTAGCGCTTGTTCAAGGTGCACAACCGCCGCATCATTTTGCTTTTTTGAAAGCTCTAACGCGGCCATTTCACAATAAAAGAATGCGGCTTCCTTACGATGCGAAATACCTGTCAAGGAAGTCATGCGTTGACTGATGTCAATTGCACGCAGCCAATCTTTTTCTTTTTGATAGATTTCTAATAAAAAGTCTAGGGCTTCTTTTTCATAAGACGTACCCTGCAAATCGGTAAATATTGTTTCTGCTCGATCAAATATGCCGGCCTTCAAATAGTCCTGAGCGAGTTCAAATAATGCTTGCTGCTGCTTCCCCTCTTCCAAATCTCCGCGCTCGACCAAGTTAAGGTGCATACGAATTGCGCGATCAACCTCGCCGCGACGGCGAAACAAACTTCCCAACGCAAAGTGCAACTCAATCGTCTGGGGGTCAACTTTAACAACTTCGATAAAAGCTTCTATTGCCTCGTCTTGCTGCTCATTAAGAAGAAAGTTTAAGCCTTGGAAATAGGAACGTGGCAGCGCGCTCGACTCAGTCAGCAACTCTTTAATATCAATGCGCGCAGCTAGCCATCCCATGCCAAAAAACAGTGGGAAGACCAACAACATCCAGGGTTCAAATTCCATAACTGACGGGGCTCAGATTAATTGGCTTGGTGTTATCAACCACCAAGTCCAGCAAGTTTATTTTTGAGTGATATTTCACGTTTTAAAGCAGCTAATTCACGTCGTTGACGAAACATAGTCGTGAGCATTGCCAAGACACCGACCAACACCCCAACCGTAAAAAAACACAGCAATATAACAACCAACGAAGTCTGCCATTCATAGCCAAAAAAGTACCTCAACACCACGGGTTGATCATTTTTTATGGCGAAGCCCAAGAGCAACAAAAAAACAAATGCACGCAAGAGCCACACAATGTATCGCATCTTTTCCTACCTTTTATTTAATGCCCGTAACGATAACATGAACCCATAAAAAAATGGCGGCTCATCTCACGATAGGCCGCCATTCTAGTTACTCCAACTCCGTATTAAGGGGTTGGAAAATCTACCCGTTCACGCAGCTCTTTTCCAGCTTTGAAATGCGGTACGTATTTGGCTGGCACTTGAACTTTATCACCCGACTTAGGATTACGCCCAAGACGTGGTGGACGATAGTTCAGAGCGAAACTGCCAAACCCGCGAATCTCAATTCGCCCGCCACGAGATAAGACTGAAGACATGCTATCCAAAATAACTTTGACAGCAAGCTCCGCATCTTTACTTTGTAGCTGAGTATAGCGCTCGGCTAACTTAGCAATAAGATCAGAACGATTCATATTCTTAAACTCCTAATTACGCATCAGCCTTGTTGGAATCCATCTTAGCTTTGAGCAATGCGCCCAAATTGGTGGTGCCAGCAGAACTCGTGTTTTCAGCAGTGAATTTGCTCATCGCTGAAGCTTCATCAGCCTTATCCATCGCTTTGATAGAAAGATTGATGCCACGGTTTTTACGGTCCACATTGATGATCAATGCCTTAACCGTGTCGCCTTCTTTCAGGTGATTGCGAATATCTTCCACGCGATCAGCCGAGATTTCAGACGATTTCAGATAAGCCTCAACATCACCATCTAACATCACTACAGCGCCCTTAGCATCAAGCGATTTCACTGTACCCGTAACGATCGCGCCCTTGTCGTGACCAGAAACATAACCACCGAATGGATCACCTTCCATCTGCTTAACGCCTAAGGAGATACGCTCACGCTCAACGTCGATCGCCAACACAACTGCTTCCAGTTCGTCGCCTTTCTTGTAATTGCGTACCGCTTCTTCACCAGCAACCGACCAAGACAGATCGGACAAATGTACCAAACCATCGATGCCACCTTCTAGACCGATAAATACGCCGAAGTCAGTGATCGATTTGATCTGACCTTTAACTTTATCGTTTTTCTTGTGGTTCAGCGCAAAATCATCCCAAGGATTAGATTTGCACTGCTTCATGCCGAGAGAAATACGACGACGTGCTTCGTCGATTTCAAGAATCATCACTTCTACTTCATCACCCAAAGAAACTACTTTAGATGGATGTACGTTCTTGTTAGTCCAGTCCATTTCAGAAACGTGAACCAAACCTTCAATGCCCTGCTCAATTTCAACGAAAGAACCGTAGTCAGTCAGGTTTGTTACCTTGCCGAACATACGTGTACCTTGTGGGTAGCGACGTGCCAAACCATTCCAAGGATCATCGCCCATTTGCTTGATGCCCAGAGAAACGCGATTCTTCTCTTGGTCGAATTTCAGAATCTTGGCTTCAACTTCGTCGCCCACTGTCAACACTTCAGATGGGTGCTTCACGCGACGCCATGCCAAGTCAGTGATGTGCAACAAGCCGTCAATACCGCCCAAATCAACGAACGCGCCGTAGTCAGTGATATTCTTAACGATACCCTTAACGATTGCGCCTTCTTTCAGATTTTCCAGCATTGACTCGCGGTCAGCACCTTGAGAGGCTTCCAACACTGCACGACGCGATACCACTACGTTATTGCGCTTGCGATCGAGCTTGATCACCTTCAATTCCATCGTCTTATTTTCGTATGGAGTAGTGTCCTTAACAGGACGTGTATCCACCAAAGAACCAGGCAAGAATGCGCGGATGCCGTTAACCATGGCAGTCAAACCGCCCTTAACTTTACCGCTGACATAACCTTCAACAATGCGACCTTCTTCCATCGCTTGCTCAAGATCAATCCAAGCAGCCAAGCGCTTAGCTTTTTCACGAGACAAACGTGTCTCACCGTAACCGTTTTCCAGCGACTCAATCGCTACGGTGGTGAAATCGCCTGCCTTAACTTCGATATTGCCTGCTGCGTCTTTAAATTCTTCAACAGGAATAAAACTTTCGGATTTCAATCCGGCATTAACAACAACAACGTTTTGCTCAATACGCACAACTTGCGCAGTGATCAATTCGCCTGCGCGCATTTCTTTACGCGTCAAACTCTCTTCAAACAGGGAGGCAAAACTTTCCATTTCGACGACATCATTCATTTTCGAAGTACTTTCAGGTAAACCCGCATAGCGGGGGTTAGTTAATCATCCCAAAGGGCGGAGAGCCAATCAGGGCCTAGCTTAACGCATAGTAACGATCCAACACTTGCTGCACCGCCTGCTCGATATTTAGAGAGGTTGTATCTAACAAACTCGCACCTTGCGCCTGTTGCAGAGGAGCCACGCTACGTTGAGTATCTCGCTCGTCGCGCGCCTGTATGTCCTGCAAAAGGGCGCGCATATTAGCATCCAATCCTTTTTCTTTCAACTGGTTATAACGACGTTCAGCACGCGCTTCGGCACTGGCCGTCAAAAATATTTTTAACACCGAATCTGGGAATACTACAGAGGCCATATCGCGTCCATCGGCCACCAAACCTGGTGTTTGGCGGAAAGCATGTTGCTTATCCAATAGCGCTGCACGCACCATAGGCAACGCAGCAATCTTAGAAGCTGCCGCACCACTTTCCTCAGTACGCAACTCATCACCCACTTTTGCACCATCAAGCCAAATATCTGAACCCTCGAAGCGAATGTCGATTATCGCTGCTAATTCAGCTAACTGAGCTTCAGCATCTAGTGCAACCCCTTTCAACTGGGCTGCCAACGCTAACAAACGATACAAAGCACCGCTGTCGAGGTAGTGCATACCCAGTGCCGTCGCCACTCGTTGCGCAACAGTCCCCTTACCCGAAGCGGAAGGGCCATCAATGGCAATAACAGGAATGGATTTAGTCACCGTTGCAAACACCTCAAAGTAATCAGGGAAAGTTTTAGCTACACACTTCGGATCGTTGATACGTACCACCGCGCCACCAAACGCAGCTAGAGAAAAACACATCGCCATACGGTGATCACCATAGGTATCAATCGCGGCGGATTTAATTTGACTAGGCGGTGTAACGCGAATGAAATCGGCCCCCTCTTCCACTGTTGCACCCAATTTACGAAGCTCGGTTGCCATCGCCGCAATGCGATCGGTTTCTTTTACGCGCCAACTCGCAATATTTCGTAATGTAGTCGTGCCTTCTGCAAAGAGCGCCGCCACACCCAAAGTCATGGCTGCATCGGGGATGTGATTACAATCCAGTTCAATTGCTTTCAATTTACCAGTGGGCGCACTTGCCTCAATCCAGTTGAGGCCCATCGTAATCGTGGCGCCCATTTGCTCAAGCGCTTCGGCAAAGTGAATATCTCCCTGCACGCTGGCTTGCCCGACACCTTCGACACGCACAGGGCCTTTGCCGATTGCGCCAGCCGCCAAGAAATATGAAGCTGAAGAGGCATCGCCCTCTACAAAAACGGTTCCGGGGCTTACATAACGCTGACCACCGAACACCACAAAACGTTGCCAGCCCATGCGCTCAACTTTGACGCCGAAACGCTCCATCATCGCCAAGGTGATTTCGATGTATGGCTTAGAAATTAGCTCCCCCACTACTTCAACGCTCACGGTGTGACCAACCAATGGCAGCGCCATCAAAATGCCGGTCAGAAACTGACTCGAGACATCGCCGCGTACTTGCAATATGTCGCCCGCTAGTTGGGCAGGTAAAATTTCTAACGGCGGAAAACCCTGATTACCTTGGTAACGAATATCAGCACCAATCTGGCGTAAGGCATCTACCAAATCACCAATAGGACGTTCGTGCATGCGTGGCACACCCGATAATTGATAATGACCTTGAGATACTGCCAAAGCAGCAGTCAACGGACGAAACGCCGTACCCGCATTTCCTAAAAACAAACTCGCCTCTTTGTTAGGGAAATTGCCCGCACAGCCGGTTACGCGATACGCATTTTCTCCAGGCGACTCAATCTGCACGCCCAGCATTTGCAAAGCCTCAAGCATCCGTTCGGTATCATCAGAATGAAGTAAGTCACGTACTTCGGTCGCCCCTTGCGCGAGCGCGGCCAAAAGCAACACGCGATTGGAAATACTTTTTGAGCCTGGCAGACGCACCGTGCCGCGTGCAGAAATCAAGGGAGGAAGATCAAGAAATTCTTGTTGAGACATGACTATTTAGGATTGAGATTATTGATGAGACCACGCACTACGGACTTCGCGGGCAAGACTGAACACTTCCTCCAACTTAGCCGAGTCTTGGTTTTTTAAAGCGAGTTGCAAATCGTTTAATTCAGCGGTGTACTGTTGCAATTCGCGCAGCAGCGCTTCGCGGTTCGCCATACAAATATCTCGCCACATTTCCGGCGAGCTCGCGGCAATGCGAGTGAAATCACGGAAGCCGCTGGCAGCAAACGAAAGTAACTGATCGCGATTATCGCGTTGTGCCAAATCATGCACCAAAGCAAATGACAACAAATGGGGAAGATGGCTCACAGCGGCAAAGACTTCGTCGTGCTCTTGTGGCGTCAATTCGCTGACATTTGCACCGCAAAGTTCCCATGCCTGACGCACACGCGCAACGTCTGCCGTTGAATTTTCAGGTAGCGGTGTTAATACAACCCGCTTGCCTTGATACAAATCGGGCAATGCCGCAGCCGCCCCACTTTTTTCCCCACCCGCAATCGGATGTGCTGGAATAAATTGTGAAATTTTCTCGCCGAGATGCGCACGTGCAGCGGCGACCACATCACCCTTGGTACTCCCCCCATCGGTAATCAAGGTATTTGCACCTAGGTGTGGAGCAATGCGAGTAAACAGCTCAGTCATTTGCGCTACCGGCGTCGCTAGCAAAATCAGATCCGCATTATTCACCTCGCTTGCGACATCGCTCCCAATGCGATCAACAATCCCAAGCTGCTTCGCTTGCTCTAACGTCGCTTGGCTCCGCCCGAAACCAACCACTTCACTCACCGCATTGGCCTTACGCAATGCCAATGCAAAGGAACCACCGATCAGACCTACGCCAAAGATAACGATTTTTTGCATAGCGGCTTGCGCCAATTACAACGTGCGTCCAATCGCCCCAGCGATCATGCCCAAAGTGCCCATCAATTTTTTCAACTCATCTGGCGTTAATGCTTGATCGGCGTCGCACCACGCATCGCATGGGCTTGGGTGCATTTCGATCAGCAGGCCATCCGCTCCCGCAGCGATGGCGGCTTGCGACAATGCCGGAACCATCCACGCCTTACCGCCGGCGTGTGACGGATCAACAATCACTGGTAAGTGCGTTTCTTTTTTCAACACAGGGATTGCCGTCACATCAAGCACATTGCGATAGGCTGTTTCAAAGGTACGTATCCCGCGCTCACAGAAAATGATGTTGTGATTGCCACCCGCCGCGATATATTCCGCCGCCATCAACCATTCACTGATCGTTGCTGACATACCGCGTTTTAGGATCACCGGTTTGCTTGTGCGACCAACCTCTTTCAGCAAATCAAAGTTTTGCATGTTACGAGTACCAATTTGAATTACATCGACATCGTATTCAAGGAAAGCGTCAAGCTGGCGCGCATCCATTAGCTCAGTAACAATCGGCAATTTAAATTTTTCAGCAGCTTTGCGGAACATATCAAGACCTTCTACGCCATGGCCTTGAAAGGCATATGGACTGGTACGCGGTTTAAATGCACCACCGCGCATCAAACGACAGCCAGCCTCATGCACAAATTTAGCTGACAAATCCATTTGCTCCTGGGTTTCCACCGAGCAAGGCCCACCAATAATTTGCACCTGGTTACCACCTAGCGGCACCCCGCCAATATCGATGATCGTATTTTGTTTGTGTGATTCACGTGAGACTATTTTGTATTGCTTAGCGATGTGCATCGCTGATTCAACGCCCGGAAGCGAGGTAAACATATCCGCATCTAGCTTGCGTTCATCGCCGATTGCGCCGATTACAGTGCGTTCAATACCGCGAGAGATGTTAGCTTTCAAGCCAGCTGTTTCTAATTTTTTTACGACTACACCGATTTGTTCATCGGATACTTCTCTGCCCATTACGATAATCATTTGCTCTCTCCATTAAGCTGTTGACTGAGTGCTTTTTCTAGCGCACTCAAAAATTTTGCATTTTCACTTTCCAAACCAATACTGACACGTAACCAATCAGGCATTTCATAATTGCCAATCGGGCGAACAATCACACCAAGCTCCAAAAGGCGGCGATAAATTCCATTTGCATTGCTCACATGAAAGGCAATGAAGTTGCCAAACGACGGGATATATTTCAAACCCATCTTGTTCAATCCATCTGTAATCTGCATCATGCCACGCTGATTTAACTCGAACGTTTTTTTCACGAATGAGGTATCACGCAAGGCTGCAACCGCTGCTGCTTGCGCCACACTGTTCACGTTAAAAGGCTGTCGTACACGATTCATCATGTCAGTAATCTGCTCATGCGCAAGTGCGTAGCCCACACGCAGGCCCGCCAAACCATAAGCCTTCGAAAAGGTGCGCGAAATAATGAGGTTGTGAAATTGCTTAAGCCACGCCACCGAATCATAGCGTTTGTCTTCCGGCAGATATTCGTTGTATGCCTCATCTAGCACAACCAAAATCTGTGGCGGTAGTTGGCGCATAAAAGACTGCAGCGCTTCCGCACTCAAAAACGTGCCAGTTGGATTATTGGGATTGGCGATAAAAATCATCTTCGGACTGTGCTCTTTTGCCGCTGCTAGCATCGCATTTAAATCATGGCCGTAGTCTGGCGTTGCTGGCACGCTGATACCCGTCGCACCTACCGCTTGAGTTGCCAGTGCATAGACGGCAAAGGCATGTGCTGAATAAATCACCCGATCGCCGGGCGCTAAAAAGGCGCGCGTGGCCAATTCCAACAGGTCATTACTACCGTTACCCAGTATTACGTTTCCATGTGTTACACCGTAACGCTTAACCAGTGCATCCTTCAACTCAAAGCCATTCCCATCTGGATACAATGCGATCGTTTTAATCGCCTCTTGCATCGCTGCGATGGCAGCAGAACTTGCCCCTAGTGGATTTTCATTCGATGCCAATTTAACGATGCCCGTTATTCCTAGCTCGCGCTCAAGCTCCGAGATAGGTTTACCGGGCTGATACGGTGCGATGGCACGAATATAGGAAGGCGCTAAATCTGAATAATTCATTTGCTTAATTTGCTTGAAGAAAAAATTTAAACGGCGACAGGATAAGAACCCAGCACTTTGACAAAAGCAGCAATTTGCTTAAGCTGAGTTAAGGCAACTGCCACTTTAGCATCCGCTTGATGACCTTCAACATCCACATAAAAAACGTATTCCCATAACCCTGCGCGCGCAGGACGAGACTCCAGTTTGGTCATAGAAACGCCATTCGCGGCAAAGGGTGTCAGCAAATCATGCACTGCGCCTGGACGATTCGGCGCTGACATAACCAATGAAGTTTTATCTGTGCCCGATGCTGTTACATCCTGATCGCCAATTATCAAGAAGCGTGTGGTATTGCGTGGATCATCTTCCACATTCTCTGCTAGTGTTGCCACCGCATAACGCTCTGCAGCCTGCTTACCAGCAAGAGCAGCACTGCCCGGCTGCTCAGACGCCAATCTTGCCGCCTCAGAATTGCTCGCCACTGAGATGCGCTCAGCCTGTGGCAGATTTGCATTTAACCAGTTTTGACATTGCCCCAATGATTGCGGATGCGAATACACGCATTGAATATTTTTCAGTTCAGTTTCACGCGAAAGCAGGCACTGATGCACCGGCAACATAATTTCGCCACACAACCTGAGCGGACTCTGCAACAACAAATCTAAAGTGCGTGCGATTGCACCTTCGGTTGAGTTTTCCGCTGGCACTACACCGTAATTAGCCTCGCCACTTTCCACTTTACGGAACACCTCATCAATCGACGAGCAAGGTACAGGGCGATTTGCACTCCCAAAACGCTTAAACATTGCTGCTTCGCTAAAGGTACCCGCAGGGCCTAAATAGGCAATCGACAGCGGCGCTTCTAAAGCGCGGCAATGCGACATGATCTCAATAAATAATTGCGTCACACTTTGTGCAGAAAGTGGGCCCGCATTTGTCTCGACCATGCGCTGCAATACTTGCGCTTCACGTTCAGGGCGTAGCACAACGCCTGCTCCTTTAGCATGGCCAATCTGTTGCGCCAAGGCCGCGCGCTGATTAAATAGCTTCAGCAACTCATCGTCGATACGATCTATCTGTGCGCGAAATTTTTTGAGTTCTTCGGACATAAAATTTAACCTTTGCGCTGCGCAAACTCACCCATGAAATCAACCAAAGCCTGAACACCTGCCAGTGGCATTGCGTTGTAAATCGAAGCGCGCATACCACCTGCCAACTTGTGACCTTTGAGCTGCACCAAACCTCGCGCATCTGCCTGTTTGAGGAAATCAGCATCGCGAGCGACGTCTTGAGTGGAGAATGGCACATTCATACGTGAGCGATCTGCCTTACTCACTGGGCAATGGTAAAAACCATTACTTGAATCAATTGCCGTATACAACAAATTGGACTTGGCAATATTGGTTTGCTCCATCGCACCGATGCCGCCGTTACGTTTCAACCATTGAAATACCAGCCCTGCCATATAGATGCCATAGGTCGGGGGCGTGTTGTACATGGATTCATTATCGGCATGAATTTTGTAGTCCAACATCGTCGGCAAACGTGAATCGGCGTGTCCAATCAAATCCTCTCGCACAATCACCAACGTCAGCCCAGCCGGACCAATATTTTTTTGTGCCCCTGCATAGATCAGCCCGTGTTTCCACACATCGACAGGGCGCGACAAAATATTGGATGACATATCTGCCACCAAGGGCACTTCGCCTGCATTGGGTGTCCAGTTAAACTCAACCCCACCAATGGTTTCATTCGGGGTGTAATGCAGATATGAGGCTTCTTTATCTAATCTCCATGAATCGAATGCAGGCACATAACTAAAATTTTTATCTGCGCTACTGGCAACTTCGTTCACGTAGCAGAATTTCTTCGCTTCATTGATCGCTTTTTTCGACCAGATTCCCGTATTGACATAATCAGCTGACAACTTTCCGCGCAGCAGGTTAAGTGGGATCATCGAAAACTGTAGATGCGCACCACCTTGCAAGAACAATACTTTGTAGTTTTTCGGGATCGCGATCAGCTCGCGTAGATCAGCCTCTGCTTGTGCCGCAATACCCATGAAATCTTTACCACGATGCGACATTTCCATCACCGACATGCCGGTGCCGTGCCAATCAAGTAATTCAGCGCGCGCTTGCTCTAACACTTCGTGCGGCAGAACGGCCGGACCTGCTGCGAAATTGAAAATTTTCATATCACTTCTTCTATCGGTTAGTTTTGCTCTTCTGCCGAATCATCTTCTTCAATGTCATCGCCTTCGCCTTCAGTTTCGGCAATTCGGCTCAGCCCAGCGAGCTTCTCGCCCTTCTCAAGGTTGATCAGCGTCACGCCTTGAGTAGCACGACTCATCTCGCGAATTTCTTTAACGCGAGTGCGAATCAATACACCGTTAGTACCAATCAGCATAATCTCATCTTCAGTATTCACTAGCGTTGCAGCCACTACTTTGCCGTTACGCTCGGAAGTCTGAATCGCCATCATGCCCTGCGTACCACGACCGTGACGGGTGTACTCAACGATTGGTGTGCGTTTGCCAAAACCATTTTCGGTTGCGGTTAAAACAGTTTGTTCTTCATTTTCAGCCACCAGCAGCGCGATCACTTTTCCGCCTTTAGTCAGCCTCATGCCGCGCACACCGCGCGAGACACGCCCCATAGAGCGCACGTCGTTTTCGTCAAAACGTACTGCTTTCCCGCCATCCGAGAACAACATTACGTCGTGCTTGCCATCAGTGATCGCCACACCAATCAAGAAGTCACCTTCGTCCAGATTGATGGCGATAATGCCGGCCTTGCGTGGGTTAGCGAAGTCCGACAATGGCGTCTTTTTGACTGTGCCATCGGTGGTCGCAAAGAAGACGAATTTATCTTCAGGGAATTCTTTTACCGGCAAGATTGCGTTGATTTTCTCGCCCTCTTCCAACGGCAACAAATTCACAATTGGCTTGCCACGACTGATGCGCGTACCGAGTGGCACGTCATACACTTTGAGCCAATAAACGCGACCACGGCTAGAGAAACACAAGATGTAATCGTGGGTATTAGCGATAAACAAGTTATCCACGAAATCGTCTTCTTTAGTTGAAGCCGCTTGCTTGCCACGTCCACCGCGTTTCTGCGCACGATATTCGTCCAGCTTTTGTGCCTTCATGTAACCACCGTGCGATAAGGTCACCACGACGTCTTCTGGCGTGATGAAATCTTCCATGCTCATATCGTGCGTGTGCGTGATGATCTCGCTGCGGCGCTTATCGCCGTATTGCGATTTGATCGCCACTAACTCGTCGGTAATGATTTGTGTCACGCGTTCCGGTTTCGCCAAAATATCGAGTAGGTCGGTAATTTTTTCCATCACTTCACGATATTCGCCAACAATCTTGTCTTGTTCCAAACCTGTCAAACGTTGCAGACGCAACTCCAAAATCGCTTGCGCTTGCACATCAGATAATTTGTAAGCACGCTGATTGCCGCTGCCTAACATACCAAACTCAGGAGAGAGTGTTTCAGGACGTGAAGCGTCGCTCACGCGGCTCAACATTTCTTCTACCAACGAAGAACGCCATGCTTTCGCCATCAATTCTTGCTTCGCTATCGCTGGCGTTGCTGCGGCCTTAATCATGGCAATAATTTCGTCCACGTTGGAAAGCGCAACCGCCAAGCCTTCCAAAACGTGGCCACGCTCACGCGCTTTACGTAGTTCAAATATCGTGCGGCGTGTCACCACTTCGCGACGATGACGCAAGAACGCATCAAGGAACTGCTTGAGGTTGAGCAACTTCGGCTGACCATCCAGCAGAGCCACCATGTTCATACCGAAACTGTCTTGCAATTGCGTGTGCTTGTAGAGGTGGTTCAGAACCACTTCCGGCATTTCGCCGCGACGCAATTCAATCACTTTTT